>JBELAJ010000523.1:0-5885 GCA_049508935.1 Terriglobia bacterium | reverse complement strand
CAACTCCGCGAGGGCAGAAATGTAAGGGGAATCGAATATGAACTCGGAGGCAGCGATGAAATCCGGATCCAGCGGCAGGGCCAACAGGTCGCGCACCTCTTCCCATGCCGGGGATGAAAGGACTTCTCCGCCCTGCGGGTCGACTTCCACAACGCTGCTGGCGATGGCCGTAAAGCGGTCGTGCTTTTCAAAAACCGCAAAGGTGGAAACATCGTTGCCGAAATAGTCTTTGCGCTGTTGCAAGAAGGCCGGAACGGGATTGACTTGCAGCCAGTGTTCGCGTACTTGTTGGCCGGGCAGCGCCCGCGGAGTCAGGCGCGCCTCATTGAAACACTGCGTCACCGGTGACGGGTAAGCGTATCGGGTGGAATGATTAATCCGGTAAAGCATCGTTCCTCACCAGGACGACGTCAGGCGCGAGGGCTTGGCTGGGCTCATGTATTGCGCCGTCAACGCTTCGGAGAATTCGTACAAGTTAATTTTGAGCTGCTGGAGGAGGGATTCCAGCGCCGCTAACCTTCCATCACCATCCCGCTGGGCAAGCTCTGCCATGGGCGCCACGTGGATTTCGCGAAGGGTTTTGGAAGCCAACTCGTCCAGCCGGCCATGCTCAGCGTCGTAGTGCTCCCCGAGGGATTCGAATTGATAAACCAGAGCGGCCAATTGGAAGCCTACCGACCGGGGATTCGACTCATCCGCCAACAAAAGTTGCAACACCAGATCGGTTCTGAGGACGCTCAGGTATCGTGTGCGGTAGGTAATGGAACTGTCGGCGATCTGGAGCAAAATGTGGAGGCAGGGTTGGGCGTCCGGCGGAACTTCCGCCACCCCCGCGCGCAGCAAATCCGCCATTTGCAAAGCCCTCTCCAGGCGGCGGCCGAGTTCCAGGAAACGCCAGCCCTCGCCGCGAGTGGTGTTTTCCATCAGCAAGCCGGAGAAAGCAGACAACGTCATAACGGCGTGATCGAGCACGCCAATTTGGGCGATAAACCGGTCCTCGGGATTGACGGGCACGCCGCGGGAGAATTCCGATTCCAGATGCTGGAGGACATGCCATGTGTCGCTCGACATCCGTTCTTTCAGTTGCCAGGCCACGCGGCGCAACTCTTTGAGGTTCCACCCCAGGCTGGAAATCCGCGAGGGGACATAAACCATATCGGTGAGAAAGCGCTGCACCCGCCAACGTTGTTCGGCGAGGGAGGCATTGGCGTCCTCCGGCGGCAGGAAGCTCAGCCCCACCAAAAGATATACCGCCGTCTCCAGTGTTATGGCGCGCCCGAAATCCTCCTCCGCGGAGAGTGCTGGCAACAAGGCGCGGAGGAGACGAACATTCGCTTCCACGCGTTCGGAGTAACGGCCGAGCCAAAAGAGACTGTCGGCAACCCGGCTGGGTAGGGTGCCTCGGCTGGAATAGGTATCGATCGAAACTGGAGGCAAGCTGGGTCCAGGCGAAGGCTCTTCTGCGCAACCGAGCACCCAGGTGTCTTTGCTCGCCCCGCCCAGCAGCAAGGGAAGCCGATGGGAAGAGGTTTCAGTGGTGACCCGCGCCAGGCCACCAGGCATTACGGTGTATGATTGGCCGTCCCAAACGGCGAAAACTCTCAGAACCACGTGGCGAGCATCCAATCCCGCGTCGGTGCGCGCCGGCGCCGTGGAGAGCGCAATCCCCTCCTGCGCCACATACCGCTCCGGATGCGCTTCGATATTACCAATCAGCTTTTCGCGTCCGGCGGCATCCATCGACGCTGGATACTCCAATTGGTGACCGAAACTGGGAGACGCAGGTTTGATCACCAGATCGTCGAGATGCTCCAACACGTATTGACAGGGTTTTTCCTGGCCGCACCACCAGGTGGCCACCGAAGGCATGCGCAAATCTTCGCCCAGGAGCTGGCGGCAAAGGCCTGGCAGGAACGCCAGGTACCCCGCCGCTTCCACCAACCCGCTACCGAGCGTATTGTCAATCACCACGGCTCCGTTACGGATGACTTGCACAAGGCCGGGCACGCCCAACAAAGAATCTCCGCGCAGTTCGAGGGGGTCACAGAAACTAGCGTCGAAGCGGCGCATTATCAAATCGACCGGCTCCAGGCCCGCCAGGGTTTTCAAATAAACGCGGCCGTCACGCACCGTCAAGTCATCCCCTTCGACCAAGGAGAAGCCCCAATAGCCTGCCAGAAAGGAGTGTTCAAAATAGGTGTCGTTGTGCGGCCCCGGCGTAAGCACCACCACACGCGGACTCTTGCTTTGCTTGGCCGCCAGGGCGAGAAGCGCATCGCGGCGGACGTCAAAAAAGCGCGCCAGTTGGCGAACGCGGTATTGGCTGAAGACGGTGGGCAAGGTGCGCGCGCTGACCAGGCGGTTTTCCAGCGAGTAACCCATTCCGGCTGGCGCTTGGGTGCGGTCAGCAATTACCCACCAGAAGCCGTCGGGAGAACGGGCCAGATCCGCAGCGTAAGTGTGCAAGTACACGCCCTCGGGAGGTGTAATGCCAAAGCAGGGCCGCAGGAACTGAGGATTGCCGAAGACCAGCGCCGGGGGAAGATGTTGCTCGTACATCAACCGCTGCTTGCCATAAAGATCGAACAGCATCGCGTTGAGCAATGCCGCGCGCTGGATGACGGCCCTTTCAATATGCGTCCATTCGTCTTCCGCGATCAGCAGCGGGATGGGATCCAGAGGCAAGGGACGCTCATTGCGCCATGGATCATTGGCGACGTTGTTGGAGACGCTGGCTTCCCGGAGGAGTTGCACACCCGACTGCCAGTAGCGATTGAACTGCCGGAACCCCATACGCCGGATGGCCACCGCAAGCTGGCGCCAATGGCGGCGAGGGAAACCGGAAGGCAGCACGGCCTCATCCCAGTAGCCGTCAATGGGAGCGTACCGCCGCTCCTCCGCGAGCGATTGCGTTGATGCCAGTGGTGTGTCGTTCATCAGAGGGACCCGAGCATCGTGGCGCTGAGCGTTAGTTCAGCACTGCCCCGAGCGACGTACTAGTAATCCTTAAATTCGCAACCTTTTGCGAAGGTGTCAAGTATTTCCACTTCTGAGAAGGGGTAAAAAAATCTTTTCCAACCTGATTTCCGAATGGCCAGCGATGCCGCGGGGCCGCTTCTTCGGCATTGTCTCCTCACTTCAACAAGGTCCTGCCATCCGCAGTTTCTCCCGATCCCACACTGTAGGCACTCTTTCGTGAGCTGAGCGGGCAATCCTGACCGGGCAGGTGAGTCGGATTGAACACACACTGAATCAAACCAAAGGGTATAATACGAGACGAAAGGAATCCCCAGCATGCAGATCCGTGTTGGCTATGAATTCATCTACAGCTTCCCACAACCGACACCGATGATATTGACGGTGAGCATCCATTATTCACGCGCCTCCGACATCGTCACGCCCGATCATCTCACCACCAACCCGTCAGTGCCCCTTACGGCCTATCGCGATGGCTTCGGAAATTGGTGCAGCCGAATTGTGGCGCCGGCCGGCCGGTTTCGTATAAAAAGCAACGGGGTGGTAAGAGATACTGGCTTACCGGACGTCGTTGTTCCTTCTGCTCAGCAGAACGCGGTGAATGACCTACCGGAAGAAACCCTGGTGTTCCTTCTGGGCAGCCGATATTGTGAGACCGATCTGCTGTCCCCGGTGGCCTGGCAGCTCTTCGGGGAGGCGCAGCGCGGATGGCCGCTCGTTCAGGCGATTTGTGACTATGTCCATAACAGAATCACGTTCGATTATCAGACCGCGTGCTCCACCAGGACGGCATGGGAGGTCTATAACGGGCGCTCAGGAGTTTGCCGCGACTACGCGCACCTGGCCATCGCACTCTGCCGCTGTATGAACATTCCGGCACGCTATTGTACGGGTTACCTGGGCGACACGGGGATGCCGCCACCCTACGGTGTCCCGGATTTTGCCGCGTGGATTGAAGTCTATATCGGTGGCGGTTGGTACATCTTCGACCCCCGGAACAACATGCCAAGGATCGGGCGAGTGCTGATCGCGCGAGGCCGCGATGCCGCTGATGTCGCGATGGTAACCACGTTCGGCCCGTACACGCTGGAGAGCTTCCAGGTTTGGACCGACGAAGTTGAGGAGAGCATGACCGTTAGTCCTTCTCCGAACTGCGAGATCAGGTCTTAGCATGTCTCTCCTTACCGTACGTCATGTCACGATTTATCGTTATTCAAAGCCCGTGGGACTCGGGGTGCACCGCATGATGTTCCGGCCTCGGGAAAGCCACGACCTTAAGCTTCTCAAGACCAGCTTGACCATCACGCCCAATCCTTCTCATCTTCGCTGGCTCCATGATGTATTCGACAATTCCATCGCCATCGCTGAATTCGATGGTGTCACTACGGAGCTTCGCTTTGAGAGCATCGTGACGCTTCAACACTTCGATACCGCCTTGCCGGAGTACCCGCTGGAGGAGTACGCGAACACCTATCCGTTCCGCTATTCGAATGAGGATCTGCCCAACCTTGCGCGTGCGCTGACCCGTCACTATCCAGGCGATGACGTTCGTCACTGGGCAAACCAGTTTCTGGATCCCTCGGGTACCACCGGAACCATGAAACTGCTACGCTCCATGACCCTCGGCATCAAGGAACAATTCCGGTACATGCGACGCAGTGAAAAGGGCGTACAGAGCCCGGATGAAACGATCCTGAGCCGTCGCGGCAGTTGCCGGGATTTCGCCGTCCTGATGATGGAAGCCACACGATCTCTTGGCTTGGCCGCTCGCTTCGTCAGTGGGTACATCTTCGTTCCTGGCAACAATACGAGCGTCACGGGTGGCGGTGCAACACATGCGTGGATGCAGACTTACTTGCCGGGCGCGGGCTGGATTGATTTCGATCCGACCCATAGTATCGTGGGCAATCGCAACCTGATTCGTGTCGCCGTCGCCTGGTCCCATGACCAGGTTCTGCCGTTATCGGGCACCTTCGAGGGCTCTGCCAACTCCTTCCTAGGCATGGACGTCACGGTGAGCGTGACGGAGGAAAGTCCTGAGCGAGAGGGCCCATGGCAATGACGGTCATTCCCACTGGAGAATGGGCTAGCGGTTGCTGACTACTCCTGTCAGAAGGCGTTCACCACGCAGCGTCTTAGCTCGGCCACCTTGGGCATGGCCGGCACGGGCAGGAGGTCGGTGCTACGTCTTTCGGCGCAAATCCAGCGTCGCCGGAAACTCCGGATTCTCCTCGGGCGCTGGTACGGCCTTGAGATCCGGCGTGTGACCGAAGGGGTAAAAACGGGCCCTCCTGCGGGCCTCGGCCTCGTTCGAGTTTACGGGAAAAGTCTCGTAGTTGCGCCCGCCCGGATGCGCCACATAGTAAGTGCATCCACCGATCGACCGCTTGGCGCCGATGTCAATCAACTCGACGATCAAAGGGGTATGCACGGGGATGGTCGGATGCAAGCAATGCGGCGGCTGCCAGGCGCGAAAACGCACGCCACACACCAAGTCGCCGTGCGTGCCCGTGGACTGGAGAGGCAATCGCCGGCCATTGCAGGCGAGGGCAAACCGCTCGCTCACCAAGCCCTGCGCGCGCACCTGGATGCGCTCCAGAGAGGAATCGACGTGCCGCGCTGTGCCGCCTGCGCCGGGTTCCTCTCCCAACACGTTCCAGGGCTCGATGGCCTGGCGGAGTTCGATATCGACCCCCTCGTAAGACACCTGGCCACAAGCCGGAAAACGAAACTCCCAATGCGGAGCAAACCACGCTGTGTCCAAGGGGTAACCGGTGCGGCGCAAGTCGTTCAGGACACAGCCAAAATCCTGCTCGACGAAGTAAGGGAGAAGAAAGCGATCGTGCAGGCGCGTGCCCCAGCGGATAGGTTTCTCCTCGTAAGGCTGGCGCCAAAACCAAGCCACCAGC
>JBELAJ010000522.1:0-5888 GCA_049508935.1 Terriglobia bacterium | reverse complement strand
GCCGAGCGACTCCGTCGTCACGTTAGGATTCTCAGTCTTTGTGCGCTCAGTCCTTTGAGCATTCCAGCGCGCTCCCGCGCGCGCCGGGAAGGGCATTTGGCGAGCTACCTGGGTCTTGGGATTCAGCATGTAGAGTGATCCGCCCACGGGGTCGCCAATCGCTATCATTTTACGAGGACCCCCTTCGCCGGCCCAGGGGCCGATGGCCCCCAGTTCCTGCTCGCGCCGCGTTCTCCCCTGGCTGTCGCGGTAGACGTTTGCAGTGGTTGTAGTGTGAATGGTGTTTGCATCCGCCAGAACTTGGGTGTGTTCAGTAACTGCTTGCGCAGAATAGGGCGCCCCGGTCACCACCTTGCCGGCCGAAAAGAGCTCGGCGCCGAAGAAACGCGCCCTACCGAAGCCGCCACCCGCGGCCGGCGGGTTTTGTGCTGTGGCGGTCGGCATCAAAGCCGCAGCCACGCACAGGCAGCAAACCCCCGCTGCCCAGATCGTTGCTAATCTTGACGTGTGCTTCTTCATATCGTCTCCTTCGGGTATGTGGCAGGTCGTACGTGATAGGTGGGCGCCGGTTTTCCCTACCTACCACCTACGATCTGCCACCTACCGACTAATTCACAAACCGAATCGCAAATGGAACTCCGTTGCTTCCCAAGGCGACGTCCGCCTGAACCGTGGCGTCCGGAGCATACTCATTGTCCGTCCCCAATCCGAACGCCAGCAGCGCCTCGGCAGGCAGCGCCACGCGGACCAGCGTGGCTTCTTCCATGCATTGGGAGTCATCGCAAGTCCCAAGGGAAATGAAATCCGTTGCCGCTTCGCCTGCAGATTCTTCCGGCACTGACCGCTGCGAATTCCGAATAGGAGCTACTTCGGCCCTGGCGTCGCTCTTCAAGGTGGCGCCAGACCCCGGGGTATCGTATGCGCGCGAAGCATCAGAGCTAACCTGCGGCCGGCTGCCAGCAACCCGCGATGGAGGGGCGCTTGTGCCGCGATGAAGGCGCGGCCACTCAATGATCATGATCCACGCCGTGGCGGCCATCGCGGCAAATGCCAGCCCCCAGGCTGCGCCGCGCCAAATGCGTCTCCAGGCCGGCCCAAAGAGCTTCGTCCCTTCTCCGGGCTTCCTTTCGCGAAAAGCCTGAAGCAGTTCCGCTTCTACTCGCATCGGCGCACGCTGTCCCTGAATACTGCCGGCGAAGGCCTGCAGCCGTTCCGTCAGCTTGCTCTCGTCATCCAGGCGCCGGGCGCACCACAGGCAATGGCCGGCGTGCTCCAAAGCCTCCAGTTGCTTTGTCCTGTCAGCCACCCGGCCGCTCACTAGCTGGTGAATCATATTTCCGAAGTCTTTGCAATTCATGCCAAACACCTTTTGCCATCGATCGCCTCACGGGCGGGTTCCACCTTCACCCCGCCCGTGAGTTTCTGGAGGAGCAGGGCGCGGCCGCGGTGCAATCGCGACCGCACCGTCCCCACTGAACAATCCAAAACCGACGCCGTTTCCTCGTAGCTCATCTCATTCAAGTCGCACAAAACTACAGCTTCGCGGTAGTGCTCGGGCAAGCTCAAGATCGCCTGACGCACCGAATAGATCGTTTCCCGGCGGCTCATCGCGGAGTGCGGATCTTCGCCGGACGCCGGCGCGGCATCTCCCCACTCCCTCCCGCCCTCTTCCGCCCGCGACGCCGAGACGTACGTCTGGTCACGCTTGAGCAGCCGCAGAGCGTGATGGCGCGCCATTCCGAGCAGGTAACCGGAAAGGGAACCACGCGAGGGGTCGAAACCGCGGCTCTCGCGGATCAGCGCCATGAACACTTCCTGCGTGACGTCCTCGGCAAGTGGCGCCGACCCGCTCATCTCGAGCACAAAGCGGTAGATGTTTCCCTGACGACGGCGGTACAGCGTGGTGAAGGCGTTCTCGTCGCCGGCCTGCATCATTAGCAGCAACTGCTCATCGCGAAGATCAGTGAGTTCGGCCATCGTCCTCCGCTTTCATGGCATATTCCTCTTGGACTAGCTAAAAGTTCCACAAAATGCGCCTGTGGGCCGGCAAAACGCTTGCCCTTGTGGGGGGGCGGCTTGCCGTCCCCGCATTTCCGCTAACCCCGACGTGGGTAGGGCAAGCCCTACCCTTACGCCCGCAGTCTTATTGACGTTTCAGGCCGAGAGTAAGTTGCGGTACCGGTAAGCCGAATAGGTGTGATTGATTTCCAGGGAGGCGCGGGCCTCGCGCCTTATGCGACCCCTTCAGGGTCGGGGTGGTTCCAGATCACCGTTCCCGGGGGCGTTGCCCCCGGCTACTAACTGGCGCCCTTTCAGGGCGTCGAGGTTTATGCAGCCCACCCCCCGTGTCCAGCCGAAGATTATGGGTAACGATCAGCCCCAAGGGAGAGGGCGTTCAACTGATCGGGAGGGGAGCCGCTACGCCCTCACCACCGGTAAATTCTCTTTCACCTGCTTTTCGTTTTCCATCTGCGAAATCACGGCGGAAACGTGCGGGTTGTTAAGCACGAAGCGGTAGGCCTTCTGGTGAAGATTCATATCGCCGGGAATCGTCTGCTCGAGCAGCGCGGCGCGCTCCGGCACCGGGGTGGTTGATCGGTCCGGCTGAAAAATCACCTGCGAGGTCTTCATGGCAATCACCCCGAAATTCTGCTTGTAGGCCTCTTCGACAACCGGCGCGACGTAGTGCCAGTTCAAGATGTTGCAAGCCACCATGGCAGCGGAATAAACGCCGGTCCCGATCGCAGCTTTGAGAACTCCTGCCGGGTCGTTATGCGCTGAGACCCCCAGAAACCTTACCTTGCCCTGTTGGCGCAGCTTCTCAAAAGCTTCGTAGATTTCGTGGATTTGCACTTCGGCGGGGGAAGAGCACGCATGCGGGCACATCATCAGGTCGACGTGATCGGTTTGAAGCCGTTTAAGGCTGCCCTCCAGCGAATCGATGATGGTTTTGACGTAAACCCGCGGCCGGTCGATTTTCGCGGAGTACTTCTTCTCCATGGCATTCGCCAGCGCTGCCTCCTCGACTTGGCGAATCTGGCCGTTGAAATAGTTGCCGAAATAATTCGGCACCGTGACCCGCCGCCGCTCGATGTCTTCGCTCACCTCGCGCAGAATTGCGGCCTGCTCATCGCGGTTGAGGCGTGAATACAACATCTCGTAGGCCGCGAAGCGCGTGTCCGGAAAAACGCTGATCTTGGTGTTGACGAACACCTGGTCGCGCTTCGAACCCTGAATGATTGCGCCGTAGCCCCGCTCGCTCTGGCCCTCCCCGTATTCCGGCGCCGTGTCGAGATAGTTCAGCCCCATTTCGATGGCAAGTTCGACGTGGCGGTTGTTGGTGGGAGAAATGGGATCGCCGCCGCAGACCATCTCCGAAATCATGTACCCCGTCCGGCCCAGCCTCCGGTAGCGCATCTCCGGCTGCTTGTTGCGCCATTCGAGCTTAGCGTCAGAGGCGGCCGCGGCCGCCTGGCCGACGCGGGCTGCGCTGGCCTGCACTGCACCCGCGCCCGTCGCCAAAGCGACCGAAGTCTTCAGAAAGTCTCTACGTCGAATGCGCTGAATCATGGTTTACTCCAATACCTGGTCGCCCGAATGGCTAGTTGTGTCGGATCGCTTCGGGACCTATGGTCATTTGGCCAAAGCCCGGAATGCGGCGCGATACTTCGCCATGAACTCCCGACCGAGCTTCAGGTGCTGTTCGATCTGAGGATCATGAGATATGGGTACGTGCCCGCCCCGCGTTTCCGCAACGCAGAGTGCACGATCCTTCTTGGCTTTGAGACGGACTAGCTTTTTCTTGGGCACGATAATCCCCATGGACTTTCCTGCGGTCCTCCGCTTCAGCTTCCAGTCTGCCTCCGCGCGCATGACAATTATAATGCATTCCCGGTAATGTCCTGAATCGGAGGTCCGTTCGAGAAGTCAGCCCGCGTAGCGGGCGCAAGCTTTTAGCCCACGGCGCAAACCATGGGTGGACGAGCGCTCCCTCACCCCCGTCCCCTCTCCCGCTCAAGCGGGAGAGGGGTGCCGAAGGCGGGGTGAGGGCCATCGAACCCAGGGCTTGCGCCCTGGGCTACTGTATGCCGCCCCTGACGGGGCTCTCGAAGCGGCGTAATTCCTATTTCCTGGCTCCGAGAGATGCACTAATCTCTTAAAAGGACGAGAAAGGGACAAGGTCATGGTTCCTCGAAGTGCGCAGCGCCGGAGGCAGTACTGTGCGCGCTGCAATCGACTGATGTTCGAGTACTTTCTATCTCCGGATGGCCATTTCGGAGTGGTGAAGGAAGTGTGCCGAAAACCGGACGGCCGCAAACCTGAGGTGGTGTGCCCAACGTGTGGGGCAGTGTACGAACTGCTCGACACTGTTGATGCCACCGGGCAGCCGGTCGCGAGGAAGTTTCGAGGGGCGTAGCATCCTGATGAGTAGAGAGCCCATCCTCCTCTCCGCCAGCAACGTTAAGGACTACATTACGGGGAATTGTCTTTGGTCGCTTGGGGCTGCGATGTCTGTTCGCGAATTAGGTGGTGGCGTCTCCAATACTGTTCTGCTGGTTGAAGGGAAGGGTCCGGACGGCGAGGAGAGGCGCTGGGTGGTGAAACAGTCGCTCGAGAAGTTGCGCGTCAAGGACGACTGGCGCTCGGAGCGCGGCCGCATCTTCCGCGAGGCGGAAGCGATCCAGGCGCTGAGCTCCGTGCTAGGTCCGGGGGCCGTCCCGCAGGTCGTTCATGTCGGCCGTGATGACTACCTCTTCGTCATGACTGCGGCCCCGGCAGGGTCAGTAACCTGGAAAGAGGCGCTGCTTGAGGGGCGAGTCGACGGGGGCGTGGCGCGGCAGGCGGGGAAGCTTCTGGCCCTGATGATTACAGCCTCGCAGCGCGATCCTTCATTCCGGGCGGCGTTCGCGGAGCGCGCCGTCTTCGACCAACTGCGCGTCGATCCCTACTATCGGACTACCGCAGCGCGGCATCCGGACGTAGGCCCGCTCATCCGGAAGCTGATCGACGATTCCTGGCAGATCCGCAGCGCCATCGTGCACGGTGACTTCAGTCCCAAGAACATGCTCGTGCAGAACAGCCGTATTTTCCTGATTGATTTCGAAGTCGTCCATTGGGGCGATCCGGCCTTCGATGCCGGATTCCTTCTGAACCACCTCTTTCTAAAGGCGTTCCATCAGCCTCACTATGCCCGGGCGTACTTCTCGGCAGCCCGCGACTTTTGGACAGAATTGGTGGGAGGAACCGACGCAGCGGCTCTCGTGGACTTCGAGAAAATGACCGTGCGCCATCTCGGCGCCCTGATGTTGGCGCGTATCGACGGAAAGTCGCCTGTCGAGTACATCCGCGACGAATCGACGAAGGAGCGTGTGAGAAGTCTAGCCAAATGGCTGATGTTGGAGGGAATACCCAGTCTAGAGGACACAATGTCTGCTGCCGGCAAGGCTTTCGAAGTTTTGAATCGCGAAATCAACGGGTAGGGGCGGCCCTTGTGGCCGCCCTCCGCGGGGACGAATCAACGCCATTCGGCGTCGCAAACCCGCCGTTCCAATTCCAAATCGGCCGTTCCCCGCAAAGGCGTTGACAGACTGTGCCTAAATTTATAGGCTAGGTTGGGGAAGAGATGGGGACGGGGTGGCGTAGCGCTGACCTTCAGGTCAGCAGGGGTAAAGGCCCCGGCCTGAATGCCGCCCTGAAGGTCGGCTTACGAAAATGCGCGGACGAACCGAGAATGTCTATGAAAACAAAGGAAGAAGACAAACAGTCAGGGGCTGGCGCATCTATAATGTCGTCGGCTCTGTCAAGGACTTTTCAAACACACCACCCCCGCAGCGCGCCGAACGTCCTGAGGGCGTCCCGGGCGCACGCTTTGTGACCGCGGAGAGCCC
>JBELAJ010000521.1:0-5895 GCA_049508935.1 Terriglobia bacterium | reverse complement strand
GAAACCAAACGTGCGGCGATTTCTTCGTCGGGGGATTGGTGTCAATGCCGGAGACTTCTGGCGTGATGCCTTGGACCGGTGCGCCAAACTCGGCAAGCGCGTCGTAGGTCGCCTTCGCGTTTTCAGGGTTCGCCTTGATGAAACGGTCTATGTCCTTCGTAAAGCGCGGCTGCGAGTGATAGATAACCGCGAAGCTGCCGACAACGAGGTACTTAACGCCATGGGAGTGGAAGGCGGACAAAAGGTCTTTGTGGTCTTGGTACATCAGGCTCGATCTCCCACCCCTTGAGCGCATAGGCCGCCTCGATCATTTCTTCAACCGCGTCCAGCCGCTCATGCGCAGGCCGACTTTGCCAGTAGCGGTACTCGTCCGCCTTCATCTCGTCGAAGTCGGTGTACTTGCGAATTGTGATTGGCGTGTCATCCATGGCGTTCTATTTTTAGCATAAGGGGCAGGGTAGGTGCAATGCTTCAAAAAGCTTCCTCGTCGTCCGCATCGGACGCTGCCCCTCGCTGTGCCGGTCGCTTCGGTTGCTCCTCGGCATCGTCGGGTTGTCCCTCCGGCGTTTCGCCTTCCGGCAAAACACGGCCCCATAGGCTGCCGCCGGTCACATGCGCGTCAAAGTAAAACTCCGTTCGGGGGTTTGGGCAGGATGGCAAGCGCGTTGCGCAGTTAGAGGCTGAATTGGAGCAAGCCAGGCGCGGCGGCGACGAGCTGGCGGACGAGCTGCAACGCAAGGATGAGGTTATCGAGACCATGCGGCGAATAATCGCCGGGCTGTTAGGCGGCGCAATCCTCGCGGGGTGGTTTTACAAATTTCCTCCGCAAGAGGTCACGCACAGATGGTCCGGCTACGGCTTGCTGCTGGCCTCGGTGCCGTTCGTGTTTCTCGTCTGCCGGTGGTCGGTGATTCAGTTCAAGCGCCGCAATCGTTGGGTGACGTGGCGCGATAACGACGTGTCCCGCGCCCTGGCAAGGCGATGGAACCGGATTGTAAGGAAGCTTTAGATTGAGGTTTGAACCTATGGACGATTACGAAAAATACATTGGCGGGCTTCGCGCCCGCGCCGAAGCGGATCGAAAGGCCCGCCTGGAAAACCGGGCCAGGCCGGAAGCCGGGAAGGGGCCGCCGGATTATTACCAGCGCACACGCGAGCGCGAGGGCAATTCTCCATTCAGCGGCGGGTGGGCCGGTGGCGGGCCGTGGGCCGGAAGGCCGAGGTGAGAGGGGAATTTAAGAAACGCGTTTTGAACCGTTGGCTTTGGACAGCAAAGCCCGGCACCTGGCGGTATGCGGCGACGTATTAGTACATCTACACCCTCGTGTGCATGGCACGCACTAAGGTAATTTTGGCGCGGCTGCTGCTGCCTCCGGCGCGGCGCAAATGATTTTTTGACTGACTAAATCCAACGAAAGGACACAACAAAACTTATGGAACTTAAGCCATGCACGGAACAGGAATTAGCAGATAGAAAACTCCTGCCGAAGGGTGATTACGTTTTTGAGATTCTCGACGCCTGGGAAAGAACCAGTGAGGCGGGCAATCCCATGATCGAGGTGAAGGTGCGGGTATCGAGGAACGGAAGCGGCCTCACGCGCGTCCTGTCCGATTACCTTCATGCCAAGAGGCCGGAAAAATTGCGGCATTGCTGCGCGGCCTGCGGTCTGATGGCGCAATACGAGAGCGGCTCGCTCAACGATGAGGATTTTAAGGGAAAGCGCGGGCGGCTTCGCCTGGTGGTCGAAAGGGGACGCAACGGCTACGCCAGCCGGAACGTGATTGAGGATTACCTGGTGGCGCGGTTTTAGCGTTCCGGGGCAGATTCCGGCCCTGCGGAGAGAATAAGTCTCAATAGGATGGCCGCTGGTGCGTTTTACGGGGGCTGGCCGGTAGGTATAGGATAGCCCCCTGCCCCGTCCAACGCATGCCGATTGAATGGCGCGGCACTGAGCCGAAGCGGGTTGGGCAATAGGGAAGGAAAGGGGGTTATCGACGGGGAGCGTGGCGGCTCGCTGCAATGCTTTTATGGAACGCCTGGCGGAGTTCGATCTGCTCACGCTCGCGGAGGTGGCGAAACTGCTTCACTGCTCCAAGGCACATATCTGCAACGCGGTCGCTGGCCGTGTACCCGGCTGTGCTCCCATTCCCGCCGTGTCTCTCGGTCGCCGCAAGCTCGTGCGCCGGGCCTCCCTCCTCTCCTGGATCGAAAGCAACGAACAGGCTGCCGCTCCTGGTGTAAGATTCCCTTATCGCCGGAACGAGGCCGCAAAAACGCATAAGGAGAAATGATTATGCGTACACGGCACTCGACAGGAGGTGTCCGAAAGCAACGAGGCCGCTGGAGAGGCTTATGGTAGGAAGGCGGCGTCAAAAAAAGCAAGGCGGTTGGCTTCGTCAGCGATATGACGAAGGGTGATGCGCGGGAGGCGGTAGCGAAAATTGTTGCCGAAATCCGCGCCAGACAGGAAACGCCCCGGAAGTTCGGGGAGTTTGTCGAAGCCGTCTATTTCCCCTACTACAGCCGGAAATGGAAGCATTCGACGCAAGAGAACAACGTGAGCCGGATCGAGGTGCATTTGGTCGAAGCGTACAGGGAACAGAAACTCGGAAGCTTCAAGCGCGATGAGTTGCAGGACTTGCTTGACGCGAAGGCCAAAGACCTTTCCTTCTTAATGGTCGATCACCTGAGATGGGATTTGAAACAGATTTTCGACATGGCGCTGGCGGAGGGGCACATAGATCGAAACCCCGCCGTGCTTCTGTTCACGCCGAAAGAAGCCAAAAGGCCGGTTCGCCGCGCAATGACGATTGAGGAGGTGCAAACGATGTTTGCCGCTCTCGCTGAGCGGGAAAGACTGATAGCTAAACTTGCAGTTTTGGCCGGAATGAGGCCGGGGGAAATCTACGCGCTGACTTGGGGCCGTATGGCGTCCACTCACGCGGATATCCGGCAGCGGGTTTACCGGCGCAAGCTGGATACGCCTAAAACCACGAATAGCTGTCGCAAGGCGGCGCTGTCGGAAGGGCTGCTGAACGATATCGAGGCGTGGCGGGCGGCGGCGGTCAGCACGGCGGATCATGCCGGGGTGTTTCCGTCCGAGTGGATGACGCCTTTATCGAAGGATAACTTTTGGCGGCGGGAGATGTTGCCGAAGCTGGCGGCGGTCGGTCTAGGTTGGGCGAATTTTTTGGTCATGCGGCGGACGCATTCAACGCTGATGAAAGAAATCGGGGTGGATGCGAAGCTGGTCGCGGATCAACTCGGCCATGAGGTCGATGTGGATATCAACACGAACACGCTAACCAGCGTGGAACTGCGGCAAGCGGCGGTGAACCAGCTTGAAAGCTTCGTGGGCGCTAAACAGTGCTCAAACGGTGCTCAGGAAATCGGGTATGCTCGCAAGTAGTTGAATTAGTGGAGCGGGGGACGGGGATCGAACCCGCGACGTCCAGCTTGGGAAATTGACCTTAGATTGAAAATAAAGAACATAGGGTCTACGGCGTTGATTTCCGGCGATAGAATCTCTCCTATTTTCAATGACTTGCTCCAAGACCCCTGTTAATGGAGTACAAATGGAGTACAGAACGATTCGTGGGCGACAAGAGGACAGTGAGTTTTACCATCCAATCACCTGAGCGCTCAAGGCTGGTCCAGCCTGCCCCGCCGCGCCACAACAGGAGTGGGTCAGTTTGGCCAATTTCAGGACGGAGGTTCTTGATTCCTAGACCGGCGAAGTACCCAATCAGGATAGTGTTCGAGTATGGCGCTCTCCGCCCAGAATCTTGGATTGACCCGTCGAATCGTTGGCTGACATATCGCGACTTCGCCGGGCCTCTCTGATTGCAATTCTCGCCTGATCTTTCAATTTAAGCCAAAGGAAACTGTTTCAGCAAGACTGCGCGCGTGAGCTGTGCTGTTGATAATCATGGTCCCTTGTGTTACTTATGGATTCCTATGCGAAGAAACATCTACCTGCTCGTCCTGGGGTTGCTGCTGAACACCTGCCTGGTGAATGCACAATCGAATCCTGGGGCCAAGCCGCTCAGCGTGACATTGTTAAGGGCCGGGCGAGTCTTGGACGTCAGAACCGGACAATACATCGAGAGCGCAGGTATTTTGATTGAGGGCGATCGCATTAAGGAAGTCGGACAAGCCGCTGACATTGAGGCCCACGCGCCAAAAGGTGCTGCCGTCATTGACCTTGGTCACGCGACTGCTCTGCCCGGTTTAGTGGACTGCCACACGCACTTGATGGCGCGAATCCCCGACACTCCTGATGGATACGCATTGAATCTGTTAACCAAGTCTCAGGCGTTCCGCGCGCTCGAGGGAGCGGCAGATGCCCGCATCACGTTATACGCGGGCTTTACAACGGTGCGGGACGTAGAAAACGAAGGCTCAGGTTATGCGGACGTTGCTCTGCGCGACGCCATCGAGCAAGGGCTGGTCGAGGGCCCGAGAATGCAGGTTGCAACGCGCGCCATCGCGGCTGTGGGTCAATACAACCCGTTTGATGTCTCGCCTGATCTTACGGATTTTCCTAGCGGCGCCCAGATGGTCAGTGGTAGGGAGGAAGCCCGCCGCGCCGTACGCGAGCAGATCGGACATGGCGCAGACCTCATCAAGGTGTACGCCGATTGGGAACACCCAACGCTCACAGTTGAAGAAATGAGCGTTATTGTCGAGGAAGCGCACAAACTGGGCCGCAAGGTGGCCGCCCACGCAACGACTCCCGAGGGGATCCGGAACGCGATTACGGCAGGTGTGGACTCCATTGAACACGGGCGCGGCGCCGACAAGCAAGACCTCGAAATGATGAAGGCGAAGGGCGTTTATTGGGTGCCAACCATGGGCTACTATTTTTACGCTGTCGATACCACAAAGTCCCCGGAAGCACGCCAATACATGCAGGAGACTCTGCAGCGCGCCCGACAGAACATCCCAATTGCGCGGGAGTTGGGCGTGAAAATCGCAAATGGTTTTGATCCTGCAAGCGCGGAAGGTCACGGCAAGAACGCGCACGAAATTATCGCCATGAGTAAACTCGGGTTGCCGTCAATAGAGGCCATTCGCGCCGCTACATCGAGCGCCGCTGATCTGATGGGGTGGCAGGAGAAAGTGGGATCGATCGAGGTGGGCCATTATGCGGATGTCATTGCCGTCTCCGGTGACCCTCTCGCCGACATCACCGAGCTCGAGCACGTCAAATTCGTCATGAAAGGCGGAATAGTCGTAAGGAACGACTTTGCCATACGTTGATCTCTGCTCTCCTGACCCCAATCGTGCAATTTCGTCCTGTCACCTTGATTCGTGCTGACCTGGGAGCCCTTGCATGGTTCCTTCAGCTCTCATGGGCCCATATAAGGCTACAAGTAGAAGTGCCGTCCGCGCCCGATGCATCCTGAGCGTATCGTCGGCCAACCGGAAGTTGGGCGTGGGGGGCGAGGCGGCGGGTCAACTTCCGAATGCGCCGTCGCCCCCCAGAACTTTGGATTGCCCCTGCGGATTCGTCGAAAAGCACAAGCGAAAAGGCAGGAGCTACTTCCCACAACCCCGTATCTCGGGAGTTTGCATGCGAGTGGCAGTTCAACGGTTTCGACTATACGGCCAAGTGGCGGGGAATCGGTAAACACACCGTTACTCGGGGTTTATCCCGGCGATTGCTACGCCCCCGCAAGCTTCCCCGTGCGTGCGGCTGCTGAAACATGCCCGCTATTATTGGCTCCTCTTGGCCTAGAGTCATCTGACACGCACGACTCTTTGGAGCCATTGTAGCGGATGTTCACCTCTAAGTTTTTGAGATAACTTGTGTTGCCTCACAGGGTTAAGTGTGATTTTGGCCCTAATTGTGTAGACATGCATACTAAGGCATTAGTCGCATATTGTCCTTG
>JBELAJ010000520.1:0-5896 GCA_049508935.1 Terriglobia bacterium | reverse complement strand
CTCGAACGCAGCCTGATTGCCGAGCGGGTTCGTGCCGGCATCAGGAATGCGAGGGCCAAGGGCAAGAGGCTCGGAAGGCCGAGAGTCGCCGTGGACGGCGCCAGAATAGCGGCCCTACGCACCCAGGGTCACTCCTGGAGCACGGTCTGCCGGGAAGTCGGCGTTTCGAAGGGAAGCGCCCAGCGGGCCTTCTATAGCCTGTCTGGAATTGGTGCATGATTGACCCGCTGATTTGTGGTAGCGTATCGTCGAATTGAGGTGAGACGGTCAACACTACGCCATCAGGCGCGCCGGAGGTTGGGTCAGTCCGCCTTCCCTTGGTTTAACAGATGGGGATTTCCCGCCAAGTATCCATGGTTCCTCTCAGCATGGCCAACTTCCGAGTGGCCAAACCTTGCCTTGGGCTCATCTGCCGCCAAAAAGGGAGGCATACCCCGAGGCAATAAACTCGCGTAAGATAGACTCGGCTAGTTGGCAGTCGGTAGCGCATCGACAAGGTGAGAGGGAGCCGCAGTGTGGCTTCCTCTGCGACTGTCGTTCTGTAAATGGCGTTGCCCAGGGCAACGTGCTCTCGGAGGATCATTCGACATGCGCGACAACAAACCCACATCTGTGCCAGAATTCTCTCGGCGGGAGTTTCTTCTAACAGTCGGAGCTGCCGCCCCGACTATCCGTTTGGTGGAGGACGAGATGAGCGGTGAGCCAAACCGTGAGCCGCTACCTGATGCGGGCGACTCCGGCAGAAAGTTCACGCCGATAGACTTGGGTGCCTACTTTAACTCCTCTTCAAAGGAATTGGGCGTCCGCGAAATGGCGGCGTTGATTGGCGGAGATTCCGCCAAGGACTCTCTGATCCGCGTCCCCACGGACAAGCGTGACATGCAGGGAATTCCTTTTATCTTGGGACCCGAAGGGGTGGAAAGCAAAGGATGGATTGTCCTCACCACCAAATCCGGGCCGGTGGCCGCCTCACGTGTGGAAATCGCCTTGGGCCAGAAGGCGCGTTTTCTCTGCCTGACCTCGTTTTGCGATTTTGATGAGAACGAGTCGCCGGCGCCAGGGAAGGACGTGTTTCAGAAGGTGGGCCAACATCTGGCGGATGTGACGCTAGTCTATGAGGACAAGGGAACACACGTGCTGCCTATTCGCCGCCGGTATGAGACAAATGCAGTGTTCAACCCGTGGGGGCACCTCAGTTTCGGATCTTTACCGCCGGGCAAGGATGGGGCCGCGAGGCTTACCGACCCGTTGCGTACGGCGATGGGGTGGGGAAATCTCCAAACCGTGGTCACCCAGAACTTTGCGGGAGGCCCCGGGCTGGGAATCGTTTGGGTATGCGCGCTCGAGAACCCTGATCCGGGGCGCAGCATTCGCGCCGTGCGGATAGAAGCACGCAGTGATGACGCGCTGGTGATCTGCGGTTTGACGCTCTATCACCGCGCCGAGCACCCTCTACGTTCTGAGCCCCGTGCTTTGTACCGGCTCACCTTGCCCGAACCTGCCGCTGAGGGTGAAGCGCACTGGCAGGTGAAGGTGGACCTCGGCACCCTGGGCCGCACGTTTGCTTTGCCGGAATTTGAGCCACAAGCTTGGCTCGCGGCGCCCGCCGCAGGGCTGGGGGAAAAGGCCACGGTGAGTCCCGTCGCGCGGCATCTTTATGCGGAGGTCATCGCCAGCGCCGGCGCCACTCTGACCCTGAGCGATTCGAAGTCCGGCAAAGAATATGCGTTCGAGCTCTCGAAAGTTGTTCCGGGCAGCGAACTCGAAGCCGTGGAGGGGGGCGGACGTATCGAGATCGTCGAGCATGGCCGTCGGTGGCTTCACTGCCGTGTGCTCGATTCTGAGAGCAAGCGGCCCACCCCGGTGCGGCTCGCTTTCCGGTCAAAGGAGGGCCGCTACATTCCCCCTTACGGGCACCGGGCCGAGATCAATGATGCGTGGTTCCAGGATTACGGCGCGGACGTAAAATTGATGGACACCTCCTTTGCGTACGTCGATGGCACGTTCCAGGTAGAACTCCCCCCGGGAGAAGTGTACCTGGAAATGACCAAGGGATTCGAGCATGAAGCGGTGCGGCGAAAGATCGAAATCCAGCCCGGTCAGCGCGAATTGACCCTCGAGATTCCTAGGCTCACCAACCTGCGCACCAAAGGTTGGGTGACCGGCGACACTCATACCCATTTTCTATCTCCCTCGACCGCTCTGCTGGAAGCGCAAGCCGAAGGACTGAACCTCATCAACTTGCTGGCCGCCCAGTGGGGAGACCTGTTTACCAATGTGGGCGATCTTTCCGAGGGACCCTTGCTTTCGCCGGACCGCGATTCCATGGTGTGGGTGGGAAGCGAGAACCGGCAGCACATTCTGGGCCACATTGGGCTCGAAGGCGTGCAGGGCAAGCCCGTTTTTCCCATGTCGGCGGACGGGCCGAGCGAGGCATATTTGGGAGACCCGGTTTGGACCAGCTTGGCGGAGTGGGCGGAGGTATGCCGCCGGCGCCAGGGCCTGGCGGTGGCCGTGCACTTCCCTTATCCCACGGGTGAAATCGCCGCAGACATCGTGCTCGGCAAAATTGATGCCGTGGAGATTTGGCCGCAAGACGACCCGAAGGTTCATCGTAAGGCGCTCTTAGAGTTTGATAGTTTGCGTTATCTCGATTGGTACCATTACCTCAATTGCGGTTATCGCCTGCCGGCCGTCGGGGGGACGGATAAGATGGGAGCGTACATGCCCGCCGGAACGAATCGCGTCTATGCTTACCTCGGGCAAGAAGAGTTCAATTATCCGAATTTTGCCAAGGCCGTGCGGGCGGGGAATACCTTCGCAACTTCTGGCCCGCTTTTGATGTTCCAGGCCGATGGGCACGCTCCGGGAGCGGAAATCACTTTGGGGGCGGGCGGCGGGACGATCGAGGTCATCGCCGATGCGCAGTGTTTTGTGCCGATCCATCATCTCGAAGTCATCTTCAATGGCAAGGCTGTCGCCATGCGGGAAGAGCCTTCAGGAGCGCGTGCGATTCATCTGGCAGAGAAGGTTAAGATTCAAGGACCAGGGTGGCTCGCGGCGCGATGCTCTTCACAATCCGGTCCCACAACTTCCTGGGAATATAAGATTGCTGCGCATACGTCAGCCGTCTACGTCAAGGTACCGGGGAGGGAATTGTTCTCTCCCGAGGCCGCGGCATACTTCCTGAAGCTCATCGACGGGGCGCAGTTGTATGTTGAGACCCTCGCGACGCGGCCGGACCCCGAGGCCTATGGACGCGTTCGTAAGGTTTATACCGACGCCCGCGCCGAATTGCACCGCCGCATGCACCAACACGGAGTAGCCCATTAGCCGCTGATGCTTGAGTTTGCTAATCGCCGGGCAGTGGCAGACTTCAAAGATCGGCCAGCCGGGAGTTGGCCTACCGCGACTTCTCGGATTATTCCAGTCTTCTCGCCCAGTGCTTACCGATTCCTGTTGACAACAGCCCTTCCCACCAGCAATTAGCGTACGGGCGCTCACGACGCGCGGGGCTGACCTACGCCGACCGACTCCTGGATCCTCCGCAAAGCGGACACAGGGCGGCCGCTCAGTCCGGCGGCTCTATCCCAATCTTGTCGTTGACGGCACCGCGAATCCGCTGTTTGCAGCCGAGATATCTGTTACATTTTCTGAATGAAGACGGCGTTGTACGGGCGGATCGTCTTTGGCGCTTCGGCGGTGCTGTTCGGCGTCATCGCACTGATGTGGCACGACTCTGACACCTGGCAAACCTTGCGACAGATCTGGAGCCTGCCTTTCGGCACCATCATCGGCGGGTGTCTCATGACCGCTCAAATTGCCAGTGGGATTGGGATGCAGTACCCGGGGACCGCGCGCTCGGCTTCGGTCGTTCTCGGCGTTGTCTATTCGCTTTTCTCGCTGGCCTGCATCCCTGGCATCATTGCCGCATCGACCATCTATGCGCATTACGGGAGCTTCTTCGAACAGTTTTCCTTACTCTGCGGCGCGATTGCCCTGTACGCGGCGACTGAGGCGAGTGCTGCAAAGGCGGTAGTGATCGGCCGACTGGCACGCCTTGGACTCGGAGTCTGTGCGATTTCATTTACGCTGAGTCAGGTGTTCTACCTTCGTTTCACGGCTGACTTGGTTCCAAAGTGGATTCCGCCCGACCAGATGTTCTGGGCGATAATCACGACGATCGCGTTTGCACTCGCGGCGATTGCCATTCTCATCAATCGCCAGGCACGGCTCGCTATACGTCTGATGACCCTCATGCTGGCGCTCTTTGGCATGGTGGTTTGGATTCCGCGCCTGATCGCTCGCCCACAGGCGCATCTGAACTGGTCCGAATTCGGCCTGACTTTCCTTATTACAGGGGCTGCCTGGATGGTGGCTGACTTGAGGTCTTTCTGATTTAGGCGGCGTTTGCGTGCCGCTTCATCGGGCAACCGCCAGCGCTGTTTCCGGATCGTCGGAAGTCATCTCCGGACTTCGCCCCTTAACCCTGCCTAGTCGCTACTCTTTACTAATCCCCGCGAAACTCAACCGCGAGGGTTAGTCTACACTACGCCGTTACAGAGGACCTATATCCACCGGCTGCCACTTTCCGGAAAGCCGACTTCCGACGACAAATACTGAGCTGAGCGCTTCCTGTTACCGATGAGTAGTCCGAGGCCGCGGCCCTCTGGGTATCAGCTTAGTCGACCGTCGCGCCAGTGGTCGGGGGGATACGGTTCGAGTAATGGACTACGCGTGAGCCGTGGGTAATCCGATTTGGCAAGGTGTGGGCGGTCCCGCTGCCCTGGAAGTGGGTGTACAGCGGCATCCTAAACGAAGCTCAGGACCACGGTGCGGCCTGAGGCATGTCAAGAAGTAGGGCGTCACGGCACATGCTTGGCCAGCGCAGGAATAACGTGAGCGGTCCTAACGCTTGAGCCGGTAGCTGATCGCTCGCCCAGACGCGAGTTCGACTGCCGGGTTCCCTCGGCGACTAGCGTCTTCAGCCGAACCTGCAGTTCTTTCATCGGCGCGACCAACGTTTCTGACAGCCAAACCTCCGGTCATCTCCACGATTCAGCTCGACGGCGAATGCCCTTCATTCTGGCATGACTACGGTTTCCTCTCGAGGAATCGCGTCCAGTGTCGCCCTATTGATGTTGAGGTGCGCCATCACGAGCTCAGGAGGCGTATGGGTGAGCCACTGCGAGAGGGACAGATCTTGGTAAAAACTACTCTTGAACATCTCGAGGAACTTCAGGTCGGTGTCGCCGGTGTTCTCGACATAGTGCGGCAAGGTTTGCTGCACGTAGCCAACGTCTCCGCTCTGAAAGTCCATAGTGCGTGCGCGTCCTCCCGTCGCGAACACGGTCATTCTGGCTTTTCCAGCGATGTAGTACTGCCATTCGTCTGCGTTCTGATGCCAGTGCAATTCGCGGATCCCTCCCGGATGGACGGTGACGATCGCCGATGCGATCGTCTTGGACACTTTGAACACGCTGGAGTCCACAATGCGCACTTCGCCGCCCTTGGTGCGCTTGCTGACCGGACGTTGCAGCGTGCGAAACACAAAATCGGAGGAGGACAGTCCTCTGGTTCCCGCGGCCGCCTTTTGGTCCACCTCCAGTGGTCCGGGAACCTCGGCCTGAAAGATGAACAGCTCTTTTTCCGGCAGTTGGTCCAAAGCCTTCATCGACACGCCAAAGTTCTTGGCTAGAACGTCTTTGGGCGTGTGCGCCATCCAATCGGAGAGCAGGATGGTGGCGTACTCCGAAAAGTTGCCGTCGTCGAAAACTAGGTCTTTGACCGCCTAAATAGATTCCTTTTATAGCCGAACTTTGCGCGTGCTCTTTTACGGGTGAACTGCCAATTAATTTTGACCCGATGCCGATTGACCTGGCGGTTCCAGGCACGG
>JBELAJ010000052.1:0-23702 GCA_049508935.1 Terriglobia bacterium | reverse complement strand
CGGCCCAGCGCCGTGAGGCGGTAGTAGCGCGCCCGGCGATTCCCCGCCGTGACGCCCCATTTTGCCGTGACCCAACCTTTAATCAACATGCGCTGGAGCGCGGGATAAAGAGAGCCTTCCTCCACTTGGAGAACGTCGTCGGAAACCTGCGCGATCCAATTGGCGATTTCGTAGCCGTGCAATTCGCCATGGCGAGCCAGGGCTTTAAGAATCAAAAGGTAGAGCGTTCCGGGAGGAATTTCGTCTTCGTGCATGCGCGTGCCTCCTTGCCATAGTTAGACTATGCCACTGACCAAAGGTTAGCACCCGTTTGAAATTATTTCAATTCCCTTGCCGGCTCTTGTCGGGATGGTTCTGGGAAGGCTGAAGAAAAGGCGTCACCACAGTGGACACAGCACGGCCTGTTGGCCGCATCCAAGATCCCAGATTTAAAGTTCCAGACCAGAATTCCATGCGCGCCGTAAAAAATCTTGGGAATAGTAGTACAACTCGGCGGAGCCGCAACCAAATGCAGATTCTTCGCTTCGCTCAGAATGACATGTCATCCTGAGCGAAGCGAAGGATTTGCTTTTCTTTGCGCGCCGCGCAGATTTCTTGGCACGGGCGTCCCGCCCGTGCGCACGGCCAGGATGGCCGTGCCACGTTGGGTTGCGGCTCCGCCGCGCTGTGCCCTCTGTGGTGAAGCTCTTTTGTATTAGTCGATGCCGTGGATCCGCAGGCTAACCAATTGTTCGATGGTCAGATTCTGCATGCCATGCTGCGAGCGCATGTCGGAGATGTACTCCGGCGTCACGCCATGGATTCGCATGGCAATCAATTGGTCAGGATCGGGATGAGAGTAGCCGAGCTGGCTCAGCTTCTCGATGAACTCAGGCGAGACGCCGTGAATGCGGAATGCGATGAGCTTGTCGAGGTCAAGGTGGTTGTACCCCAGTTTGCTCATTTGCGCCATCCACTCGGGCGTAGCGCCATGAATCCTCAGCGCAATGAGCTTGTCCTCATCCGGGTTGTAACCTTCTTGATGCAGCGTCCGGATCATTTCCGGCGTTACGCCGTGGATGCGAAAAGCCACAAGCTTGTCAGTGGAAGTAATGTTGAGTCCGGCCGCGCGGACCTGGTGGATGAAATCCTCAGTGACCCCAAAAATCCGGAAGGCAATCAGCTTGTCGGTGTCCAATCCTTCCAGACGCTCGCCTTTCATCTCCTTTGCGAACTCCAGGCTGACGTCCTGCGCCGCCATGTCGAACTGCTTATCCTCGACCACTCCATCAAAACCCAGCGCTTTCATCTCCGGCGGATACTCCGGGTTGGGAAAGAAGTGAAATAAGCCCGCCCCTTCGCCGTTATCGAGGAACCCCTGGCAGTCGAACTTTCCTGCGTCGCGCGAGACGGTGAAATGGACCTCGTGCCGTCCCGACTTCGAAGTGTCGAGGCCCTGAAATGATGTCAATGGCCAGTCAGAACTGTGTTCGGAATGGCCGCCGTGACGGGATTCGATCAGCGAAAAGCGGACTCGGCCGGCAAGGTCGGACGAGCTCATCGTCCAGTCACCAGTGCGCGTTTGCGGCCAGGCCGCGGTCGCCCACATTAGTGCGCAGAGCACCGACAGAACAAACCATCGAATATAAGAGAAGCTCATAGATTCCTCCTCCGAAACGTCACAACACCCCGGCGAGTTTTAACTGCACGAGCTTGTCCACGCTTAAGTTCTGAAAGCCATGTTGGCGCGCCTTCTCCACGAATTCGGGCGTGATACCCTGAATCTTCGCCGCGATAAAATCATCGCTGGTGAGATTCTTCAAGCCTGCCGCCTGAAGCGCCTTCACGTATTCGGGCGTGACGCCCTGAATACGCATACCCACCAATTGATCTCCCGAGAGCTTCAGCCCGATGGCGCGCATCTCCTTCACGTATTCTGGTGTAACACCTTGCACACGCATTCCAGTCAGGGCGTCGGCGTCAGCCTGGAGGCCCAGGTCGTGCATTTCTCGCACGTACTCGGGAGTAACACCCTGGACCTTCATCCCGACCAACTGATCTGCGGTGAGCTTCAGCCCTGCGGCGCGCAACTCCTTGACGTATTCCGGAGTCACGCCTTGCACCCGCATCCCAGCGATGGCGTCAGCGTCAAGCTCGAGGCCCAATCCTTGCATTTCTCGCACGTATTCGGGAGTAACGCCCTGAACCTTCATCCCGACTAACTGATCTGCGGCAAGCTTCAGGCCGGTGGCGCGCATCTCCTGGACGTATTGCGGCGTAACGCCCTGAACTCTCAGGGCGATCACTTCTTCAGCGTTGAGGCTAAAACCCAGTGCGTGCATCTGCCGTACGTAGTCCGGAGTTGCGCCTTGAACCTTCAGCGCGATGGCCTGTTCCGCCGTCAGGTCCTTCAGGCCGGCAGCCTTCATTTGCTCAATAAAGCCCTGCTTCGCAACTTGATTGTCGGTGCTTGATCTCTCTGCGTTTTGTTGATCCGCCGCTTCGTCCCGACTTGCTGCCTGGGCCGGCGCCCACGAAGCGCCAGAGTTCGCGAGAGTCGGTCGGTATATGACATGTGATCGCAGCTCGACGCCTGGGCGATGTTGAATCGTTGCGGGCTGTCCGGTCTGCGTTAGCGGCCCGGCCGATGCTTTCGCGACGCCCCAGAATCCATTTCCGGCAAGTAGCGCGCCCGCGAGACAAAGAAGACCCATCGCAAATCCGGCGCCCCGCAGGCCGCCCCGGATTTCCTCTAAGCCAAGCAGCCGCAGAACTCGCGCTGTCAGCGGAGTAGTGCTGATGCCCGTAGCCAACAGCGGTGCGCCCCGCCTCTCCTCGAGCAGCGTGAGCGCGCGAGCATAACCGAGCGCATCGCCGCAGGCCCGAATCGCCTCATCATCGCAACAGTTTTCGCGCTCAACACGAATCCGCCGGCTGACCCACCGCACGGCTGGATGGTAGAAAAGCAGAGCCTCCGCCGCAACCTGGAAGAGATTCACAAAGGAATCGAAGCGGCGAATGTGCGCCAGTTCATGAGCGATGACGGCTTCGAGTTGCGCTTCGGAGAGCCCTGTCAACGCCGTTACCGGCAGCAGGACGATGGGCCGGAATAAGCCGATCACTGCCGGCGCCGGCACGAGTCGCGTCTCGCAAAAGCGCACCGCCCTTCCGATTCCCAGCCGCCGCCGAAGCCTCAGGCACATCTCGAGCAGCTCAGAGGAAACCGGCCGGATGCCGCGACGCTTTAATCGCTCGATGAAGAAGAATCCTCCAGTGGCGCGCAGACTAAAGAGAGCGACGCCAACGAACCAAAGTTCCACCAGCCAAATCAATCTGTCAGGTTGAGGTTGGGAGCGCTGAACGGCCTGCGAAGTCGACGGCGGGGCAATTGTTGCTTCCGCCTGCTTAACGGCTGCGGCCGTCGAGGGCACGCGCGTCCACGCTGCCGAGTGCGGAGGACGGTGTAACAAGATCAGAAACGTAACGACAGGCGCCGCGACCAACAGGACCATCGCGCCAACTCCTGCCGCATAACGCGCTGAGGCTGTCCGGCAGCCGGCCATCAGAATAAATAGCGCCGCGGCGAGCGCGGCTCCCTGCCAGACAAAGTGCAGCAACGTCCAGCCGAGGGATTGCACCACGATCGGAGAAAGGGGGATCGCAAAATGCGTCATCGAATTTTCCTTTCCTGTTCGTCCAGAATTCGCCGCAACTGCTCAATCTCTTGATGCGAGGTCTTCCGGCCCTGGAGAGCGTGCATCATCAGTTCGCTGGCCGAACCCTCGAACACTCGCTCCAATACATCGGCTGCGAGCTGGCGCTTTGTCTTCCCGGCGGGCAGGCAGGCTTCGTACACATGCGCCCGCTGTTCTTCGTTGCGGCGCAAGGTCCCTTTGCTGGTCATGATCTGCATCAGCTTTAAGACGGTTGTGTATCCGATTGGTTTCTTTTCACTCAA
This sequence comes from Terriglobia bacterium, assembly GCA_049508935.1. Classification (GTDB taxonomy): domain Bacteria; phylum Acidobacteriota; class Terriglobia; order UBA7540; family UBA7540; genus CAVROP01. The sequence goes on along the minus strand of JBELAJ010000052.1, from coordinate 19,765 downwards.
TGCTTCATACACTTTTCGGACCGTGGAGGGGCCTCGTTCCCACAAAACATGGAGAATCTCCAACTCCCCGGCGGTCGGTTTGGGCAGATCTCGGTGGCTCATGAACACACCTTACTACGAAGGATTTCGTATTGTCAACGAAAATCTTCGTACTTGTCGGGATATTTTTAGCGGCCAAATGAACCCCGGAAGGAGTAGCGCGCGCTTACGTCGCTTGTGTCGCGTCCCACGTTATTCCGAAGTCGAGGATCCGACCCTGACTCGTCCTGGCCCCGTAGCGCAGCCTGAGGCCGCAATCCAAATTCAACATTCAAGATTCAAGAAATAGAGCAGAGAAGTCAGAGGCTCGAGCTGGGGCTGATGCTGGCGGCGTTGCGCAGCCTACCGCTTCAATCCAACTTCAAGACTCACAATTCAAGAAATGGAGGAGCGGAAGAGTCTGCAAAAAACGGGAGAGCCGACGAAGCTGCAATGCAGCGTGCGGGGCTCGCCACCGGCCGGCGTGATTTCGTCGCAACTGACGTTGATCGCGCAAGAGTTTCGGCCGATCGCGCTCGATCGTTGCAAGCCCACCCGGCAGGGCGTATACTCCAGTTTAGCCTCAACAAGCTCAGACGAATCCAATCGAAAAGGAGACAGACCCATGCCTACCTACATCACACTGGGACGGTGGACGCAACAAGGCATCGAGAAAGTCAAGGACAGCCCGGCACGGCTCGACGCGTTCAAGCAACTTGTTAAATCTGCGGGCGGAGAAGTGAAAGGATTTTACATGGTGACGGGGCAATATGACATTGTCATTATCAGTGAAGCGCCGAACGACGATGCAATGGCCAAGACAGCACTGGCGACAGCCTCAAAGGGCGGCGTCAAAACCGAGACGCTGCGCGCCTTCACTGAAGACGAGTACCGGAAGATCGTTGCGGCGCTGCCCTAAGCGCCGAGCGGGGAGCTGATAGCCGGCGTCTGAAGGCTGCTTCTACTCAGTTGGGCCGCTGCTCGTTGACCACTTCGAGCACTTCCCGCACTTTGCGCACAAGGGCTCCAGGCGCAAAGGGCTTTTGGAGGAAGGCGGTCTTGGGATCTGACATTCCACGCCGGGCGACGGCGTCCGCGGTGTAACCCGAAACGTAAAGCACTTTCATTTTCGGGCGCTCGGGCTTCAGCCGCTCGGCCAACTCGAGTCCGCTCATGCCGGGCATGACCACGTCGGTGAGCAGCAGATCGATGGGCGCCTGGTTTTGCGCGCAGATCCGGAGCGCATCGTCGGGCCTTTCAGCCGAGATGACAGTGTAACCGCACTCCTTCAAGACCTCGAGAGTCAAGTCCCTCACCATGGCTTCGTCTTCAACCACGAGGATGGTTTCCGTACCCCTCGCATGATGCTCGATCGCGTGGCGGCTCTTCGCCGCTTCCTCCACCTGATCGACCCGTGGCAGATAAATCTTGAAGCACGAGCCGTTCCCCAATTCGCTGTAGACATAGATGTAACCGCCGCTCTGATGAATAATGCCGTGCACCGTCGCCAAGCCTAAGCCAGTACCTTTGCCTTGCTCCTTCGTCGTGAAAAAGGGCTCGAAGATATGCTTCTGGGTTTCCGCATCCATGCCGCATCCCGTATCGCTCACGGTGAGCAGGACGTAGTGCCCGGGCCGGATGGGGTAATGACCAGCGGCGCGAGCCTCGTCGAGATTCACGTTTTCGGTTTTTAGGATTAGCCTGCCGCCAGAAGGCATGGCGTCACGGGCATTCACCGCCAGGTTCAGGATGACTTGGTCGATCTCCCCCGGATCGGCTTTCACGCGTCCCAGGCCTGGTCCCGGAACGATCGACAGCTCAACGTCCTCACCGATCAAATGCCGCAGCATGCGGTTGATGTTGGCGAGAGTAAGGTTCAAATCCAGGACCTGCGGCTGAAGCACCTGCTGCCGGCTGAACGCCAGAAGTTGGCGTGTAAGCGTCGCGCCCCGATCTGCCGCCTTCAAGAGCTCAGCCATATGGGGATACTTCGGGTCCGTGGATTCCAAGCGTCCCAGGACCAGTTGGCCGAAACCCGAAATTACGGTAAGCAGGTTGTTAAAGTCGTGGGCCACTCCGCCCGCCAGACGACCCGCGGCCTCCATCTTCTGCGCGTGGCGAAGTTGATCTTCAAGCCGTCGATGCCGGGTAATGTCCCGACCTATCCCCTGAACTTCCGGCGGCATCCCGGGTCGTTGGATAAGAGTCGTCCCCAGGTCCACACGCTGCCGGCTGTCTTTCCTGGTCAGGATCTCCACTTCGTAGGTCCGCTGCCCTTCCTCGCTCGCGCCCTGCAGCATTTCGCGAGCCAGCGCTGAATGTTCAGGCGCCAGAATCTGCGCGAGGCTCATCCTCAGGACGTCGGGGATGTCACACCCGACCATGCGGCGGCCGGCCTTGTTGAGGGAAGTGAAGTGGCCCTCGAGATCGCAGGTAAAAACCATGTCGTTGGCGCTCTCGAACAGCTCCTGATAACGCTCCCTCGCGGAGGCTTCGCGTTGCAACGAATCGCGGATGCTGTCGGTTTTTTCCGCCACCTGCCGCTTCAGCAAAAATGCCCAGAGCGTGGTGGCCAGCGCCACTGCCGCCAGGATGGCGATTATCCTGAGCATGCGCTTGATGTCCCCCCAGGGAGGGGGCGCGATCACCGCAACGTCATTCATCGAGCGGACAAGAATCCGAAATGAGCGCGGAGTGTGGTCTTCATCTGCTTCGAGAACGCAGATGCCGGTTAATTGCAGCAGACTTCCCGGCTCCAGAGCTGCAAGGCGCTTCGCCGGCACGGGGTCTTCCACCCGCGCCAGAAAAAGGATACTGTCCGACTCCATGTTCAAGGTGTTCGGACCGGGAGTCGCATCCAGCAATCGCGCCTTGATGCGCACGAAGTCGGCATCGTGGCTGCCATCCAGCGCCTGCGCAGCCGTGACGGAAACGGGGACAGGAGTTGGACCGGCCCCGATCCGCCGAAAAACCGCATCCCGCAAGAGCGCAGAGTACTCGCCCACGGCGGGAAAACCTACCACCTCAACCAGATCTCCGGTCTGGACGGGAGTTGTCTCCAAGGTGTGAGCCTGAAGTCCGTCGTTTTCTTCTTTGACGAACAGCGCGCTCCCCGGCTCCTGGAAGGTGACCACGCCCCGCACTTTGACACGGTGACCGGATGCTCCCTGCGGGGTGAAACGCAGAAGGCTGGCTATCGGACGGCGCGGGGCTAGAAACGCGTTGCTGGGAGCGGGTTCAACAATGCGAAGCTGACTGAGACTCGGCGAGTAGAGGATCACGCCGGTTATTTGATTCTTCTGATTAAATGCGGCGCCGCACACGCCCTGGATACGCACCTTGGCATCGACAAGGTAATTGGGAACGGCGCCATGGAAGTTCGGAAATTCCGCGCTGAGCCCGCCACCCTCCGCCGCCAGATCGAGTCTCAGGGTCGTATCCACCTTGGTCACTGTGCGGACGATGCCTTCAATCTCCACCCACTGGCTATCATCTTGGCTCGAAGCCATTCCGCCGTAGGTGACTTGCCGCGCTTCCGGCAAGGAACCCTGACCCAACACGCGAATCTTCGGATTATCAATCTGCGGCGCAAAGTCAGGAGTACCGCTGACGCCTTCGACTTCCACCAATTGGCCCGGCTGCAGCGCCAGCTTTGCGGTCCCGATGTTGACGTATATGCCTGCGGTTGAGTCCTGAATGAACAAATCGTTTTCAGCCGGATTGATATAAGTAACCACGGCGCGGACGAGGATGGGATATCCGAGATTCGCTGCGTCCGGCGAGAGATTCCTGATCTGCTCCACGCGGGTGAGCAAAGGAAGGCTTGACTTTTGCGGAGGACCATGTGCGGCAGGCAGCGGCGATGCGCCTGCCAAACATGACAACAGCAGGCACAGGCCAAGAAACCACAGCAGGCCGCCAGCCGTCAGACGGTCGCGAATGCTTTTGGCGCTCTTGACGATGCCGGATACCTTGGAAGCGCCTCGCAGCGTATTATTCTCCGCCCACTTGTCTGCCCTAAGTTCGAGAGGTCTTCCAGAGGCGTCGGGGAGGGTGGTAGTCGGGATCATCGCGGCTTGACCGGGCAGCTTTCGATGCCTGCCACCCTGGTCGATTTGCCGCCGGATGTCTTGCCAAGCTTCCTCCGGAATAGTTAAAAAGGCCTCCACTACATTGGGATCGAATTGCCGTCCCGACTCTCGCCTGATTTCGTCGAAAGCCACAGACCACGGAAGGGCACGCCGGTACGGGCGATCGGAGGTCATAGCGTCCAGTGTGTCTGCGACGGCGAAAATTCGCGCCCCGAGAGGGATCGCCTCTCCCTTCAGACCTTGCGGGTAGCCCGATCCGTCGTAAGACTCCTGGTGCGCGAGCACAATTTCAGCCGCGGGCGCGAGGAATGGAATATCGCAGACGAACTCGTAGCCGACGCGCGAGTGAGTCCGCATCACGGCGACTTCTTCCGGCGTCAATTTGCCTGGCTTCTTTAAGATCGCGTCCGGGATTCCGATCTTGCCGATATCGTGCAAGTAGGCGCCACGCAAAATCTGGACGACCTGCTCGGGCGTGCAGTTTGCCGCTCTCGCAATCTCCAGGCAGTAGAGGGCCACACGCCCGGTGTGTTCCCTTGTTTCAGTGTCCCTCATAGCCAGGGCGTCTGCGAGCGCCTTCAACGTCTCGTCGTAAGTCTCTTGAATCTCGTCGTAGGTCTGCTGGATGCTCTTCACGGCCGCCTGAAGCTGTTCCGTCCGTTCCTGTACCATGTCCTCGAGGCGCTCGCGGTATGCCTCGAGTTCCTGCACCGTGTCCTCGAGGCGCTCGCGATAAGCCACTACTTCCAGTTCCAGGCGCTTTTTCTGGAGCGCGCGCTCCACCGCTACGGCAACCGTCTCCAGCCGGAAGGGCTTCAGGATGTAGTCGTCCGCGCCTTGCTTCATCACGTCGACGCCGACCCGGACGTTGTCCACGCCGGTGGCAATGAGAAAACACATCCAGGGATATTTCGTCCGCGCAGCTTCCAGAAGCGCCAAGCCGGAGATGCCGGGCATCCGCAGGTCGGAGATGAGGGCGTCAAAGCGCTCACGCTCCAATAACTTGATCGCCTCAACACCGCTTGATGTGGCGCGGCACTCGAACCCCTCCGGGGTTAGTCCCTCGATGAGTAGGGCGCAGATTGAGGGCTCATCGTCGACGACGAGTATCCGCCCCCGCGGGACGTTTGACGACATGCGGCCTCCAGCCAAAAAACTCCCCTAACTGCCAGCAGACAAAGATCTCGATGTTCCTCTGAGGGGAATGCTAATGTCGCTCCCCTAGGGTTACAAGGTAACGCGGGTACTAGTACCTTCGTACCCCAAGCGCGCCCTGCCCCGCTCAGCACCCAAAGCCCCTGTCGTGCGCCCCCCTTGGGGCGCTTCCCACCAGTTGGCTTGAAATAGCAATGGCCGTTCGGGTGGGGCAGGTAGGGCATAGACGTTCGACGCGGTAATAGGTCCCTCAGCGAAGGTCCGGTCTTCCGCCGGCACTTCATGACAGCGGCGATCCCGGAATTCCCTCCGCGCAATCGAATTGACCCACTATTCACGTCTTCGCTAGGGTGCAACGAATTCCCTTTTCGCCTATACTGAGAGCGCGGGCCCATAGCTCAGTTGGTTAGAGCAGCGGACTCATAATCCGTTGGTCCCAGGTTCAAGTCCTGGTGGGCCCACGTCCTTTCACAGAAAACCAACCCAGGCAACTCAGTTGGCGAGGTGGCAAAACGACAGATGATGCCACGCAGTAAGGTACATGTCAAGTCAATAACTATAGGATACAAATGTCCGTCAATCACTACCCAAGGCCGGCCAGCGACCGGCGGTTTTTGCGCAGCCATCGGGTGATTTAGTCATCGGGCCATTGAGTCATTTATGTCTGTTATAAACTTAGTAGATATATCATTTACTAGTACTTAGTATTTCAATAGTTGAACAATGACTCAATGGCCCAATGACTCAATGACTCAATTCCCCACTGACTCAATTCTCAGATTTCCTGATGTTCGGTGCGGGCGATGATTTCGTTCTGTAAAGCCGTAGTCAGGTCGCAGAAGTAATCGCTGTAGCCTGCCACGCGCACGATCAGGTCCCGATATTTGTCAGGGTTTTGTTGTGCGGCGCGAAGAGTTTCGGCGGTCACCACATTGAACTGGATGTGGTGCCCGTCCAGCTTGAAGTAAGAGCGCACGAGGTGTGCCAGTTTGTCGATTCCCTCTTCGCCTTCGAGCAGTTGGGGCGTGAACTTCTGGTTCAAGAGGGTGCCGCCAGTGCGGGCGTGATCCATCCGGGCGGCAGACTTAAGCACCGAGGTGGGGCCGCGCCGGTCCGCACCCTGCACGGGTGAGATGCCGTCCGACAGCGGTTCATACGCCTTTCGGCCATCCGGCGTTGCCCCGGTCACTGACCCGAAGTAAACGTGGCAAGTCGTAGAAAGGTAATTCACCCTGTAGCAGCCACCTTTGGTGTTCTTCCGGCCGTTCACCTCATCGTAAAAGGCGTTGAACAAATCCGTCAGAATGGAGTCCGCATAATCGTCATCATTCCCGTACTTGGGAGTCTTGTTCAGAAGCATTTGGCGCGTTTTTTCGTGGCCCTTGAAATCGGCAGCCAAAGCATCCAGCAGCGCCGCCATCGTCAAGTCCCTGCGATCGAAGACGTGGTAGCGAATTGCCGCCAGGCTGTCGGTCGAACTTCCCGGGCCCACGGCCATGATGTAGGTCGTGTTATAGCGAGGGCCGCCGTCGTTATAATCCCTGCCGTTCGCGATGCAGTCGTCGATGAGCAGGGAGAGGAAAGGCGCAGGCATGTGCCGTGCGTAGATACGCTCGATGATGTTGTTGCCTCGCACCTTGATGTCGAGGAAGTGGTGCAACTGCTTGTGGAACGCCTCGAAGAGCTCAGAGTAGGAACTGAAGTTCCGGGGGTCGCCGGTCTCGAGCCCGAGCCGCTTGCCGGTGCGCGGATCGAGCCCGTTGTTCAGTGTAATTTCAAGTACTTTCGTAAGATTGAAATATCCAGTCAGGATATAGGCTTCTTTGCCGAATGCCCCCGTCTCCACGCAGCCGGAGTTGCCGCCGCAGCGCGCATCTTCAATCGACTTCCCTTGCCGCAGCAACTCCTCGACCACCAGGTCGGCATTGAAAATCGAAGGCTGGCCCCAACCTTTGCGGACGATCTCGAGGCCGCGCTTCAGGAAGCAGTCCGGGCTCTTCTTGCTCAACTGCAAATTCGAGGAGGGCTGGAGCAGTCGCATCTCATCAATCACTTCCAGGATGAGGTAGGTCACCTCGCTGACGCCATCCGAGCCGTCGGCCTTCAAGCCGCCGTTATTGATGTTGGCGAAGTCGGTGTACGTGCCGCTCTCGGCCGCCGTCACGCCCACCTTGGGCGGCGCGGGCTGATTGTTGAATTTCACCCAGAAGCACTCGAGGAGTTCCTTGGCCTTTTCGCGCGTCAGCGTGCCGTCCGCAAGCCCCTTCTCGTAGAAGGGCGCAAGATGCTGGTCCAGGCGGCCCGGGCAGAAGGAATCCCAGGTGTTCAGTTCGCTGATGACGCCCAGATGGATGAACCAGTAGGCCTGCAAGGCCTCCCAGAAATTCCGTGGAGCGTGCGCGGGCACATACCGGCAGACCTCCGCGATCTTCTCAAGTTCAGCCCGGCGCTCCGGGTTCGATTCCTGATTCGCCATCTGCGAGGCGTTCTCCGCATGGCGTTCAGCAAATCGAATCACCGCATCGGCCGCCGTCGCCATCGCCTTGAGTTCTTCCTGCTTAAAGAAAGCCTCGGGATCGTTCAGGAAATCCAGGCGGCGAAGACTCCGCTCGACCTCGCCTTTCAAGTCAAGCAGACCTTTGCGGTAAATAACATCTCCCAGCGCCGTGTGGCCCGGCGCGCGCTGCTCCATGAACTCCGTAAAAATGCCGGCCTCGTAAGCGTCTTTCCATTCCTGGGACATTTCCTGGAAGATGAGGTCGCGAATCGAGCGGCCCTGCCAGTAAGGGATGATCTGCTCGCACTGGATCTTCCTGGCTTCGCCGCCCACGCGATACCAGATCTTGGGGCGTGAATCCAGAATATGGAGGTCTTCCATAGTGTGGCAGCAGAGTTCAGGATAGGTGGGAGTCGCCTTCGGGGCAGGGCCGCGCTCGCCTACAATCAGCTCCTCGCTGCCAATATAGATGTTCTTATTATCCATTAAGTGTCGAAGCGCCTGCGCGCGCAGCAGAGGAACCGAAGCGGTGCGGGAAGCTCGGTAGAATTCCGTTATCAACGCCGCCCGCTCGAGTGACAGCACCGGCTCAGCATCGAGGCTTTTCTGCCGCAATCTCGCTACTCGATCGTTCATGGTCAGCCACCCACTTTCACTTTGATGCCCGCCCGCTCGAACTCTCCGGCGATTCTCTTCATCAGGCTGGCAGGAGGGGCCTTGACATCTTCCAGACGCAAGCCCAAACCCAGCCGCTTGTACTTTTCGGTTCCAGTCTCATGGTACGGCAATAGATGAATCTGCCAGAGATGAAGCCGGGAGAGCAAGGCGACCATCTGCCGGACATTCCCGGCGTCGTCGTTGATGAAGGGAATAATCGGGTAACGAACCACCACCCGCCTTTTTCGTTCCGCCAGGGCCTCCAGGTTCGCAAGAATCGAGTCATTGGAGGCGCCCGTGTACTTCTTGTGTTTCTCCGGATCGAGGATCTTCAGATCGTACAGGAACAGGCCTGCCTTGTCACTGAGCTCGAGAACCACATCCTGCTTGGCCAGACCGCAGGTCTCGACCACGGTGTGGATACGCTTCTCACGGCAAGCGTCGAGAAGCGCCGAGAGGAAGTGCGGCTGAGCAAGGGGCTCGCCGCCCGAGAAAGTGGCGCCGCCGCCGGATTGATCCGAGAAGATCACGTCCTTCTGTATTTCGTACATCACTTCTGAAACTGTCATCCGGCGTCCCACTATTTTCCGGGCGCCCGCAGGACACCCTTCGGCACAGGTCCCACAAACCTGGCACTCCGAGGTCGTGTGGATTACACCGTCCCGGCAATGCACCGCCCCATGTGGACATAACTTGATGCATTCGCCGCAAACCAGGCAGCGGTTCTGAAAGTACATGAGGTCAGGCTGGGTGCTCTGGCCCTCCGGATTGTGACACCACAAACAAGATAAGGGGCAGCCTTTAAAAAACACCGTAGTCCGAATGCCCGGGCCATCGTGCAGCGCGAAGCGCTGGATGTCAAAGACGAAGCCAGAGTCCGGCGTAGGGCTGGCAGCTTCGCGATCGGCTCCGTGTTGGTTCGCTTCTCCGGTCATCGTTGGTTAAGAGTTCAAAGTGACCCCCTGGAAGGGCGAGGCTTCACCCCGCCGCCTGGAGACGCACGGTTGAAGCGTTGGTGTGCTGCTGCGCACATCTTGATCAGTCCTGCAACGATATTACCACTTTTCCACTAGCGTGCCCGGTTTCCAGGTACCGGATGGCCTCGGGGACGTCATTTAGTCCGTGACGCCTATCGATGACCCGCGAGGTAGAAGCCCTATTGCGTCGGACAATAAGTCCGGACGAATGGAACCGTCTGTAGCACGTATTCGCGGTCGGGAGCGTGGCCACAAGGTTCGACACTAAACTCCACAATTCGGTGGTAGAATTGTCCGCCGCTTGACGCAGAGATCGACGAGCGCTTTTGGAGGAATTTACATGGTCCGAGGAAGCATTCCTTTGCTCAAAAGGTGGGGTTTAGCGATGGTTATTCTGGCGCTGTGTGCCCACTGTCGCGGCCCCGCCCTGCGCGCGCAGGAAGTAAAACATCTGACTGCACGCAGTTTCGACTCCGGGTTCGAGTTATCGCACGGAACCTTCAACGGTATGTTGGCTGCGAGCGACGGCAAGATTTATTACGTCCTGTGCGCTGAAAACATCGACACGGGCGGCCAGATGTATTCGTACGATCCCGCCGCGGACAAGATCACGCACCTGGGCGACCTGACCGAGGCTGCGGGGGAAAAGGGGCTGAAGGCCGTGCCGCAGGGCAAAAGCCACGTCAGCTTCGTCGAAGCCAACGGCAAACTGTACTTTGCTACCCACGTGGACTGGTACACCGTGCAAAATGATCTGGAATCCATGGCCCCGCCACCGCCAGGGTACAAACCGTATCCGGGCGGGCACTTCCTGGCCTACGACATGGCCACCGGAAAGTTCGAGAACTTTGCCAAAGCGCCCGAAGGCCAGGGAATCATCTCGATGAACATGGATGCTCAGCGCGGCCGGTTGTACGGCCTCACTTGGCCCTCCGGCTATTTTCTGCGCTACGACCTGAAGTCAGGAGAGCTGAAGAACCTCGGCCCGCTTTACAGGGATGGGGAGGGCGGCCACCCGACCAAGCGGGTAATCTGCCGGGCGCTGCCCATCGACCCACGCGACGGCTCCGTCTACCTAACCGACGCCGACGGCGACATCCTGCGGTACCGCTACGATCGCGATGCGATTGAGACCGTTCAGGGTGACAACCTGCGGAAAGATTATTTGGGAACCTGGAATCCCTTAACGGGACAGGACTTTGGCTATGGCTGGCGGCAGGCCCTCTGGTACGCTCCTGAAAACGCCGTGTATGCGGTGCACGGCCGCTCCTCCTATCTGCTCCGCTTCGATCCGCGCGCGGAGCGCGTGGACGTGCTCGAACGCCTCGCCTCCGTGCCGACCCGCCGGAGCGGCATGTACGACGAGTTCCATTACGGTTATCTCAGCCTGTCTTTGGGGCCGGATGGACATACTCTCTATTATCTGGAGGAAGGCGCCATCGTTGAAAATGGAAAGCGAGTAGCGAAGCGCGGTCCACATGACGAGCGAATCGAGGACGTGCACCTGATAACTTACGATATTCCCGCCGCGAAATACACGGACCACGGAGCGGTCTTCTTCAGTGACGGCGCGCGGCCCGGCCTAGTCAATTCGATTGCCGTAGGAAAAGACGGCGCGGTCTATTGCCTCACCGACGTCCCAGGCAAACAGCGGCGTGTGGATTTGGTGCGTATTCCGCCGGTGGAGTAGAGAGATGAGTTCCCCTCCTTGATAAGGAGGGGACAGGGGTGGTTGAATTTTAGCCCCAAAGGGGCGGCCTAGCTCAGCCCAGGCCTTACAAGCACGCCGCCGTCACTTCCCGGGCATTTCGAGCTCGACCCAACTGGCAATCCCGTCGCGCCCGACGTTGTTGCGCGGCCACACTTTCACGCGGTTGCGTCCGGGGTGCAATTTCCACGGGAAGATTGGGGCGACCGGCGATTCGTCACGGCCGTCGATCTGGGCTAGGAACGTTTCGAACCCCGGCGTCTCGGTATCGAGGTGAACGCGAAACTGGCCGTCCGTCGCGGTCGGTTCGAGTACGTAATGGGCCTGGTCGAGTGTCCATTCGAAATTGCCATAACGCGTGACCAGGTTGGGATGGATCAACTGGGGGGCAACTTCGGCATCATCCCAGACGTAGAATCCTTCCCAGGTCCAGGGCCCTTTGCCGTTGTTGAGCGGTACGGGGTACTTCTGCTCCAGGAAATTGCTCCTTGGGATCAGCCGCATTTCCGCGAACGACATGTCAACATCCAGGCCGCGCCACTTGAGAACTGAGTCCACGATATGCACGATGCGCATGGGCTTCGGCTGCTCGCCGCGCATCACCCGAAGCTGACGCTCGCGCACTTCGTACAAGGAAAGCGGCGTATGGGAGGCAGGGTCCTCGGGGTAATAGGCGGCCGTGCCGTCAATCCAGATCCACTTGTGGAACTGGTTCGACCAGATTTCCATAGGTTCGTGGCCTACGACGGTGGGGCGTCCCAGATTACCGCTGTCAATGGAAATATCCCTGCCCACGAATCCGAAACTCTCGCAGGCCTGCAGGAAGACCAAGTCGTATTGCTGGCAGAAGCCGCCCACCGGCTTGCCGTCTGGGAGTTTTTTCAGGATCTCAAGCGCATCCCAGGAAGGATAGAATTGGTCCAGGTGCCACTGCTGCCACGGCCAATTGCGGGACGACCAGGCTGCCAGCTTGGAGATTATTTCGAGGTCCGTCTTCGCGCCGCCAACCACTTCGTCGAGATGATAGCGAGTGCGCAGTTCCTTCAGCTTGGGCTCGGTAAACGGCTCGTAGTGGAAAGGAATGGAAGTCCGCACGATCCCTTCGTTGTGCGAGTCCGCCAGCTTGAGCGCGCGTGTCCAGTCGTTCGCCATGACAGGTTCAGTGTTTATCGTCAGATCGCTCAACTTGGGGGTAACCCGCGGGTCTGCGGCGGCGAGTTTCGCCTCGAGCTGAACAAAGCGCCCGCGCGGGGCCTTCAAACAGCCATCGTGGTCGAGCGGCATCCACTCCGACCACGTTTTCGAGTTCGGGACGTACGTCGTTCCGGAGCGCACGAGAAGGGTCACGCCTTGTAGGGGCGGCCCTTGTGACCCGCCGCGGGCAGCCACAAGGGCTGTCCCTACGGCAGAGGAAACAGACACTCGCAACGGACCGGGCGCGGTTAGCGGCGGAGCCAGAGGTTTGCCCTCCAGGTTCGCAACATCCATCACGGGCAGCACGATAGTCCCGTGGGGCTTGAAGTGCTCGAGGTAGAGCCGAACGTAATATTCTCCCGCGATGTCGCCCGAAGGGCCGAGGCGATCAACACACCAGGACTTGCCGCCGTCAGTGCTGCGCGCGCTGCGGTGCGGCAACGGAGCGTAAGAGTCGTCGGCGCGGGCGATCTTGACCATACCCGTTCCAGAGATGACAATGTCGTTCAAACCCGGCTTCAGCGCCGCGGGATCAATCGTATACGCCTGCCATTCCCAGCCAGTTTTCTCGGGCGCACCGAGCTTCTGGAGGTGTCCGTTAACCTCGACCTTCAAGTTTCCGCCGTCGCCTACCATCAGGATCGCCTTGCTCGCCCGAGGATCGGCAATCAACAGTTGCTTGCGTATCTCGATGCCGGGTGAGAGTTTTTCCTGATTTGGCTTGTAAGAAAACCCGGAAGCGGTACCGTCGTCCTGAATCACTTCGCCGGATTGCAGTTGCAGCGTCGAGCTGTCTTTCGAGAGCGTAATATTGGTGCTCACTGCGCGCTCGAAAATCGTGCGGGCATTCAGGTGGAGTGTGTCCCCTTTCGCCGGGGATAATACGAGGGCGGCAAATACTGCAGCCGCAAACAAGTATCGAATTATTCGTAAGTATAAGTGCATTATTCACCTCTCGCGCGCGCATCCCAATCGAGCGGTGGGAGCGCCGCGGCTTAGCTCTTCTTGGTTCGAGTCAGTAGTTCGCGTGTTTCGGATTGAGGCAAGATGGATGTGCTAGGCCGGACACGCCGTTATATGCCCTTCCCAGGTCCGATGGCGCGCGGTCAAAGGGCATGGACCGCACGGAGTGCGTGAGGGCGGCGGACCTTAATTTTGCCTTCCTCCTTGCGTGCTTGTGCGAGATCGTAGGCAAGCTGCATCCGTAACCACGTTTCCGGTGTGCTGCCAAAGGCCTTGGACAAACGGATAGCCATCTCAGGGCTGATGGCGGACTTACCATTGATCACGTTGTTGAGCGTCTGCCGGGTGACGCCGAGAGCTTCCGCTCCCTCCCTAACCGACAAGCCCAAGGGTTCCAGGCACGCCGTTCGGATGCTGCGTCCCGGATGCGGCGGGTTCTTCATCGGCATTGTATTCGCTCCTTAATTCAATGATAGTCGGTCAGCTCAACGTCGAACACATCCGCATCCTCGAAGCGGAAAATAATGCGCCAGTTCGCCCGAACGGTGACCGACCAGAAACCTTTCAAATCACCCTTGAGCGCGTGCAGGCGATGGCCCGGAAGATTCATCGACTGCGGACCGTCGGCTTCATCGAGCCGGGCGAGAATATCTTCAACGGTGTCCAGCAGGTCCGCCCGTATTCCGCTGCCGTCCCCGCGGTCGTAAAGCCGTTTGAGGCCACGGTGCTTGAAGCCTCTAATCATGAGTGTACACCGTAAAGTGTAAATTGTCATTTGTCAAGATTACGAAAGGTCCGATTGCGGGAAATTACGGAGAATAGGGTCGATTGGACGGGGGAATGGGAAGGACGTCGGGCTGTGCGGCGGGTAGCTCAGGCGCGCCATCCATTGGCATTCCTGCACTTCCTCGCCACGAAGAGCAAATCGAAGGGCCCATACGTCGCGACATAATACGTCGCGACGTATGCGCCACCCGTGGCTCCCGTAGCGCTGACCTTAAGGTCAGCACAAGAGAAGTGGAACTGCCGACCTGAAGGTCGGCGCTACAGACTCAGGAGGCTGCAGACTTTCCTTTTCCTTTGAATCGCGGCACAAACTCTTCAGCCACAAATGCTTCGAATGTGGTGGGGGTCGTGTTCTGCGCCGAGCGCGCTTCGAGGGGCGCCATGTAGCCGGAATTCAGCGCTTCCGACATTTCCAGAAGGAGGTCCGCCATGTTCGAGGACAGGCCGGATTGGAGCAAGGCCGGCTTGATGAGCGCGGGCGGGAACTCCGAATAGCTGAGTGTCGGCCTGCCGATGGCCTGCCCGATCACAGAGGCGACTTCCTTGTAGGTCAAGTCGCGCTGGCCGAGAAGTTCCCGCGCTGGCCTGCCGCTGAAGTTGAGTCGCAGCAACTCTTCTGCCGTCCATTCACCAATATCCCGCCCTGCGATCATGGCCACGGGCAAATCGGCGCGCAATGGGCCGCCCAAGAGGCCGAAGTTCTGAATCACCCCAGTCTGCGCCAGGGTGTTCTCCATGAAGTAGCCGGCACGAACGTAAAGTGCGTTCAGTCCGGCAATACTGTCGAGCTTCTGCTCGAAGTTGTGCAGGCCCACGACCGGACCTGTCTTCTGCGGCTTGTCAGCGCCCACGCTGCTGAGCAGCGCGACGTGTCCCACGCCGGCCTTCGTAATCGCCGCCACCGTCGCATCGCTCACCCGCTCCTGGTAAGCGCGCACGTCGGCTGCAGTCAGGTTTGGGGGAATCATTGCATATACGGCCTCCGCTCCAGTGAAGGCGTTGGTCAACGCCTCCGCATCGGTCACATCGGCAACAAAGGCCTCCGCGCCCTTTTGGACGAAGTCTTCGAGCCGTCTGGCGTCACGGCCGATCACCCGCACCTTCTCCCCGCGCGCCAATAGCTTCGTGGCAATTACACTACCTGTGTTTCCCGTTGCGCCTGTAATGGCGTACATTGTTGCACCTCCATAGGTGTTGGATGAAGGGCAGCGGTCATAAGTTCCGGCGGACGCGAAGGGGCGCCGCTTTCGCGCGAATCACAACTTGCCCGTGGAATCGAAAAGAGGCATGATAATGAACGAAATGAGACAGGGGACTCGACGCTTCAGCAGTCTCCAGCAATGTTCATTGGCTTATGAGTGACACCATTAAGCGAATCACGATAGAGGGGTTTAAGTCTATCAGGAAGCTGGAGAGCTTTGAGCTTCGCCCGCTAAACGTTCTCATCGGCGCTAACGGTGCGGGCAAGACCAATTTCGTTGAGTTTTTTCGGCTACTACGTGAGTTAGTTGAGCAAAGGCTCCAACTTGCTGTCGGTAAGCTCGGCGGCGCAGACGCATGCTTGTATATGGGACCAAAGATCACAAGGCGGCTGGTGGGCAAGCTCGACTTTGGGACAAATGGGTATGAGTTGGCCTTGGTGCCGACCGCGGACAACAGGCTGATCTTCGACAGGGAGCGAGCAGTATACCACCAGGGTGGCCTGACGGGTGAAACATATCTGCCGGGCAGCTTCGAGGCGAGCCTCAAAGACCATAGGAAGGATGCAAGTTATTCGGGCGCGAAACGCGGGGTCCCCTTCTACGCCTACCGCGCAGTTTCAGGCTGGGTCGTCTATCACTTCCACGATACGAGCCCCGAGGCAGGCGTTCGCCGGCAGGGAGCCATAAATGACAACGGGTACCTCCGCTCCAACGCTGAGAATCTGGCAGCATTCCTGCACGGCCTTCAGCGGACCCATGCAGCTAACTACAACAGGATCCGCGACGTCGTAAGGCTCGCTGCTCCATTTTTTGATGATTTCAACCTCCGACCCGTAGTAGACAAACCAGAATTGATTCAACTGGAATGGCTTCAAAAGGATTCCGATTATCCGTTCCGCCCGAGCCAGCTATCCGACGGCACATTGCGTTTCATCTGCCTTGCCACGGCGCTGCTCCAGCCGCGACCGCCCGCAACGATGCTCTTTGACGAGCCTGAGCTCGGGGCGCATCCTTTCGCTTTGACGCTCCTAGCCAATCTCTTCCAGCAGGCGGCGAAGCACCCTTCTCAGCAGGTAATTGTCTCTACCCAATCGGCGCAACTGGTCAACGAGTTTGAGCCGGAGGATGTCATCGTTGTCGAGCGGACACAGGGCGAGTCGGTTTTCCGGCGCTTGGAGTCGGCGAAACTGTCGGGGTGGCTAGAGGATTACACTCTGGGAGAGCTATGGCAGAAGAATGTGTTCGGGGGAGGGCCGCGAAATGAGGCCATGCCTATAATGCCGGATGATGAGGGGAATTCCCCGGCCGTTCCTGAAGCAAAAGGAATGAACACAGGAGACGAACGTCCGTGACGCGCGTCAGCGTGATCGTGGAGGGACCTACGGAGCGATTGTTCGTCCAGGAAGTTCTCGCCCCGGTTCTCTGGAGCAGGGGAATCTACCTGACCCCGACCATTCTCGGGGTTCCGGGCCACAAGGGCGGAAGAACGAATTACGTCCGCGTTAGGAAGGACGTGCTGCGGCAATTGAAAGAGGACCGCACGGCTTGCTGTTCCACGATGCTTGACTTTTATGGGCTGGGAAAAGGCTTTCCGGGCACACCTCTCCCGTCTAATCTTTCAAGTGTCGAAACGGTGATTCAGCTTGAGCAAGCGATGAAGGAGGACATCGTCGCAGAGGTGCCCGATCTTCGGCCTGACGTTCGATTTCTGCCCTACCTCCAATTGCACGAATATGAGGGATTGCTTTTCAGCAATCCGGAGGCGTTTGCCAACAGCATCTCCCACTCGCATTTGACCAAACAGTTCGACGCCATCCGCCAGAGTTTTCCCACTCCAGAGGATATTGATGATAGTCCGGACACCGCTCCCTCGAAACTCGTTTCTCGCCTTTGTCCTTCATACAATAAAGTCCTGGACGGAACGCGAGCCGCAAGCGCGGTGGGCATCGAAGCCATGCGGCGTGAGTGTCCACATTTCCATAATTGGGTTGAGAGCCTCGTGCAGTTAGGCGCCCGATAGCATCCGTGATGACAGCATGGGAGGCATGCGCGTTCCGTCGAGTGCGTGCGAGCAAGAAGCGCAGGGAATGGTAAACGAGGCGAGGTGGCCTGATGCGCGAGTTTCCTTCCCAGCAGGAAATTCTCGAACTCTTCGAGAAGGATCCGCAGCGAACTTTCCGTTTGCGCGAGCTGGTACTCGAGCTCGAGTTGCGCTCGAGCCAGGCACGTGAGTTGAAAAGTGTTCTGAAGGATCTCGCGCGCAGCAAGAAGCTCGTTTACCTCAAGAAAAATCACTACGCATTGGTCCACAAGGGGCGATACGCGGCGTCGGAGGATGGCGTGCGCAGGATTTCGTCTGGACGGGAAGAGCCGCGGACCTCAAAACCGGCAGTCCGCGCTACCCAGAACGTGGTGAGTGGCCGCCTGATCGGACACCGCGTTGGGTATGGCTTCGTGGTGCCAGACTCTCCCCTGGCGGGCACCGATCTCGACATCTTTATTCCCCCCGATGGCATGGGTTCAGCCTTGCATGGCGACCGGGTCGAAGTGCACTTCCAGCGATCGACGAAGGGGTTCAAGGGCGAAGGCCGGATGGAAGGCCGCGTCATTCAAGTTCTCGAGCGCGCGCAAAAGACCGTGGTGGGGCAATTCCATGCGGGCCCGCGTTACAACTACGTCATGCCGTTCGACCAGCGAATTCCATTCGAGATTGTGATTCCCGATTTGGGGGCGGTTCGCGAACCGCCCCTACGTCGGAACCGGCAATTCGGGGGGGAATCTGAGGGACGCTCAAGTGTTGGGACGGCGCGAGGTCAAGCGCGCGGGCAAGATGCCCGCGCGACCGCGGGCGAGACGCCCGCGCCACATCTCCTTGTCCATGACCGCCGGAGCGCGAGCGACCTCGACGGTCTAATCGTGGACGTGGAAATCACCAATTATCCTCGTCCTGCCGCGCTGCCTCGCGGGCGCGTAATCGAGGTGCTGGGCCGCCGCGAGGAGTTCGGCGTGGACGTGGAGATCATGATTCGCAAGTTCCACCTCCCACACCGATTCCCCGCCGACGTGCTGGCGGAGGCCGACAGCGCTCCGCAATACGTCCCCGAAAGCAACCAGGAGGGCCGCCGCGACTTTCGTGGCTTGCCCATCGTCACTATCGACGGCGAAACCGCCAAGGATTTTGACGACGCGGTGTATGTGGAGCAGTTAGCTGGGGGCCATTGCCTGCTGCATGTTCACATCGCGGACGTAGCCCACTACGTCCGGCCGGGCACGGCGCTCGACCGTGAGGCGCGCCTGCGCGGCACGAGCGTTTACTTTCCGGACCGCGCCGTGCCCATGCTGCCGCTTGAACTCTCGAACGGCATCTGCAGCCTGAACCCACACGTGGATCGGTTGGTGATGTCCGCGCTCATGGAATTCGATTCCGAGAGACGCCTGGTGGAATACGAGCTGCTTCCCGGAATCATCCGCAGTGCGGACCGGATGACTTACACTGCGGTGCGCGACATCCTGGCCGGTAAGGCCGGCGCCTGCCAGCGCTACGCCGCGCTGGTCCCCGAGTTCAAACGCATGGAGGAACTGGCGCGCCTGCTCGCTCGCCGCCGCGAGGAACGCGGCTCAATCGACTTCGACTTGCCCGAACCCGAAATCGAGTTCGACGAACACGGCCGCATGACCGGCATTACACGCTCCGAGCGCAACTTCGCTCACCGGATTATCGAGGAGTTCATGCTGGCGGCGAACGAGGCCGTGGCGTCTTATCTGGAGGGCAGAGGCATTCCCTCGCTCTACCGCATTCACGAAAAACCCGACGCCAAAAAAGTGATCGAGTTCGAGGAGATCGCGGCCGGCTTCGGCTATTCGCTGGGCATTGAACTGCCTGCCGCGCGCCGCACTCGCATGCGGCTGCGTGATGAGCGCGAGCGCTACCCGCGCTTTCACGAGACGCTCGAGGGCGAGCTGAAAATCAGCTCGTATAATTATCAGCGGCTCACCCAGCGCCTGGAGGGTAAGCCCGAAGAGCGCATTCTCTCTTACCTGATGCTGCGCTCGCTCAAGCAGGCACGATACTCGGAAGAAAACGTCGGCCATTTCGCTCTGGCCGCTCCGACCTATACCCATTTCACCTCGCCCATTCGCCGCTATCCGGATTTGATCGTGCACCGGATTTTGAAGGCGGCGCTCGCGGAGGAGGGAGGCACGGCTCGAACGGTGACGCGGCCGTCACGCGAGCGGGACGCTCGCGCGGCAGCGGGCGAGACGCCCGCGCCACAACTACCGGGTGCGGCGTTCGTTCATCCGCAGGAACTGCACGCCTTGGGGATCGAGACTTCTGAATCAGAACGCCGTGCCGCTGACGCCGAGCGCGAGCTGATCGAATGGAAGAAGGTCTTGTTTATGGCGCAGCACGTGGGTGATGAGTTCGAGGCGCTCATCATCAGCCTGATCAAACATGGGTTTTTCGTGGAGCTGACCGACCTCTTCGTGGAGGGCTTTGTCCCGCTCTCGAGCCTCGC
>JBELAJ010000519.1:0-5902 GCA_049508935.1 Terriglobia bacterium | reverse complement strand
TACGGATGGTGCGGCCTGTCGCAAACACTTTGAAACCGGCTTCGTTCAGGCTTGTCGCGATGCCCTTACCCACACCACGGCTGGCTCCGGTCACCAGTGCGACCTGCATCTTCGCGCCTCCGGCAATTCACTATTTCTTCGCCCATAATTATATTTGAATTCTGCCTGAAATTACGAATTGACGAGTTCAAGATGCCTCCGCGATCCCTAAAGAGCGCCGCGTAAAACGTGGCAGCATTTTGCAGATGGTTGCGCGACATCCGTTCTAGTCCGCGGGTTGTGGGGAACGAAAGATGAGGTACTGGACGTATGTCGCAAACTCGGAAACTATCCAGAAACGGGGTTCGGGTCCTCGAAGCCGACTTCAGGCCGAATCGCAAGCGCGCTGCGAAACTGCCGCGATGGCAGCAACAACCTGGGGCGAAGAAAGGAGAGCCTTTCGAGTGTATACTGATGGTGTAGGGCTTTACGAATTAGAAATCGCTGGTTAAGGGAGCGGTGCGCGCTCCGACACGATCCAGCGCCCGTTGGCGTCAGAGATGATTCCTTGCGTTTTGGGCGCTTCGGGCGCCCCTAAGGTAGAGTTTTTATGGAATCCGATCCATCTTTACCGGCTTTATTCTCAATTGAGACGAGCGGTCTGTTCAAAGACGTGGTGGATACGCTTCCTGACGGTGTGTACTTCACCGATCGGGAACGCCGGATCAGATATTGGAATCGCGCCGCGGAAGACCTTACAGGCTACAAAGCTGAGGAAGTTCTGGGGAAGCGTTGCGCTGACAACTTTGTAATGCATGTGGACGAGTCGGGGTGTCTGCTTTGTGAGGGAGACTGCCCTCTCAGCCATACCTTGGCGGATGGCCTTCAGCACCGGGCGGATGTTTACCTTCACCACAAGAATGGCCACAGGGTGCCGGTGGAGGTTCGTGTCCGGCCGATCTGGGGCGGAAACGGTGAAGTGGTCGGTGCGATGGAGATCTTCAATGACAACTCCAGGCAGAGGGCGGTGCGGGAACGAGCCCAGGGGCTCGCGAGGTTTGCCTTTTTGGACCCGACATCCCAGATTGGAAACCGTGGGTATTTGGAGCAACAACTCTCACAACAGCTTGACCTGCATCGCAAGTACGGCACTCCGTTTGGAATCATGTTGGCCGACTTGGACGAGTTCAAGAAGATCAACGATACTCACGGTCATGTTGTCGGAGACGTCGCGCTGGCCACCGTCGCAAGGATCTTGTCCAATTGTCTGCGTGCCTCTGACGTGGTAGGACGTTGGGGCGGCGACGAGTTCTTGGCCATACTTCCCAGCATTACGAGGCAAAACTTGGCGAAGATCTCCGAGAAATTTAGGAGACTCGTCGCCGAATCTACCGTGCCCGCTGAAGCCCTACAAATACGGGTGACAATCTCGGTGGGGGCTACAATTGTTGCTCCAGGAGACTCGCCCGAGTCTCTCCTAAAGAGGGCGGACCAGCAGTTGTATAGCAGCAAACAGTCGGGCCGAAATCGAGTGAGCGCAGGGTCTTAGCTCCGACGCATACCTGTATTTGACTAAATCCACGCCACAAACTGAGTTTAGACACACCCAGAATTGCTCAGGCGTGAGTTTTCGCTCATTCTCCTCCTAAATGTCGAGTTACATAAGTAAATAATGTCTCATGCTTACATAAGGATGCGAATATTTGCATAAGTCGGACATTGTGGCATAAGACGTGCCCTGAAAAGGGCCGGGTTTCGAGGTGTGGGATGGGGGATGTCGCCTCGCGGGCGGACCACATTCTAAACCGTAGGACGAAGTCGGAAGGGTTGGTAGGTCTTATGCCTCACAAGGGGCTCCGGATTCGTAGTCTTGTAGTTGAGGATAATCCGACAGATGCGATGTTGTTGAAGCATACTCTCAAAGGGATTCCCGATGCGAATTTCATAACCACGTGTGTGGAAAGACTGGCAGACGCGATGTCTCGCCTGGCGGCGACGACCTTCGACATAGTGCTCCTGGATCTCTGTTTGCCCGACTCGGCAGGTCCAGAGACTTTAACCCGATTGCGCCAATTTCAACCGGAGGTGCCCGTCGTGGTACTCACCGGTTTGGACGACGAGGGTGTGGGTATTAGCGCCGTGCAAATGGGTGCGCAAGACTACCTGATCAAGGGGCGATTTCCTGCATCCCTACTGGGACGATCGATTCGCTACGCGATCGAACGAAAACGGGCCGAACAGTCTGTGATGGCTCAAATAAGGGAATCGGCCATCGTTGGAGAGCGCAGTCGAATCGCAGGTGAGATACACGATATCCTGGCGCAAGACTTCGTGGGAATTCTCCTTCAATTGGAAGCCGCCCGGGAATTCAATGGCTTGAGCCCCAAAGAGACTGCCAAATGTATTGAGCTCGCGGAGGCGGTGGCACGCAGCGGTCTCGCGGAAGCCAGGCGTTCAGTCTGGACTCTGTGCCCCCCTGAGTTGGACGCAGACGGTCTGGTTGGCGCCGTCCAAGGCTTCCTTAGCCGGGTCGCGGCTGGCAATCCAAACGTGGTGGCGTTCTCGGTTCGAGGGCAACCGTATCCGCTGCCGAATGACACGGCGCTGGGGCTCTTGCGGATTTGTCAAGAAGCCGTGGTCAATGCTCTTCGACACGCAGGGGCGAACAGGATTCGAGTCCAAATCACGTACCAACCTTCTGCGGTGGAACTGTGTGTGGAGGACAACGGTCGGGGTTTTGATCCTCAAGCATCGGCGAGCAGTAGCGGGTTCGGGCTCACCAGTATGCGGCAGCGGGCTGAGCGCATTGGTGGAGAAATCAATATCTCCGCAGGGCCCGGGCAAGGAACTCGATTAAGCGTGGTGGCTCCGGCACCCCTGTGTAATTAGTAAGGATGGACATCATGAGTGTTTCCGAACCCATTCGCATTTTGATCGCAGACGACCATCCGGTGGTGCGCGAGGGTTTGGCCGCGCTGATTAATCGACAGCCGGATATGAAGGTCGTGGTAGAGGCCGGCGACGGATGTGAGGCTGTTGAACAGTTCTATCAGCACCGCCCGGATGTCGCTTTAATTGACTTGCGCATGCCTCAGATGGACGGCGTCCACGCTATTCTCACCATCCGGCAGCATTTCCCTGACGCGCGCATTGTCGTGCTGACGACTTTCGACAACAACGAGGACGTTTATCGGGCTCTCAAGGGCGGTGCAAAGGGTTATGTTCTCAAAGGGGCTCCCCGCGAGCAACTGCTCGAATGTATTCGTACAGTCTATGCAGGGAAATCGCACCTGGCACCGGCCGTGGCCGCTCAACTGGCCGAGGGGCTGACCCAACCCCGGTTAACTGCACGGGAACTCGAGGTTCTAGGCCTCGTTGCGGACGGCAAGAGCAACCAGGAAATCGGAAGCCTTCTTCACATTGGCGAAGGCACGGTGAAGGTCCACGTAAACCATATCTTGGACAAAATGGGAGTGAATAATCGGACCGCGGCCGGTGTCGCCGCCATAGAACGTAGTCTTATCCGTCCGCGGTAGCGTCCCTCAAAAAGCCAGATCCGGGCACATACACCCTTGGCATGGAAAAGCAGATGCTATATCTAAAGTTATAGGCAGCCATATATCTATCGACTGATCAGTGTTATACAATCCGGGCAATTGACATATTATTCAATTCCAATATCATCAATAAGCTGAGATCGAGCGTTTTGAGTTGTAGAACGTACGGAGTGAAGTTGTTTGCCCGCCGGTAATCGGCGGGCCTCTCCAAACGCCAACCGTGCTGTGATTTCCTCAAGTTGCGGAGATAACCCTGCTATTAGGCGGACGAAATGCCACTGTACACAGTATTCAATAAGTAATATCATATGAGTACAAATAGGAGGTAGATTGATATGCCACCTGATTCATTCCCACGAAGAACTCCATCAGGGAAACCCTTACACGTCTTGCTCGCCGGCAATGGCATCCAAGGTGAGGAGGACCTCATCAATCTGTTGAAGCAGAAAGGGCTAAAACCAGTCCCCTCTTCGTCGCTCAAGGAAGCCCAATTCCTGCTCGACCAACGCGATACAGTGTTGGCAATCTGTCACGCCAGTTCAAGTGATAGCACCTTTCGCGACCTGCTCGGGACGGTCGGAAACGGTTCAAGAGTTCCTGTGATCGTTTGTGGGGATTTCTATGACCCGCACTTGTATCTGGAAGCGATGGAGCTCGGCGCCTTTGACTATTTTACTTATCCATACCACAGCGAAGGGGTGGAGTGGGTAGTCGGCAACGCCCTCCAAGCTGCACGCACAAAACACCGACTTCCAGCGGTCCAGTGACAACCGTGAATGAAGGAGTTCCTTGCTGATGAGTCAAGCGCATTGGTCAGGCTTAACGATTCCTTCGTGCGCCGCGGTGCCTTCTTGGCACTGGCAATTGCCTTCTTTGCCGCACGCGAGGACTCCCCGCGTCTCGCATGGCCGGGCGGTGCTCGAATTAGGGCCGAGCACCGCTCGACGCGGGCCGTACCGAGGGGGCCGTAGGCGTCGTGCGTGCTTGCCCTCTTTTGAACATCCGGGCGAGACTTTCAAGCCCGACAAGGAAAAACGGGACGGAGTTTCTGACTTTAGACTTATCGCTCGTATAGTATGCTCAGCCATTCAGGGCGCCGCCAGACTCTAAGGCAACAGCATGAAAGGGAACCAGCCATAGTTGACATGCCCTAGGCACTGTCATACTATCAGCGACTCAGGGATTACCAGCGCCGCACTTTCGGCGAAGCTGCTTTCGCCTGACAGTAGACCAGTAGTCTTCTCTCCGGCTCAAGCAACGAAGTACGATTGCGAGGATTTGGACGTTGTGATCGCGCTTTACGCCGACCCATTTGACGCTGTTGGACGTGTTTATGAACGCTCTGAAGCGGGCTCTTGCCGCAATTGGTCTTAGGTCTGCGAGTCCTGGAGCAACCACGCCGGGAAAGGCGGCTGAGCGCCCCGGGTTGGCGGTCGCCGGCAGGCGGCAACCACTCTGGCTGGCGTACAGTTTGCCCTTCATTACCACAGCGGTGACTTTGCTCGTTGTTGAAGCCGCGGCGCGTGGCGAACCCGTCAATACGCCGGTGATTGTCTTCGTGCTTCCAATCCTGCTGAGCGCGTACGCCGGCGGTCTGGTCCCAGGGCTGCTGTCGACGTTACTCTCCGCTCTCGCTACCGTCTACTTCGTCCTGCCTCCCGTGCACACCTGGAGCGTCGCGAGTCCTGCCGACAACATCAAGTGGATCACCTTGGCTGCTGCGGGGACGCTCATCAGCTTTCTGATGGGGCACCGGGAGCAGCCGGGGACCGAGCCGCTGGCGCAACACTCCCGTGCCGCGGGGAGTTTACTACTTTCCGCACAACGTAGGGTTCAAGCCGGATTCGCGGTCTTGCTGACCTGTCTCATCGCAATGGCCGCTGTGTCTTATCCCATGCTCGTCCGGCTGCGCAAGGATGCTGCCGGGGTGGAACACTCTCACCGGGTGATCGCCACGTTGCGGCTGCTGATTTCCAGCGCCACCGACGCCGAGACCGGTGAGAGAGGCTACATTATTACCGGCAAGGAAGAATTCCTGGAGCCCTACCACTCCGGCCTGCAAGCTGTAAACCACGCGCTCAGCGAAGTTCGCCGCCTGACCACGGATAACCCCGAGCAGCAACGGCGGCTGGATGTGCTGGAGCCGATCGTCGCGGAACGACTGGCGGTTCTGAAAGAGGGCATCGAACGCCGGGATCAGGCGTTCTCATCGGCGCAGGCGTTTATTTCGAGTGGCGCGGGAAAGCTGCTTCACGACCGGATCCGACAGGCTGTAGCGGAGATGGAAGCTAGCGAGGAGGCACTGCTGGCCAAACGGGAGGGGATCGAACAGCGCGCCGCCGTAGTCGCGAAGATCGAAATCGTGG
>JBELAJ010000518.1:0-10384 GCA_049508935.1 Terriglobia bacterium | reverse complement strand
GGATTCAGCAGGTGCGGCGTCTCGTCAACGGATAAAAGCCCGTGCCAGTCGGTCGCCGGGTCGCTGCCCTCCACCGGCTTCGTCCAATCAAATCGGGTATCGCGGCGGGGAATGAAATTCCCGTGGAAGTAGGCGATGTCGCCATCGGCATCGGCATAAATCGTGTTGTTCGACGAATTCGTGTGTAGTTCCATCGTTTGCCGGAACGATTTGTAGTCCGTAGCCTTGGTTCGCGTGTAAGACTGGATCAGCGCTTTCACCGGCTCCTGCATCAGCCGCACGGTCACCCATTTCCCGTCCTGCTCGCCAATCACCGGACCGTGCTGGGTGCGATAAACGGTGAATTTTTTTTCGGCCATCCCGTGCTCGGTCATGTACGGCACACTGATTTGCCCGGTTGTGACCGGAAGCTCCTTGTCTCCGTACTTGTAGTAGTAGCTGTCAGCCTTTTTCTCGACGGTCTCGAGGTACTCGCTGAGGGCATTGACGCCGCTCGAGGTGTGCATCCAGCCGACATGCGGGTTGAAGCCTTGATACACGAAGAATTGTCCCCAAGTGACGGCGCCGTAAGCATCCAGTCCTTCCTCGCTCACCATCTGGAGCTCGGATCGGAAATAGAAAGACGTATGCGGGTTGATCAGCAGCAGAGCGTGGCCCTGGGCTGTGTTGGAAGGCGCGATGGCCACGCCGTTCGAGCCACCTAGTTCGGCTGTCGGGTCCGCGGCTGCCATTTCCGTCTGGGTGTAAGCTGTGGGCGGTGCGAGGCTCGCTTGCTGCTTGCCGTAAAACGCAGCAAGTTGAATAAGGCTTACCCGTTCGATGTCCCATCCGATGCTTCCTTCCGTAAAGCTCAGCGCCATCCACGGCTCGAAACTCTTGATGACTCTCGGTTTCACCTCGGGGTGCCTGTAAAGGTAGTAGTTCAAACCGTCGGCGAAGGCGTTCATTAGCGTCTTCAGCCACTCCGGACTCGCCGCATATTCCTTCTTCAGCATCTCCGGATCGGCGAGCAGCCTTATCCGCAGGTCCTGGTAGATTTTGGATTCGCCTTCCGCCTCCGCCAGCCGGCCCAGGCCGTTCAGGTAGTTCGTCTCGACGCGATTGAAATCGTCTTCGGCCTGCGCGTATTCCATGCCGAAGACCGCGTCTGCGTCGGTCTTCCCGTAGACGTGCGCGATCCCCCAATCGTCCCGGATGATCGTGACCTTCCGGGCTTCGCTCTCCCAGCGTGCAAGTTCCGAGTGCTCAGCGCCCCAAACCGCACAACTAACAGATGCGACAGCAAGAAAGAGAATAAGTCTTTTCATCAGCGTCACATCCAACCGAATGTGTCTTTTTGATGGGTCCACCCGACACCATACGCCGGACCGCTTGCGAATGCAATCGCTCTAAGCTGGTCCAGACTGGGTGAGCAGCTAGGACATCGCGGCTCACGAACCGCTCTAAAAAGGCTGCTTTCGGTGATTATTCTGCGCATTTTGGACTCAAAGTTGGCTTCTTTTTGGGTTCGTTTTGCACGTTACAAAAAAGTGATGTCCTTTGTTTTCAGTAACTTCTTAGCTTCGTTCCCACGATTTTGTGTTTTTCTCCGCGCTGTCATGGCGAGCGAAGCGAGGAATCCGGTTCTGCCTGGGTGTTTCGCGGAGAAACGAACCGGAGCGAGATTCCTCCCTTTCGCTGCGCTCAGGTTCGGAATGACACAGTTGGGCAAGGTCTCCAGAAAGGCTGTTTCTGGTGATGAATCGGCACATTGGACACTCAAAATTGGGTTCGTTTTGCACGTTACGAAAAGTTCCGTCCTTTGTTTTCAGCAACATACTGGCTTTGTTCGTTTGTTTTTGATGTTTTCTGAGCGGTCGAACGAGCGCTGGAGCAACACTTTGCCGGACGGGCAAGGAAGGCATTGATCATCGACGCCTGAATGGCCATGACAGAAAGACCCTGCAACCCCATGATAGCCTATCACGTTGAGCACAGTTTGTCAAGAACTTTTTGAGGAAGAGTCTTGAATTCGGTTGGAGGCTGGCGCAGAGCGCTAGCCCTGCGGCCGATGCGGACCCCGGGCTTTAACAACCCGATAAAGCTGCGGAGTCCCGATAGCAGGGACTCCGCGCTACTTTATGTCAGCTTTTCTTGCCGATGCTTGCCAAGCCCGCGAAGCCGGAGAGGGGGCTTGCGTAGCCTTTAAGTCTCTGCCCTTCAGAGACAAGGCCTCCACTCGATCCTCCTGGCCGCTTGGGCATGTCCTTGATTTCCCAGGGTGACTTGTCGATGAGCGCGGCCGACTCCTTGAGGATGTTGTCGATGGCGCCTTTCTTCATGTGCTCGATGTAATCCATCCAGCCGGGCGAGGCAAAGCATTTGATGGGAATGATGTCGCTCAGGGTGGCGCAGTTCAGCAGGTAGCAGCCCATGAGCGGGTAGGTTTCGAACAAGGTGATATCCAGATGTCCGGCTGCCAGGGCCGCGTTGGCATCTTTCGTGGCCCGGTATTCCATGCCCAGCAGATAGAGCGTGTGCGCGATCTGCGCGAGCGCATTCACCGCCCCGACCACCGGCCCGCTGATTGCTCCGCCATCGGCGAACAAAAGCCCGGTCTTTGCAACGAAGGAACTCGTGTTGATGCCGGCGCTGATGGCCGAGTGCTCAGTCTCGTCCTTCATGAGTTTCTCGAGCGCCGCAAAGGCCGCGGCAGGAGCGCCCAACTCGATCGTGTAGCTGCAGCGGGAAATGGTGTTCTGTTTGTAGAGGCCGAGGCCCACATCAGTCCAATCGCTGACGACGGCAACCCCATCCTTTATGTGCCCGATCACGGGGGCCGCGCTGGCCGCACATTCCGCCACCACGGACAAAACCAGTTGGGTCAGCGGGCCGAGCAAGGCGATGCTGTCCACCTCGAAGAACTTCTGCACCATCTCCTGCAACTTCGCCTGGATCATGTCCTTAACAGTTTGATTTTTACCGAGGTTCACCCCCATCGCCCCGCCGCCGGGAGCGGTTCCCATTCCCGTAACCACGAAGGGTTTGGGAGCCGCGGGCTGGGAGGAAACCTTGTTTTTAAGTGACTGCCACGCCTCGCCGGATTTGGTTTTCACCGCGTCTCGCGCCTTCGTCAAGGCGTTCGGCAGATTCGCTGCCTTCAGCACCACGGGCTTTGCATGGCCGTTAGCGTCCAGGAAGAGTTTCGTGATGACCTTGAGGCGCTCGGATTTCATGAACTCGAGCGCGCGAAGCTCCTCAATGCTCATGTGGGTAATCTGGTAGGTCCGGTAATCGAGCTGATCGAGCTGGAAGGCAAGCTTGGTAATCACGTTGTTCTTGTTGCGCTCGCTGCGGTCCCAGGTAGGCCCCTTGGATCGCTTCCAATCCTCAAAAGCATTCTTGATGGCCCAGAGATTATCTTGGATCTTCGCTTTGTTGTACTTCTCGATTGCAGCATCCAGCGCCTGGAGCACCTTGCTTCGTGGCTTCGTGATCCCCAGGGTGGTGTCCTTCTTCCACTGCTCGTAGGTGGGAATGTTCATGGTGGCTTGCCGATGGTTCTCCTTTGTCTACAATTGTCAGGTTTTGGAATTTGGCCTAATACCAATATATTCCCGAACCCTTTTCGAATGCAATCGCATAGGCGCCGGTCGGCCGGCGGTGGGGGCGCTTTACACTCTGAATTGCAGAGCGGGGTGGCAGAGTGTAAAATGGACACTTTGTCCGACTCGGCGGCGCCAGCCTTCCCGCTTGCCGGTTTTCGGTTCGCCCCATTGGGAGGGACCGGTTTCGCGGGAACGGCTTGACTTTCGACGCAGCAGTGAAAGGGAGTGCTGGGATGAACAGGTTGAAGGGGCTTTCGGGGGAACTTCTGGACGCGGCCCCGGACGCCATGGTGGTGGTGAACCACGAGGGAAGAATCTTACTGGTCAATGCCCAGGTGGAGAAAATGTTTGGGCACCGGCGCGAAGATCTGATTGGAAAGGAACTCGAGATCCTGATCCCTCCGCGTTTTCGAAATACTCATCCTGGCCACCGGAATCGGTTCATTGCCGAGCCGCGGGTACGGGAGATGGGAGCGGGTTCGGAATTGTATGGCCTGCGTAAGGACGGAACGGAGTTTCCGGTTGAAATCAGCCTGAGCCCGCTCCCAACGGAGATGGGCGTGCTGGTGTCGAGCGCGATTCGCGACATCACTGACCGTAAGCGGGTGGAAGCTGGTATTCAGCGGCTCCATGAGGCCTTGGCTCAGCGCAGCGCGGAGCTTGAGGCGACGAACAAGGAACTGGAAGCATTCGCCTATTCGGTTTCGCACGATCTCCGGGCGCCGCTGCGCTCCATTGACGGCTTCAGCCAGGCGCTCATGGAGGATCATCTGGAAAAACTTGATGCGGAGGGGCGCGATTACCTTCGTCGCGTGCAAGCGGCGGCGGGGCGGATGGGCGAGCTGATCGAAGGTTTGCTTGGGATGGCGCGTCTGGCGCGCCACGAGATTTACAGGGAAAGTGTGGATTTGAGCGCCCTTGCGGCCTCCGTAGCGCAAAACCTGCGCCACAGCGAGCCGAATCGAAAAGTGGAGTTTTCCATCGTCGAAGGCGCCAGAGCCGAGGGAGACCGTCAACTGCTGGAAATCGCGCTTCACAACCTGCTGGCCAATGCCTGGAAGTTCACGAGTAAGCAGCCCACCGCGCGCATCGAGTTTGGCGCACGGCAGGAGAATGGCCAGACGGTCTTCTTCGTCCGCGACAATGGCGCGGGGTTTGATATGGCATATGCCGCCAGTCTCTTCGGCCCGTTTCAGAGGCTGCACACGCAAGACGAGTTTGAGGGGCACGGGATCGGCTTGGCGACGGTGCAGAGGGTTATCCGCCGGCACGGAGGGCGCATCTGGGCCGAGGGAGAAGTCGGAAAAGGGGCAACGTTTTCGTTCACTCTCTAACGGGCCTCGCAAATTACAGCGACCGCCGAACCCCCTCACCCGGCGCTACGCGCCACCCTCTCCCCCAAGGGGGCGAGGGCCATTACCTGGGAGCACCGCCCTCTCCCCCTTGGGGGAGAGGGTGCCCGAGGTACGAGGGCAGGTGAGGGGGTCAATTTCACCACACCTTTGGAGCCTTTCCGAACGGAGGTGCTGGCTGGAGTGAGAACTTTGGACCCAACTGGGAGGAACCCATGAACGAGAAGGCGATTCTGCTGGTGGAAGACAACCGGGATGATGAGGTTCTTACGCTCCGAGCGCTCCGCAAAAATAACATTATGAACGAAGTCGTGGTGGCTCGCGACGGGGCTGAGGCGCTGGATTATCTGTTTGGAACGAACCGGTACGCGGGCCGGGACGTCACGGACTGGCCCTCGGTGGTTCTGCTGGACCTGAGACTTCCGAAGATCACCGGCCTGGAAGTGTTGAGGAAAATCCGGAGCGATGCGCGCACCCGGGCCATGACCGTGGTGGTCCTGACGTCTTCGAAGCAAGAGGAGGACGTGGCGGAGAGCTATGGCTTGGGTGTGAACAGTTATGTGCGCAAGCCCGTGGAATTCGCGAACCTGTTCGAGGCTGTGCGACAGATCGGGCTTTACTGGCTGCTTTTGAACGAGGGTCCTATTCCGCCGCGGAGGAGATAGATGAGCACAGCTCTTAAGGTCCTTATCGTAGAAGACTCCCCGGACGACGCTGCCCTGGTCTTGCGGAAACTGCGCCACGGCGGGTATGAGCTCGTCTGGGAGCGGGTTGAAACCGCGGAAGCAATGAACGCGGCACTGGAACACGCGGAGTGGGATGTCATCCTCTCGGATTACACGATGCGTGCGGAGTGGGATGTCATCCTCTCGGATTACACGATGCCGCACTTTAGCGCCCTTGAGGCGCTCGAAACTCTGAAGTCGAAACAACTCGACATACCCTTCATCATCATTTCGGGCACCATCGGCGAAGAGACCGCGGTGCTTGCCTTGAAGGCCGGAGCGCAGGATTACCTTATCAAAGGCAGACTGACGCGCCTTGTCCCGGCCTTGGAGCGCGAAGTTCGGGAGGCCCATAGCCGCCTGGAACGCAAGCTTGCTGAGGCCGAGAACCGGAAGCTGGAAGAGCAATTCCACCAGGCGCAAAAAATGGAGGCGGTGGGCAGGCTGGCCGGGGGGCTGGCTCACGACTTCAACAATTTCTTAAGCGCCATCAACGGCTACTGCCAAATGATGCTGAATACCTTAGATCGTTCCGATCCGACGCGAGCCTGGCTGGATGAAATCAAGAAAGCCGGCGACCACGCGGCTTCCCTGATGCGCGAGTTGCTGGCTTTCAGCCGGCAGCATGTGCTGGTGACGCAGGTTCTGGATTTGAACGAAGTCGTCGCCGGCGTAGAAAACATGCTGCGCCACTTGATCGGCAAAGGTGTCGATTTGGTAACCCTTCCCGGGCCGGCGCTCTGGCAGGTGAAAGCCGATGCGGCCCGAATCAAGCAGGTGATTGTGAACCTGGCTGTCAACGCGCGCGACGCGATGCCTCAGGGTGGCAGGCTGACGATTGAAACCTCAAACATCGAGCTGGACGCAGCCTCTGCGCCAAGACATCCGTCAGTTACGCCCGGCCGGTACGTGATGTTAGCGGTGAGCGACACCGGGATTGGAATAGATGCGGAAACGCAGGCGCACGTTTTTGAGCCGTTCTTTTCCACGAAGGAGGAAGGCAAAGGCACCGGACTCGGCCTGGCCATGGTCTATGGGACCGTGAAACAGAGCGGCGGCGCAGTCTGGGTCGAGAGCGAACCGGGCCAAGGCGCCACGTTTACGATCTACCTGCCTCGAGTCGAAGAACGCCCCGCCACTGCGGATGGCGTGAACACACCTCGCCCGGACCTGCGCAGTGCGCAACAACTCCCTGCATGCCGTCCGAAGCACGCGTCGGGACTCCCGTAAGACGCTCTACCAATGACCCTCACTTTCACTTGGGGCAGGCGCAGACCCTACCTCGAGGGGTCTGCGAGGTCTCTCCGGCGACGTGTTCGATTCGCCAACCAGCCGAACTTTACGCTGTTCTTCATCGCCGGATATGCTACTCTAGCGGCGGCGTCCTGCCATGACCGAACTCGCAGTAGAGACCAACGGACTGTGCCGCCGCTTCGGAGAGTTGGAGGCGGTGCGCAACGTTAACCTGCGCGTGGAAGCAGGCCAATTCTTTGGATTTCTGGGCCCCAACGGCGCGGGGAAATCCACCACCATCAAGATGCTCACCGGCATGCTGGAGCCGACGGCGGGGCAAATCCGGATTCTCGGCCTCGATCTCGCGAGCGATCCCATCGCTGTGAAGAGCCAGATCGGCGTGGTGCCGGAAGGCCTTGCCCTCTTCGAACGTCTGACCGGGCCGGAATATCTCACTTTCGCCGGGCGCATGTATGGCCTGGATCGTGTCACCGCGGCCGAGCGCGCGCAGGAACTCCTCGATTTCACGGGCCTGGCCGATCGCACCAAGTCGCTGATCGTGGACTACTCGCATGGCATGAAGAAAAAACTTGCGATGGCTGCGGCGGTCATACACGGACCCAAGGTGCTGTTTCTTGACGAACCCTTCGAGGGCGTGGACGCCATTGCCGCCGGCACTCTTAAGGCCATGCTGAACCGCATGATCGCGCGCGGCGCCACGATCTTCCTCACCTCCCACGTGCTGGAGATCGTCGAGAGGCTTTGCAGCCACGTGGCTATCATCCATCGTGGCGAACTGGTCGCCCAAGGGTCCATTGACGACCTGCGCTCCGGCGTGGCAGCCAGGCAGGATGATGGGCAGAAGCTCAGCCTGGAACAGATTTTTCTCAAAATTGTGGGCGGCGAGCGCGCCGCCGTGCTGGAGCTATCGTGGCTGGAGTGATCTCGGCGCCGGGCAAATCCACGCAGCTCTTCCTGGTAGGCTGGCTGCGCTGGCGCCTGTTCGTCAACGGCCTGCGGACCGCTACCGGCAAGTTGAACTTGGCTGTACATATCATCATGGGCTCCGGCATCGGCCTTGGGGTTGTGGGGCTCGGCGTTCTCCTGGGCCTCGGCAGTTGGTATGCGATCAGCCGGGGCAAGCCCACTTTGCTTTCGGCTGAGCTGTGGCTGGTGTTTCTGGTTTGGCTGCTTCTCCCCCTTCTCATCTCCGGGTTTGGAGCGGAATCCGATCCGGTTTCGCTACTGCGTTTCCCGCTCCGGTTTTCCACGTTTGTATTGCTGGCATTGGCGCACGGAGTCTTTGACCCAGCGGCAGCCGCCTGTCTGTACTGGCTTGCCGCGATGCTCCTCGGCATCGCCGTCGCATCGTTCAGCGTTCTGGAGTGGGCGATCCCGGCTTTTGCGGGACTCGCGCTGCTCAACCTGCTGCTCAACCGGGCTATTTACGCCTGGCTCAGCCGTTGGATGGCGCAACGACGCACGCGTGAAATTCTGGGCGCGGTGGGCGTCCTCCTGGCGATCAGCGGGCAGTTCATAAGTCCTCTTGCTAATCGATATGGCCATCGGGCATTGCCCTGGGTGACCCGCTTCGCCTCGGGTGTCCGCGTCCTTCCACCCGGCATAGCGGCGGCGACGATCGCGTTTGGGCGTGCCGGCAGTACCGGCAAAGCTGGAGCCGAGTTCGCAGGTCTCCTGGCTTACTGCGGCGTAATCGGATGGCTGCTCACCATTCGCTTGCGGGCTGAGTACCGCGGCGAAAACTTGAGCGAGGCGCGCCGCCCGTCTGCCGAAGCTCGCGCCCCTGTGCGCGCGGGCTGGAACGTGGTCGGCTTTTCCCCTACTGTGGCCGCCCTGTTCGAGAAAGACCTGCGCTATCTCCTCCGCAACACCGCGGCGTATCTCACCCTCCTTACGCCGTTGCTTATCATCATCGTACTGAGCATGAGCCGCCATGGCAGCCCGCACCCCAAGGTGATGGGTTTCATGCTGGGTAGGGCGACCTACTTCCCCATGGGCGTTGCTTACATTCTGCTCACTTTGGTGGGACTTGCTTACAACAGTCTAGCTTATGACGGATCCGGGTTGCTCATGCTGTTCTCTGCACCCCTTCGTTTTCGTGACGTGATGGTGGCGAAGAATCTGCTCCACTCGATGGTGCTTGTTGCCGAGGTGATCCTTGTTTTTGTTGTGGTCCAGTTTGTTGGCGGGCCTACCCCTCCTGTGGTCGTCGGAATGACCGTGGCGGGAGCGCTTTGGGCTTTTCTCGTGAATCTAACGGCCGGGAACCTGGTCTCGCTCTATTTTCCCCGCAAGTGGAAGCCCGGTCAGATGCGGCGCCAACCAGCGTCAGGCCTTGCGATGGTGGTCACCTTGGGGGTCCAAGTCGTCGTGGTCGGCTTGGCTGCGGCCCTGTACCTTCTTTCACGCTGGGCGGGAAACATGGCTTGGTGTGGAATCGGCTTTCTGGGGCTCGCGGGCCTTACGTGGATAGCCTATCGCAGGGTCCTCAATCTTGTCACTGGCATCGCCTGGAAGCGGCGCGAGGCGTTGCTCGCCGAGTTGTCACGGCCCGACTGAAGGACACCGCCAGTGTCTCGCCGCGTAGCACAGGCACTCCTGCCTGTGCCGCGAGTGGCGCCGAGCATCCAAACCAACAGTTCTTCGCCGTGCGCTTAATCGATCATGGGTTTTAGCGGCCGGGATTCTGGCTGCCAACCGCCCTCCGGTTTGTGTATACTGCGGTGGGCAAGCGGCCTCGGGCGGCGTTCTGCTTTGGCGTTCCTTCGCCGCGAGGAACTACTCCGGCATGTGGCCACGAAGAGCATTCGCGATATTTCTTGGCTTGGCATTCTGCGCTAAGGCAATCCTGGCGAAGGCCCCAGGTTCGGAGCCCAACTGGGTAGGATCATGGGCGGCCGCACAGCAAGTTCCGGAGGCGAACAACTCTCTTGCGCCGGGCGAACTCCGTGATGCCACATTGCGCCAGGTGGTGCACCTTTCGATCGGCGGCGAAGCCTTGCGTGTACGAATCTCTAACGCATTCGGCACTGCCCCCCTCGAGTTTACGTCCGTGC
Source organism: Terriglobia bacterium (assembly GCA_049508935.1). GTDB lineage: Bacteria > Acidobacteriota > Terriglobia > UBA7540 > UBA7540 > CAVROP01. The sequence continues at coordinate 410 of JBELAJ010000518.1, read as the reverse complement.
ACATTGCCCGGCCGGCTGCAGCGGCATCGCCCCGGATCGCCGCCTCGACCGATCGCGCCCTAACGTTTTCCGGACGCCCGGGCGTCAGCATTCCCGCCGGGGCAGATTACGTCTCTGACCCAATCACCGTTCGGGTCGCAGCGCAGTCCGATCTCGCCATCACCTTCCATGTGGACCAACCCCCGGCGGTCGAGACCAGCCATCCGGGATCGCGCGCCACCTCTTACCGTGTACACGGCGACCATGTGGCTGATGCGGACTTGCCGGGCGCCATCACCTTTGAACATTGGGCTCTGCGCAGGAATTTGGCATAGAGGGCGATTGACGGGGTTTTCAGCGAACGGGGTTTCTCGTTAGACTGGGAGGTGTGAGAGACAACGACTGGACGAAGATTCTGGGGTGGCCGGGTT
>JBELAJ010000517.1:0-5924 GCA_049508935.1 Terriglobia bacterium | reverse complement strand
GCTCCCACGCTTCGACTCCTGACCGTGGTGACCACGGGCATAATCCTTGTGCAGTTGGTGATAGGGGCCGTGTACCGCCACTCCGGGAAGGGACTCGACTTGCACATCGCGGGTGCCGGCGTGGTGACGATGTTCGTGGCCTATCTTGTCACTCGCATCCTGATCAAGTTCTCGCAAACTCCTCAGTTGCTGAGGCCCGCGCTGTTGCTGGGCGGGATGCTGGTGGTGCAAGTCTCCCTTGGCATCGCTTCTTATGTCGTAAAGATGGCTGAGCGGAACGCGCCCCAGCCCCTGCCGCCGGTGGTGAACACGACCACCGCGCACGTGGCGGTAGGTGCGCTGGTGCTGTTGACCAGTCTTTACATGACCTATCAGACGCACCGCTATCTCACGCCTCAAGCTGAGGAGACGAAAGTGGTTTCGGCCCCGCACGGGGCGGCCGTATGAGCAAGCCATCGGACAACCCGCGAAACAGCACCCTGCGTCAGCGGCTTCATTTGTTGGCGGATTATTGGACGCTGACCAAACCGGAAGTGAACTTCCTGGTTCTGGTCAGCACCCTGGTGGGTTTCTATCTTGCCTCGCGCGGCCCGCTGGATTTCATCCGCTTATTCCACACGCTGATGGGTACGCTGCTGGTGGCCAGCGGAACAGGAACTCTGAATCAGTATATCGAGCGCCAGTCGGACCGGCAGATGCGCCGGACGGCCAATCGCCCGCTGCCGGCGGGGAGACTGGAGCCCGCCGAGGCGCTCTGGTTCGGAATCGCGTTGGCGGGATTGGGGGGCTGGGAATTGTGGGCGTTCACAAACCCGTTAACCAGCACGCTCGCCTTGTCGACGCTCGGGGCCTACCTCGCCTTATATACCCCGCTCAAAAAGAGGACGCCGCTTTGCACTTTGGTGGGCGCCTTTCCTGGAGCCATGCCGCCCCTCATCGGCTGGGCGGCGGCGCGCAACAGCCTTGGCCTCGAGGCCTGGGTGCTCTATGCCATTCTATTCCTATGGCAGTTTCCGCACCTCTTGGCTATTGCCTGGATGTACAGGGACGATTACGCTCGCGCCGGCCTGCAAATGCTTCCCAGGAACGACCGGGATGGCCGGACGACTGCGACTCAGATTCTTGGGTATTCTCTGGCCCTGATTCCTGCCAGCTTAATGCCCGCCTTCCTTGGGCAGGCGGGAAAGGCCTATCTGGTGGGAGCGTTGGTGCTGGGTGTTGGGTTCTTTCTCGCTGGCATGCGCTTGGCCTTTCATCGATCAAACTCATTGGCGCGGCGATTGGTCCTTGCCTCAATCGTGTACTTGCCGGTCGTTTTCGCTTTGCTCATGGTGGACAAGACCGGATAAGGCATCTGGGTATCGGGTGATCGGTTGATCCGGTGATCGGTTGAGCAGCAGAATCGGGAGGCCTGGAGATCCGGTGAATAAATTAAATAACGTCGGCCTGCGTGCATCGTCTAGGTGATCGTAAGATCAGCCGGGTTCGCAGTTGTCGCAATATCAGGAGATGCGGCAGGTATGAGATAAACTCTTACCGCCAAGCTCCTTGTTACCCCGATCTCCCGATCACCGGATCACCCAACTATGTGATCTCCAGATTCTCTGATTCGTGAACGAGCTTGATTTCCAGATGCCCAATGACCGAATCCAGCCAGCCGACGAGGGCCTCTTCAGCTTCTTCTCGATCTCCGGAGTCTTCGAGAGAGGCGATGCTATCGCCTTGTTCATTCAAGCGGATAAAGTGGCAAGGGAGGTCGTCATGCTGGTGGTCTTCGGGCACCCATTCCCAGAGAAGGCACTCTTCGCAGGGATGCAGCTTCACAGTTTCGCCGTAATTTAGGCAAGTAACCGAATCACGAAAGAGCTTTGTGGGTTTTTGCGGAGTACGGACAGACCGGCCGTATCCGCCGCTTTTCAAGATGTCTCTTTCCAACTTCAATTGGACTATAATCTCGTTGAGGTCGGCTCGCATGGCCATTTTGCCTCCTCTAATCTTTAGGGGTGAGCCCCAGTTCTGCCGAGCGCGGCATGATTTGGTATGGAGCAATTTCAAGGCCAATGGCAAGGCGTTGACAGCAAGCAACTTAGTCGCACTAGGGTATAATTTTAGAGACCGAGTGGGCCAGAATGCCCAATTCGGCTCCTTTTCGGCTCAAGCGAGGACCCAAGGCCTATGCTCGAGGAACTAGCGTTAGCAGGTTTCTGCCTTCTGGCTACACTGGTTGGACTGGCTATCGCGGCTTGGGAGGTGATAAGCGGTCGGGTCTTCAATATGGACGGCCTGTGGTTTACCTTGATCAGCCTCACTTTGTCGGCAGTGTTCGGCGGCGCCCTTGCATGGTCGTTCTACTCTGGAGACGGGCAGAAATTGCTACGCTCCCTAAAGAAGGGGCCTGCTTTGGAGGCCGGGCCCGACAAAAGCCAGCCGAAACCCACATGATCCACTACCTTCCCAGCGTTGATGCCACTTTGAATGCTGCCAGCGCCGTTTTTCTGACGCTGGGCTTCTTTTTCATCCGTCAGAGGAACATCCGCGCGCACAAAGCCTGCATGCTCTCCGCTTTCACAACCTCAATGATATTCCTGGTTTGTTACCTCACATACCACTACTTTCACGGGACAACGCATTTCCGCGGGCAGGGCGCGGTTCGCAGTTTCTATTTCGCCCTGCTGGGCTCGCATACGGTGCTTGCCGCCGTGATCGTGCCGCTGGCTCTCACGACGCTTTACCGGGCGTTGCGGCATCGCTTCCCGCAGCACAAACGAATTGCCCGCTGGACTCTGCCCATCTGGTTGTACGTTTCAGTGACCGGCGTGGTCGTTTACCTGATGCTCTATCACCTTTACCCGGCGAGGCCGTGATTCCATTTACTGGCTAGTAGCGCCCCGACCTGTGGGGCGCATGCCGACCCTTCGCCCCGCTCAGGGCAGGCTCTAAACGTCGGCGCTACCTCTATGCCGGCTGCTGTGTCTCATTTGATTCTTGCCGGGAGCGCGTTATAATGGGCGCTCGCAACCTTAGCTTCCTCACGATGAGGATCCGCAGAGGGATCTTTCATGATTGAACCTGTTCCCCGTCTCGGCGACACCATTGACGACTACTGCCCTCGCTGCCGTCTGCTTCTGAACCATGCCGTGGCCAGCCTGGTGGATAACAAGGTGGTGAAAGTCGTTTGCCAGACTTGCCACAGTGAGCACCCATACCGCAATGGGGAGATGCCCCCCAAGAAGAAACCCGGCTCGCGCGCCGCGCTCTTTGAGCAGGTGCTGACGAAAACCGCGTCCACACCGGAGGCTGACCCCGCGGCGCCGGCCGAGGAACCCGCTCCGGTTGAGGCTGAACCAGCGAAGAAAAAAAGGGTCGCGGCTCCGGCCCGCTACATCACCCGGCATCGCAGCAAGTCTCCCCGGGCGTAGGCAGGTGTCAGGTGTCAGGTTTCAGGTGTAAGGGAACGGCGGTCCGCGAAATGAAGAGAAGAAATAGTGACTGTTGAGTAGTGATTGGTGAATTGCAAATCATCAACTGGGGCGCGATGTGAGGACTCAGTTCCTACCCCTGATCGTCGGCAATTTATAATTTATAATTCACTATTCACTATTCACCATTCACTATTCTCCTGCTTGTAACCTGGCCCCCGGCACCTGACACCCATGCTCTGGTTACCCACTCTCGTGGTTGTTCTCTGGTGTGTCCTGGGCGTTCGCATCTTGCGCAGTCTGCGAAGCACCTTCATCTTGCGTACGGACCAACCGTCCTCGCCTGTTGAGCCCTTCCCAAGCGTGTCCGTCATCGTGGCGGCCCGCAACGAGGAAAACTCGCTTCCCGCCGCCCTCGAATCCCTTCTGGCGCTTGACTATCGTGGTTTTGAAGTTGTTCTGGTGGATGATGACTCCCGGGATCGCACAGGGGCCATCGCGGACGACTGGGCCTCGAAGCCCGCTGCGGGCGGCCGCCTCAAGGTTATTCACAACCGAGAGCTTCCGCCGCAGTGGCACGGCAAAGTGCATGCCCTGCATCTGGCGGCGAGCGCCGCCTCCGGCGAATGGGTCCTGGCGACGGATGCCGACATGATGCTTCACCCCTCGATTCTGAGGGTGGCGATGTCCTGCGCCCTTGAGCGGGGCGTCCAACTCCTTTCGATTATCCCGGAACTGGAATTTGGCTCCTTTTGGGAGAAAGTGGTGCTTCCGGGATTCTCCTTCCTTATCACGTCCCTCTTTCCCGTTCATTTGGTGAACGACCCAACTTCGTCTCGAGCCCTCGCCGCCGGCGCATTTATCCTGATGAAACGCGAAGACCTCTTAGCCTTGGGCGGTTACGCGCGTTTGAAGAATGTACTCATCGAGGACCTCAGGATGGCGGAGCTTTTCAAACGCCACGGGCGCCGCATCTTTCTGGCGGCCAGTCGCGGTCTCCTGCATACTCGCATGTACACAAGCGGCGCGGAGATATTTGAGGGGCTCAGCCGCACCGCGTTTGAAGGTTCCGGTTTTTCGATCCGCAAGATGCTGGGCGCGATGTTCCTGGCCAACCTGCTGGTGGTTTTCCCCTGGGTTGCGGTGGTTATCCAGGCTCTCACCGATTGGAGGCTTTCCAGGGCACTCTTGCTCGATCCTTTTCTCCTCATCGCTGTCCTGGCTTGCCTTTTGGCCTCTCTGGTCTACTTGCCTTTCATCCGCCACTCGCGCCTTCCGTCTCTGTACGTTCTTACGCTGCCCCTGGCGACACTGTTCTATTCCTGTGTGTCCATCTATTCGACCGTGACCAGCAGGGTTGGACGCGGTGTTTCGTGGAAAGACAGGCGCTATCGCGCTCCGGTCGAATAACCAACGCGTCCGCGTCTTGCATTTTTCAAACAGCCAAGCGAGAATACTTTTTGCGGAACAGGGCTGGTGACGCTATTTTTGAAATCTCAAGTTTGAAATTTGAAATCCCGATTGGAGAGTGGTTCATGGAGACAGCAAGTTTCGGTGCGGGGTGCTTCTGGGGCGTCGAGGCGACGTTTCGACAGACGCCGGGCGTCGTTTCAACCGCCGTCGGCTACATGGGGGGAATTCTCGACAACCCAACCTACAAAGATGTTTGCACAGATAAGACCGGACACGCCGAGACGGTGCAAGTCATGTATGACCCTTCGAAGACATCCTACAACGATCTCCTGACAGTTTTCTGGCAGAACCACGATCCGTCCACGTTGAACCGCCAAGGGCCCGACGTGGGAACCCAATACCGATCGGTGATTTTCTACCACACCCCTGAGCAGAAGGCGCTTGCCCGAGCGTCCAAGGAAGCTCTCGAGCGCTCGGGAGAATTCAAACGGCCCATCGTAACCGAGATTGTTCCGGCTTCCACCTTCTGGCGTGCGGAAGAGTACCACCAGCAATACCTCGAAAAGCGCGGCCTCGCCCAGTGCCACATCAAGTAGCATCGGATTTCGATTAAATACAGCGCAAAAGCGGTGAAACCTATGTCGGCGATTCGCAGGTTCGAACCCTTTGCTCGTTCTTTGCTCCGCATCGTGGCGGGATTTACCTTCTCAGAGCATGGGATGCAGAAAATCCTCGGCCTCTTTGGAGGATTGGGTGGGAAAGGCGCCACGGCTCCTCTCGGCTCACTGCCCTGGATTGCGGGCGGCCTGGAACTGGTTGGCGGTGTGCTGCTGATTCTCGGCCTCTTCACCTCGCCCGTGGCGTTTATTCTGAGCGGAGAGATGGCTGTGGCCTACTTCAGGGTGCATTTTCCCAACGGCTTCTTCCCGATTGTTAACCACGGCGAGCTGGCGGCGCTCTACTGCTTCATCGTATCCGTCCGGTGAACCCATCTTTGGCGGTTGAAGCTCCCGACCGATAATCCCCTGACAGTTAATCTTGAAGACATGCGCCGGAGGCGCGTGGCTGAACCGAAGGGGGAGGTGTGGGATG
>JBELAJ010000516.1:0-5928 GCA_049508935.1 Terriglobia bacterium | reverse complement strand
AGCTGATGTTTTCGTTCATTACTCGGCCATCCAGGGTGAGGGCTTTAAGACCTTGCAAGAAGGCGACACGGTTGAGTTCGAGATTATTCAGGGGCAAAAGGGACCTCAGGCCGACAAAGTTACGAAGGTCGGGTAATCAGCAGCTTCCGTTCGTGCATTTCCTGGCCCAACCCTAGTGGTTGGGCCTTTCTGTTTTCCCCTCCTGGGCCATGCAGGGCGATGGCGTGCTATCGCCGTTTGGCATCGCCATCGCGCGGGTTAGGCTCGCTACAATTCCATAACAAAACGAAACTTGAGGGGAAGATTCTGCGTCTATCATTGCGTGCTTGATTTCTCCGCAGTGAAGCGTGACAATAGCTAGTATCTGGAACAGTGGTCTTTGGAAGACTGCAAGAATTTGGCCGGGATAAGCCTTTGTGGTCCGGGGGAAGGTGCATCCATAACGCCTTTGGGCGCGGCCTTGGAGGTAAAACTAAATGCGTCGGGTATTAACGGCAATCACGGTGATAGGCTTTCTCGCCATCGCAGCTTTTGCGCAGGAAGACGAGGGACCTCCGGTGCTGCCTCACCGCAACGGTCCGGGACTGACTCTCCCTGCGTTCCCCATGGGAAGCGTCACCGTCCCTGCGGAAACCCAGGTAAGCATTCAGATGCTTTCCGGGATCCACACTCGGGTCAACCACCCCAACGATCTTGTAACGGCACGTGTGCTGAAACCGGTATACGTCGACGGGCACGTCGCACTGCCCTCCGGCAGCATTCTCGACGGACGCATCACCATGATCCGCAAGTCGGGCCACGTTCACCGTCCCGCGGAACTGCGCTTGCGCTTTGACGAGGTCGTATTGCCGGACGGCCAAGCCGAGCCCATGGCAGGCGTCCTGGCATCGCTGGAGAAGTCCAGCAACCCCGATTTGCACCTCGATGCTGAAGGCCATTTCACGGGAGGCCGGGCACGTTCGTGGAAAACGCTTATTGGCGGGGCTGGACTGGGAAGCTTTGGCGCCATCAGAGCCGTGGCCACCGGCGCCGCAGCCGCTTCCGTGGGCCTCTCCGTTGCGGGCGCCGCGGCGGTCGGTTACGAGCTTCTCTGGCCGAAAGGGCACGAGGTGAATGTACCCCCCGAAACTCAGTGCCTCTTGCGCTTGAACTACCCGCTCACGGTTCGCGTCTCCTGGTAAACCGTCGGCCTCTGGATAAAACGCGCCCTCCCTCGACCAGTCTCCGGTCGTTGTGCGGGGGTGCGCTGCAACTTCCTCGAATCTATGGACACCCTGATCTTTCATAATGGCCGCATCATCCCCTTGTCAGAAGCGCGTCTCTCTCCGGGTCAAATGGGATTGCTGATGGGCTGGGGAGTCTTCACCACTTTGCGAGTGTACGAAGGCAAGCCTTTCGCTTTCGACAGGCATTGGGCACGCATGTCGCACGACGCCGAGCGCCTTGGCATGAGCCTTGGCCAAGAGCAGGAGGCCGTTCGCCAGTCAGTGAGCAAGCTGGCGGCGGCCAACGGCCGTCCGGAAGGGATGGCGCGGGTGTCATTCGTAAAGAACCGCGGAGGACTTTGGGCCGAGGTGGGCGACTCTCCCGAGACCGACCTCATTATCTTCACGCGACAACTGGTCGAGTGGCCGGCGGTCCATCGGCTCAAGCTGCAACAGCATGCCCTCTACTCTGCCACTCACCTGGCGGGAGCCAAGATGCTCTCCTGGGTTCAAAACGCCGGGCTGCTCGAGAAGGCCCACGCAGAAGGTTTTGACGATGTGCTGCTTCTCAACGAGAGCGGCCATCTTGCGGAATGCACGTCCGCAAATATCTTCCTGGTTCGCGAGAACCGCGTTCTTACCCCACCCCTTGCCTCGGGTTGCCTGCCCGGCGTAACGCGCGACGTTCTGCGCGAAGTCGTGCCTCAAGCCGGTTTCGAACTCTCGGAGCAAATCCTGACGCCGGATGACCTTGCTTCGGCATCTGAGGTCTTCATCAGCTCCACGACCCGCGAAGTCGCGGCGGTGGGGAGCATTGACGCACAGTGGCGCTTCGAGGCCCCTGGAAAGATAACCACGACGATTGAAGCGTCGTTTAGAGAATACGTAAGAACCCTTCTGCGATCCTGTTAGCTGCGCATTCCTCAACAAAGAAACCCCTGGGTTGTCAGTGACCTCTGCGATAGGTCTTTTCCGGCGCCGACTCCACGCGAGCCAATCGTGGGTGGAGGTTGACTTGAACCTACCGGCAATCGGTGCGAATATTGAGCAGGATGCCCGCAACTGAACACGATGTGTTGAGCGCGATTCCGTCGCCCTCGGCGCGCCTTTGGCTGGGCCTGGGCGTCACCCTCACCGTCTTCCTGATTTTCGCCGGTTACACCATTCGAGAAATCCGCTGGCTGGAAGACTTTCAAGTGAACGTCGTGCAGAAGAACCGCAAGGCGTCCCTACAGCTTTTGCGGCTGCAGGACGACACCTATCAGCTTGCCGTATCGCTCCGCGACATGACGCTGCCCGAAAGCCGTTACCCGATCTTCTATTGGAAAGGCGAGTTCACGCGGGTGCATCAGGAGATGGATGAGGCCCTGCGCCTGGAAGGGCAGTATTCCGCCAGCACCCCCGCCGGAGACGAAAAACGCCGGCAACTGCGCGACGTGCTGGACGACTTCTGGCTCAGCTCCGACGAAGCGTTCCAACTGGCCGACCAGGGCCACGAAGAAACCGCGCGCTACATGATCCGGTCGCAACTGGAGAGCAAGCGGGAGAGCATCTCCTCGATCATCACGCGCCTGTTGGCGCTCAACGATCAGGCGCAAACAGAAGCTGGGCAGCAAGTCAGCCTGACCTATGGCAGAGTCAAGCGGGACATTCTTGTGCTGATCGGCGTCCTATTCCTGGTGGCGATGGGCACGGGGCTCTACACTCTTCAGGCCAATCGCAAGACGTTCGATCGCCTGCATCACCTCGCGGAGCGGCTGCAGACCCAGTCCGAAGAACTCCGCATGCTCTCCTGGAAATTGATCGACGTGCAGGAGAAGACCCTGCGGCAGGTGGCGCGCGACCTGCACGATGAATTCGGCCAGATCCTGACAGCCATTGGCGTGACGCTCGGCCGCGCCAGTCAGAAAGCGCTGGACAAGGATCCGGTCTTCGTCGAGGATGTGAAATACGTCAAGAAGATCGTCGAGGACACGCTCCAGTCCGTTCGCTCCGAGTCGCAGATTTTCCGCCCGGCGATTTTGGACGATTTCGGACTGGCGCAGACTCTCGAGTGGTTTGTGGACCAATTCTCGCGGCAGACGGGCGTTCTGGTACACTATAAGGGCAAGCTTCGAGACGGCTTTTTCCTGCCCGAAGATGCGATTCATCTGTACCGAATCGTTCAGGAAGCTTTGAACAACGTAGCCAAGCATTCCGGAGCCAAAGAAGCTTGGGTGAAGGTAGCAGAGGAAGCGGGCGCATTGAGTCTGGAAATCCGCGACAACGGAGCAGGCTTCGTGATCGGCCCGGAAATTAATCGAGTGGCGGGTCAGGGAATCGGCTTGATGGGAATGCGCGAAAGGGCCGAGCACCTCAAGGGTGCTTTCTCGATTCGCTCATCGCCCAACAGGGGAACGGTGGTCAGCGTTACCGTCCCCCTCGAAAGGCCATCGCTAAATCACGCCGTCCAAGAGGTGAGTTGAATCGTGACATCTCCCAGCAAGGAAAAACAGATTCGAGTCCTGCTCGCAGAAGATCACACTCTGGTCCGCCAGGGATTCCGCCGTATCCTCGAGGATGATCCCCGTATAACCGTCGTGGGAGAAGCGCGCACCGGCATCGAGGCCATCGAGCAATGCAAGGAACTCAAGCCCGATGTCGTCGTCATGGATCTCTCCATGCCGGAACTGGGCGGCCTCGAGGCGACAGCAGAAGTGCTCAAGGCCAATCCGCAAATCAAGGTCGTCATCCTCAGTATGTATTCGAACGAGGCCTACGTGCGCAAGGCGTTCGAGCTGGGTGCCAAGGGTTATATCCTGAAGAATGCCATCGAAGTCGATCTGACCCGCGCCGTCATGGCGCTTGCGGAAGGCCAGGCCTACTTCAGCCCTGGCGTTTCTCACATTGTTCTCGAAAGCATGAAGGCAGGCACCTTCCAAGGAACGAGCCAGGATCCGTATGAGAAGCTGACCCTGCGCGAGAAAGAGGTGCTACAGTTAATCGCTCAGGGAAAATCCAATAAGGAAATCGCTACACTTCTTAATATCAGTGTTAATACCGTCGCCGTGCACCGTGCCCGCGTCATGGAGACCCTCGACCTCCACCGCACAGCGGAACTGGTTCTCTTCGCGGTGAAGAAGGGCCTCATCCAGCCGTGAAGTCGGCAGATGGGCAGATCGGCAGGTCGTGGGTCCCTAGAAATTTCAGCCCTCTCCACGAGCGAGAGTGCTGTCGGATCGCAAGAGCGTATTATTTCAATACTAAGCATTGTCATTCTTAGTATTTATAATTTACAATTTACAATTCAAAATTTCGTTTCCTCCTCACTGCCCCGTCGGCGCTGCCGGTGTTCCTGGAATATTCATGGCTTTGGTAGCCTGTCCCGTCTTGGCCTCCGAGATTTCAACATTAAACCTCTCCAGTGTAGTGCCCGTAGCTTGAGCGTACTGGACGAGTGCCTTGGCGTAGGTGTCGCGCGCTTGAGCTTCTGTAGCTTCTTGGGTTGCGAGATCTCTCTCCTGCTGGATGACAAGGAACGGGGTCGATTCTCCCAGTTGGAATTTCTTCTGTTCTCCGTCCAATGTCTCCTTGGCAAGCTCCGTCGCTGCCACAGCCGCATCGATCTGGGCTTTAGCCTGGGTCACGGCAATCACGGCGTTGCGCACGTCCTGCTGGGCCTGGTTTATCTTCTGCTGCAACTGAACGCGGTATTGCCGCTCCTGGAGCAGGGCGGTCGCGGCGTCAGCCTGCGCTGCGCGGTTGCGAATCGGAATCTGCAGGTTGACTCCCAATGAGTAGTTCGGATAAACGTTGCGAAACGCTTGCGACAGCGAGTCGGCGGTTCCTCCCGGGAGGTACCCTGTCGCTCCCGCAGGACAGGCCGGTTCATAGAGATTGGTCCCGCAGAGGAAATGCCCGGAGAGTCCCTCCGGGGCGTAGGTGGCGTAAACGTTCAAGGATGGAAGCAGATGGTTCCTGTTCTGCTGGATCGTGATCTCCTGGTTCCGCATGTTCAACTGGACCTGCTCGATCTCCGGCCGGTTCTTGGCCGCCAGGTTGAGTGCATCTTGCAGCGAAGGAATGTCATTGGGGCCTGGCTCGGGCAGCTTATCGGTAGGTTCGATGGGCACAACCGCCAGATCGCCGTCCACGTGCTTCGAAAGCTCGGTCTTCAGTTTCTCTTCCTGCTGCTGATACGCGGTTTGGGCTTGGATCAATCCTTGCTTTCGAGTGGCGATCTCGGACTTGGCCCGCGTGATCTCGATAGCCGCCATGTTACCGATCTCCACCTGGCGGGTGTTGTTGTTTAAGTCCGCCTCCGCCCACTTGACCGCTTCTTCAGCCACGCGGATGTTCTCGCGGTCGTAAAGGAGATCCCAATAGTCATTGACCACGGTCTGCAAGGTCGTCATGACGTTCTGCCGGAATGCGCTGTCGGCAAACTTGAGGCCGTTCTTCGCGATGCGCAAATTCGCAGCATTCGCGCGGTAGCCAAAGCCATTCAGAAGGTTCTGGCTCACGGTAATTCCGAAAAACGAGGGAATGGACGGGTTGACTAAAGCCGTCAGGGCGCTGGTGGTCGAGCGATCCTGGAACATTCCAACGGCGAAGCTGGTGCCGGTCATAAAACCTTGGCCGTAAAAGGCAGAATATCCTCCATAATGCGTGGTTACGGAGGAAAGTCCGGTAAGGACGGCCACTCCAAGAGGAGTGACAGCCTGGTTCAATCCCGCAGAGATAG
>JBELAJ010000515.1:0-5929 GCA_049508935.1 Terriglobia bacterium | reverse complement strand
TCAGCGCCAATTCCAAAGTCCGGCCCGGCCAACTACCTGCGTTTCCGGCTCTCTCCCAACTCAGCCATCGCCCTCGCCGCTCGCGTCAAACTCGCAGGGAAGGAGTTCGTCGGGGACCGCGGCGCGTTTTACGAAACTGCCGGCTGTCTGCGCGATGTGATAGAGAACCACCTCTTCCAAATCGTCGCGCTACTTGCCATGGAACCGCCGGCCGGTAGGGACTTTGGAGCCGTGCACAACGAGAAAGCCAAGGTCTTTCAAGCCATGCGCCCTCTGACACCTGCTGACTTGGTGCGCGGCCAGTACGCTGGCTACCAGAAGGGGCGAGACGTGGCGAAGAACTCCGACGTCGAAACTTTCTGCGCCCTGCGGCTCTTCATCGATTCCTGGCGCTGGGAGGGAGTGCCGTGGTATCTGCGCTCCGGCAAGTATCTGGCAGACACCGCGACCGAGGTCATGGTGGAGTTGAAGCCGCCGCCGCAGAGGCTTTTCGCCGACTCAGCGCCAATTCCAAAGTCCGGCCCGGCCAACTACCTGCGTTTCCGGCTCTCTCCCAACTCAGCCATCGCCCTCGCCGCTCGCGTCAAACTCGCAGGGAAGGAGTTCGTCGGGGACCAGCGAGAGCTCTACCTGTTCGAAGAACATCCGGGAGAGGAAGCGCCTTACGAGCGGCTATTGGGCGACGCGATGACCGGCGATGGAGCGCTCTTTACCCGTGAGGACGCGGTTGAGGCCGCTTGGGCGGTGGTCGATCCAGTCCTTAAGACCCACCACCGGGCTCGCCTCTACAAGCGCCACAGCTGGGGGCCGAAACAGGCTGACGCGATCATCGGTTCAGACGGTTGTTGGCACAACCCAAGCCTCGAGGAGGCATCCGCCTCAGTTTCTGGACGGACTACGAAGAGAACACGATGATTCCCATCACCGGAGCTTCTGGAACACAGAAGTTCGGGCACTGATTGGGGAGGAATCCACTGATAAGGCTATGTAGGGCGTCTTAGCTCCACGTGTCTCCCAAACTTATGCTGGACCGATTAATTGCCAACTGGGTTTACGGCGGTTTCTTGGCCGCGGTGCTATTGCTTCTGCTCACACCCGTCATCACCCGCACATGGTCGCCCAGTCTCGTCGTGACCTTCCTGCTCCTGCCTGTTTACATGCTTCACCAATATGAGGAAGACGACAACGACCGTTTCAGGAAGTTCTTGAATCAGACCATCGGACGGGGCAAAGAAGTTCTGTCGCCTTGGATCGTCTTCATGATCAATGTGCCGGGCGTGTGGGGCGTGATAGGGCTTTCACTGTGGCTGGCGGCTTTCGTGAACATCGGATTTGCTTTAATAGCGGTCCACCTTGTGCTCGTGAACGCCATCGTTCATATGGTGCATTCGGTGATTTTCCGTTGCTACAATCCGGGATTGTGCACTGCAATCTTGCTGTTTCTTCCGTTCGGTGGTTATGCCCTCTTGGCGGTACAACGAACGGGCGACGGCTCGGCATTTATGCACGCTACGGGTTTGCTAGTCGCTGTCGGCATTCATGGCGCGATTCTGGCGCACGTCATCCGCAACCGACACATTGGAAATGAGTAGTGCGGAATCACCGGAGTAAACTGCGATTCAGCGCAGCTCGGGCTGCGTCTTGCATATACTGACGAATCTTGCGGGAGCCTTTGGTAAATAGATCGGGTCAAAAGGTATACGGGGCGAACTATCTCGATCCGAAAATTCGGGACAGTCGAATCGCTCGCTCACGGCTGCCGAGGGAGACCCTTCTCGACCATCGTCTTGGCAAGGGCTTGTCCACCCCGCCAGACAAACTGAAGCGGAAATTAGTTCTTAGCCCCAGGGGTCAAAAAGGGTTCTTGCGCGTCGGTTGCAAGTGGATGATTCGATTAGGCGGGAAATCTGATAATGTGCTGGTCAGTCAGGTAAACCTTCTGCACCAGTAGCGGGTAACACCAGATCCTTGATCCAGGCAGCTATGATCTATGGCTTGATGCTCGATCCGGGCATGCAGGATGTGGCTGCCGCCTCTGAACTGTCGAAGCCGTATGATGCTCAGCGGATGCGGTGCTATCCCATCAGACCTCGGATCAACCACGTGGCTAACGACGATGCAGGATGCTCCGCGTCTGTGGAGCTTGCACAGATTCAGGATGGGCCTTTCACTTAGCTGGCTAATGTTCTCTTGACCTGAATCCGCCATACGTCAGGTAGACGCCGAGGGCGAGCGAAATAGCTCCGTACAAGTAAAACAATTGCTGGTAGTGAAGCTGCTGAAGAAAGAGTCTTGTTTCCATCTCAGGGGGCAGGAACAAGAAGAATAGGCTCTTCACGAGCGCCATCCAGCCGACAAGGGTGACCACCACGACGAGCGTACCTCCCGACCAGATATTGTGAGCAAGAACCATCGCCAGCCCAGCCGCCAGCGTGATTACGCCGAGGATCAACGTCATCGATGGGTTCTGAAGAAGGGCTGTCACCGCCTCGACAGTCGCTTGGCTGTGAGTCATCGTGGATAGCCCGATGAGAATGCAGTACAGCCCGATCAACCTGCTGAGAAAAAGTGTACGCGGCGGCATGGTGACCTCCAGCCGTTGTAACCTATCCTAACTTAGCGAGAATTGTTTAGAAGCGCACAGAAGGCAATGCCGTGGGGGCGTCAAAATCTGTCGACAAGCTGACTTCGCGCCAGTGGGCCGCGTCGGCTGCACGCGTCGCCTCGGCTTCGCCGGCGAAGCGAACGGCGTCGCTGCCGATCAGAAGATGTGCAGGGAGACGATCGCTGGCAGCCAGGTGAAGGACAACCTGAGCTACCTTGACCGGGTCGCTCATCTCGTGCCCCCAATAAGACTTCAGCGCCTTGGCAACTGCGCCCACGGACGGTTCATAGTCCGGAAGCAGGTCAGGCGTGTCTTGGTTCGCACGAACGCCCCAGTTCGTTCGCATCCCGCCCGGTTCGAGCGCGCACACTTTCACGCCAAACGGAGCCACTTCCTGGGCAAGGGACTCCGTAAATCCTCCCACGGCCCACTTCGCCGCGTGATACGGCGAACTGCCAGGCCGCGCCAACCGGCCGCCGACCGAGGATATCTGAAGAATGCACCCGCTCTTTTGCTTTCGCATGATCGGTATCGCCGCGCGGCTCACGTTGACGACTCCATAAAAATTAGTGTCAACCACCGCCTTGAACCGCTCCGAACTCAACTGCTCGAATGGTGCAATATCGCCGTAGCCTGCGTTATTGACGACGACATCCAGACGCCCGAACGCCGCCACCGCCATCTGCACGGCCGCCTGGGCGGCGCTTTCATCGACCACGTCGAGAGCCGCGGTCCGAACCTGATCTCCGTATTTCTTTACCAGGTCTTCGAGGCGGCGGGGATCGCGGGCAGTTGCAACGAGTCGATCGCCTGATGCGAGGACGGCTTCAGCGATGTTCCGGCCTAAACCGGTTGCGCTGCCCGTTACCAACCATGCTTTTGACATGAAACTTCTCCTTTTCCTTTTGTACCTCTGGGGAGCCTACTCGCCGATAATTGCCTTCGGCTCCAGAAACGACTCCAGGCCGAGCAGCTTAGCTGTTTCGACCGAATCGCCAATCGAATAGCGGAATACCAGAGGTCCTACTCTATTACTCTATTTCTTTTTCAGCCGCCAAACGATAGTGAGCGGGTCTCGACCCTTGCCGGGGCTGATGAGTCCGCGTTGTTCCATCGCCTTGATGGTATTGCGATTGGCGGACAGAGGGCGTATTTCTTCATTATCTTTCAACCGCCGCAGAACTGGGTTGCCGCCGAGCGAATCAGTTTCAAGCTGGTATCCGTCTTGGATGTGCGACAGCAGGTCTTGTTCGACCTCAGTGAGTTTTGGCGGGAGATTAGCAGTTTTCTTCTTCGCCATTGTTTAGCTCGTCGGATTCGATAGATTACGTAATCGCCACGATCACTCGCCCCGGTTTGACCGGACGTTCGACCAACTCATGAGCACGTGCTATTTGATCCAAGGGTACAATGTCGCCGATGTCGAGTCCCTTCCACCCAGCCTCAAGCGACTTGTTAATGTCGCGAGTCGCTTCGATCTTTGCTTCCGCTGGCACGTCGTCGCTACCGACGAAGAAGAGTCTAGCGTTCACAAAGACAAGTTGCCAGACCGGAATCTCCGGCATTGGGGTATTCGTGGCATAGGTCGCGATGGAACCGCCCTGTGCCAAGACTTCCGTATCGGTCTTGATATTCGCACCGAAAGCCACTTCGACTATGTGATGAACTCCATCGGGAACCAAAGCTCGAACGCGCTTAGCCAAGCCTTCCCCAGTTAGCAAAACTTCATCCGCTCCCGCTCGCGATGCGATTTCCTTATCAGCTTCAGCACGGCTGGTAGCGATCACTCGCGCTCCCGCCTGATGCGCTAGTTGAACGGCACAAGCGCCAACTGCACCAGCACCGCCTTGCACAAGAACGGTCTTACCCTTGACCGAACCCGCGACGTGAACCGCCCGATGTGCGGTTATGCCCGGAATACCGAGACAGGCACCTTGCTCCACTGGCACGCCTTCGGGGAGTTGAGCCACCTGCTTCAACGGAACAACGGTGTACTCGGCGGCGGTTCCGAAAGGACGGTAACTTTGAGCACCATGGCACCACACCCGCCGACCGATCCATTCTCGCGATACGCCTTCGCCGACCGCGTCAACGGTGCCGGAGCCATCACTGTGCGGAATGACACGCGGATATGGCATCCCGACGCCGAACGCATCCTCGCGTTTCTTGACATCGCCCGGATTCACGCCCGAGAAAGCAACGCGAATCCGAACTTCACCTGCGAGTGGCTCCGGGTCGCTCATCTCACCGATAATCAAGACATCTCGCGCAGCACCTTGCTTTTCGTACCAAGCGGCTTTCATGCAGTGAGTTCCTCGCTGCGGTTAGACTATGCAGCCCTCTCTACTGGAAACCCAGCTTCCATCCAACCCTGTTTGCCTTCGGGGTAGTGCGCCACGTTCGTGTAACCCATCGCCGCCAATTCACGGGCAGCGTATTCGCTGGCGTGTCAATGCGTATTCGTACAGTAGGTGACGATCTCAGCGTCCTTCTTGGGCAATAATTGCGGAGCGAGTTCCTTGATTCGTTCAGGCGGAATGTTCAAGGCTCCGGGGATATGCGCTTCGCGGTAACGTTCAGGCGCTAGAGTCTCGACGACGGTGATTCCTTGCTTCCGGTCGAGCTTGGCTTTCAGGTCTTTCGTAGAAATTGTGTTTTCCATTCTGATCTCCTGCCGACGAAGTTTTCGATGCTGAAGGAAGGCGCTCGATTCTTTGCATGACCTCAAGTGATAGCTTTGCTCGGATCGACCCCCTGCAAATGAAAAGCCTGCGAGTACGATGCCATAATGTCGTAAATGGCTTCCGTGCTGCAAATCGCTCCTCCAGACGCTATCCGGCGAATTCGGCGGGTGCAAACCGTCACAATCGCTTGGATGAGCGTAGAAGCTGCGGTATCTCTCTTTGCAGCTTGGCGTGCGCATAGCCCTGCACTCCTCGCCTTCGGTGGAGACAGCGCCATCGAACTTCTCTCAGCGGTAGTGGTGCTGTGGAGATTTCGTGCTATTGCTGCACACGGGGACGCGGAGAGGCGGGCTGCCCATGTCGCGGGAGCCTTGTTGTTCGCGCTGGCTGCCTTCGTTGCCGTCACTTCGGTCACAAGCCTACTGGGGTATAACGAACCCAAGCCCACACTTCTGGGGATCGCCATTCTGCTTGCTGCCGCAGTCATCATGCCGTGGCTTGCGAAAGAGAAGCGTCGGCTGTCAGGAGCTACAGGCAGTGCTGCGTTGAGGGCGGACGCCGCACAGTCGGCGCTGTGTGCTTACCTGTCGCTGATCGCCTTGGCGGGACTGGCAATCAACGCGATCTGGCACGTAAAGTG
>JBELAJ010000514.1:0-5930 GCA_049508935.1 Terriglobia bacterium | reverse complement strand
AACAGGGCTTCGTTCAGGAACTTGTAAATAAGGCCCAGCCCGAAGCCGGCAAAGACCTTACCGGCGAAACTGCCGCCTTTTTCGCCGGCGATGAGAACATCCGCGCAGGCCGTGCCTTCGGGGTAAGTCAGGGCGCCGTGTTCCACCACATTCAACTGGTGCCGCAGGGGGATCATAAACAGGACGCCCAGCACGCTTCCCACCAGCGCCAGCAGCAGCACGCGAGGAATGTCCGAAACCCCGAGAGAATAGCCGAGGAAAATCAGCGCCGGCAGGGTGAACACAACACCCGCGGCAATCGACTCGCCCGCCGAACCTGCCGTCTGCACGATGTTGTTCTCGAGAATGGTCGATCGCCCCAGCCACTTGAAAATGCTGATGGAAAGTACCGCGACGGGAATCGAGGCGCTCACCGTCAGCCCGGCGCGCAATGCCAGGTAAACAGTGACCGCCCCGAATACGATACCCAGCAGCGCCCCCAGGATGACGGCGCGCAAAGTGAATTCGGGTGTCTCCTTCTCCGCGGGCACGTAGGGACGAAATTCAGCAGGTTGGCTTTCTTGTACCGGTTGAGTGGCCATGAGTCTCCTCGAAATAGGAAGCGTATCTTACGTCAGGCGATAGCTGATGAGATGGAATGATTGCTAATGGCTGAACGCTGCCTTCACGCGCCGAGCCGGGCGCGAACTTTTTCACTCACTTGCTTACCGTCCACGTTCTTGCCCGCCAAGTTGGCCATCGTAGCCTTCATCACTTTGCCCATATCTTTGGCGCTTGTGGCGCCCGTCTCCTGGATCGCGGAGGCCACTGCGGCGTCGATCTCTTCCGCGCTGGCGCCCGCGGGCAAGTAAAGCTCGATAATCTTGATCTCGGCTTCTTCCTTGTCAGCCAGATCGTCGCGCTTGCCTTTGCGGAATTGCTCTGAGGAATCGCGCCGCTGCTTGATGAGCGTGCGCAGAACCGCCAGCGCTTCCGGATCTCCCAACGGCTTGCCAAGTTCAATTTTCTTGTTCATCAGCGCCGCTTTCGCCATTCGGAGCACCGAAAGCTTCAGCTCTTCCTTCGCCTTCATGGCTCCCACCAGGTCTTTTTGAATCTGCTCGACGATCAACATGGATGACATCCCCTCCAGATTCCTGCCGACTATACCACAACCTTTAAGCCTGCGTCCTGCGCCAAGAGTGGGTCACTTTTTTGCGGGTGAATGGTGGCCATATCTGACGGGAGGGCACAGGACTTGAATGGGCAACGGTTCGGGTGAAACCTGGATTGACAGACGCGCGCTCTCGTTGCACAATGATCGAAGGTCAACTAACGCCGGCGCTCCGCCGGTGCCATGGCCTCACAGGCCTGAGTTCCTGTGCATCTCCGTGCGCCCGTAGCTCAGCTGGATAGAGCACTTGCCTACGAAGCAAGGGGTCGGGTGTTCGAATCACCCCGGGCGTACCATCTTAACCCCCCACTGCCTCATTGGATTAGCTCAATTCCTTTGGAAATGAGTTTCTGTTTCGAGGGAACATTTGGGAACAACAAGCTCGCCAAGTCCTCGACGGCTTGGCGGTTCACGTCTTCGAGCGGGTGCGTGTAGATCATGGTTGTCTCGGGGCTCGCATGCCCGAGCAGAGATTGCAGGACCGGCACGGCGTGCCGGCTCTTCATCATTTCGAGGCGCACGTCGCGGAGCCGCAACGCATTCCTCAGCTCACCCGCCCTTTGGCGGTCGATGCCGTCCACGAAGACGCGGGCGGTGTAGCGCGGCCCTGCTTTGGTCTGCCCGCCCCCAAACCGCAATCTCCCTCGTAGAAATACACGGAATGATCCAGGACCGAGCATCGTCGAACTCGGCCCGTTTTTGTTCGCCAAAAAAGTTGCCGCTCCCGGCAACTTTTCCCGCCTTTTGGCGGCTCCTTGCCGCGTCGACGCCAGAGAAAAGAGGTCACCCGTCTGGCGAGCCTCCCCTTTTCCCCAATGCAGCTGTGGATTATTCCGCACGCGGACAGTCCACATTATGTGGCCAACTCTGTTATGTGGCGTTGGGAATTTAGCCCTTCGAGTTGGGTGGCTGGAGGCTATGCGGGCTTTCGCCCTACCAATGCCGCTACTCGCGACTCACCCAGCGTGCAGTTTCGCAAACGGGGTTAGGTGCGGCTATTAGCGGCTGATTTCGTCTGCTGCTAATTCTCCGTGGGCCTCTCGATACGATCGATGACGAGAAAATCTACCGGGCCCTGCGTAGGTTCGAGCTTCAACCCGAGTTCTTGCTCAAGGGCGGTAAACATAAAGGCCGTGGACGCAAAATTAGGGGCGATGTGCGTTCCGGTTACGCTGGGATTCCTCGGCCATTGGAGCTTGATGTAATAGGCGCCGTTGAGCCCTGTCTGGTCGACCACGGGACGGTCAAGCATGTCCAAGACCTGTGCTAGGCGGGCCATGGAACTGTACGCTTGGAGGCAACGCATATCCGCCGGACAGGGTGGAGGGGGTAGTGGGAATGTGGTATGCAAGATCTTTGGATCGTCCCGGGCGGCGATCAGAGCGTAAATGGGGACATCTCTTCTCTCGTATCTTACCTTCAACTTGAATCGATCAGCCAGCAGCGACTGAAGCATCAACATCATTTCATGCCGATAAGGGCAACGGCCATTCCAAAACAGGTGCCCGTCACTGTCTTCACCGAACCTTCTGGCGAGCGAATCATCCACTTTCGCAACAACGTCGTACCCCTCGTAGTTGAAGCCCTCCGGACCAAGCCAGTCGCGAGCCCAACTCGGCCCACCCAGCAATCGAGCGTTTTCGAGATCACGAAAACCAAAGTCGCCGAAGTCATGACCGTAGGCAATTTCAATAATCGCTTCTGGCGGTAAGTTTATAAACGTAATTCCATCCGGCGTTACATGGCGAAGTGAGTTCTCCTCGCGACGACTGCGCTTGACCGACACGACCTTGAACGTCGACGAGGAGGCGCCCCCTGCCATGGCGAGTGTGCTGTCCACCGCGCGGCTAACAGAAGAGGATGGCGGTGTGGAAACAACCCTAAGGGGAGACATCGTAAGGACGAGCACGGCCGCGGCTGCACACCCAAGAGCAACCAAAGACTGCCCAGCCCGGCCGCGACGCTGCCGGCTGTCGAGCACCGCGCCCACACGGATTGCCAAATCTCGACGGTTCGCCATTGCCAGTTGCTGCGATTTCGAGGACAAAGAAAGACGGCGGGCCAGTCCCACCAGTTGGTCTGCGTAGGCGGTGGCGTCTGAGGAGCGTCCAAGCACCACGTCATCGCACGACCGCTCTGCTTCGAGGGCGAGTTGATGCCACGCCATCCAGACCAGCGGGTGAAACCAGTACACCGCGCACACAGCCCGCGCGAGGCAGTTGATCAGGCTGTCGGCGCGTCGTACGTGTTCCAGTTCATGCACCAGTGCCCGATTTAGTTCCTCCCTATCCCAGGTTTGGGCATGCGCGGAGAGCAAGATGACAGGATGCAACGTGCCGAAGGCAATTGGCCCTGGCAACGCCTCGTGCAACATCAACGAAACATGCCGGCCGATCCCGTTCTCAAGCGCCAGCTTGGCGACGAGGACTTGCCCATGCGCCCACGGTAGACCCGAGCGGCGCAGCCGGCGTATCTTCCACAGACCCCTAACCACGGGAATTAGAGAAAGCGCCACACCGGCTAACCATCCAACGATCAAGAGCGCAGACAGCGAAGGCCTTGACGGTCGTGAGATTACCGGCGGAATCGCGGAGCGCCCGTCCGGCGCCGGCAGGGACGGAATCGGACCGATGTCTCCAGCAGAAGGAGGTAGCGCCTTAACGCTCCGCCCAACGACCGGCACAGCGATGCGCACCGGTGGAGTGATGATGGAGACTATAGGGAGCCACAGCAGTACTGCGAACATCGCGGCTAACACCACGTGCCGTACGGCCGCGCGGTTCCGGCGCGCCAGCCGCGCGCCTATCAGACCAAAGACCGCAATGACGGTCGCCTTGGCGAGTATCGAGGCCGCTAACGAACTGCCCAGTGCCAGCTCGAATCCATGGATGGCAGGTATCATGGCTGCTTCTGCCTTTCCGTGCGTACACGGTCGATCTCATGTCGGAGTGCGTCGAGTTCCTCGTCAGTCCAGTCGGCCTCGGTAACGAGAGCCGTCATCATCTGTTTGAGCGAGCCGCCGAAGAAGGTTTCGAGATATTCTCGCAGGGCCGTCCGCTTGGCGGTAGCCCGCGAGATCGTAGCGGAGTAGATATAGCGGAGGCCGTCCCGTTGGTGTCTTAGGCAGCCCTTCTTCTCGAGTCGCGCAAGCATGACGCGAACGGCTGAATCGCCGGGCGGGCTTAACAGACGTGCACGGATATCTTCTGCGGACGCGCGATTGCCCAACGTGAATAGGGCGTTCATGATTTCCCTTTCCCGGCGAGTCAGTCGCTCAGCGATCGTTTTAGACTTCATGAGCATTCGGCATTCCCTCGGTACTGTGACATCTGTCGCATGATAGGCGCGACAGATGTCACATGTCAAGCACTATTTTTATGAGATTTTTTCCGCGCCGGAGTGTGGAAAGTCAGGAGGGAATCTCGTTCCAGATTAACGATAAACTTCACATCTTTCAATTCCCCAGACGGGGCAGCTCCAGGCTGTATGAAAAGGGGTGGATATCTCCCCTCCAGCGGTGTTAGAAGCAGGGTGGAGACGGAGTGGCTGGCGAAAAGGAAGAGTAGCACTCCGGCCAGCCCAACCAACGTTTTCCCCGTCTTCTGTCTCCGCGTGAAGCAAAGGAGCAAGCCAAGCGCCAGGATCTCCAGACACAATGGAATGGGGAAGAGAAAGCGGGAGACGATCTTGTTGAGAGCCCACATAGGTCCGGGAACTCCGTCGTTGGATGCAGGAACCCGCCCGCGGGAGAGCGCCTGAATACTCTACACCCGCAGGGGAGCCGCCCCAGTCCTGACAGCCAATAACTGCTTCTATCATCCATAGCGTCGTGCATGTGCAGGGCTGAATCCATCGTGAGCGGCGCCCAAAGTCCAAGAGCAATACCTTGCCAGAGGCCCTCGAAACCCGGGGGCGAAATCCCTATAAGTCATTTGTTTTAACTGACTTCTTAGCTTCGTTCCCACGATTTTTGTATACTGAAAGCAAACATCATCGACGGCCCTCTCCTTTGGGGAGAGGGTGGCGAGAGTAGCGAGCCGGGTGAGGGGTTTCTCGACTTATTGACATCATCCTTTGTTTTCATAGACATTCTCGCTTTGTTCCCCCGATTTTGTGATCCACATGTTGAGGAGGCGAGAAGTCGAGGAGCCCTCCGCCGCCTTCCGGCCTGCAGCCCGAAGACGTGCGGCCGACGTTTGGTCTGGCAATGCACGACTGAGCGACTTTTTGTATTTATCCTTTGTTTTCATAGACATTCTCGCTTTGTTCCCCCGATTTTGCGATCGACAAGTGGAGGAGCCCGGAAGGCGAGGAGTCAGCCGCCGCCTTCCGGCCTGCGGCCCGAGCCGTGTGGTCGGCTTTTGGTCTCCCACTCCTCGACTCTTTGACTCCTCGACTTTTTGGCTGCACAAAAGAAAGGAAACACAGGCAGGAACGACGGACGAAAACAAAAGAGGACTTTCTGGCATAACCTAACCGGCAGGGCTCAACCCCCTGCCCAACCCCACGAAACAACCCTAGCCTATGTCACCCCGTTTGTCAAGAGAAAAATGCGCCGAGGTTAGGAGGGGGTAGCGCAGACTCGCTGTTGTTGCGAGTCTGCGGCTTTTGACGTTAGGGATTTGATTGTCACTCAAATACACACTTGAACATGTCCAACGGAAGAACCGCAGAGTCCCAACACCAGGGACTCTGATGGCATAAGGTCATCGGCTCCTCGAGGAGAGTTAAACTGGGACTGTGAAGAACCAGAGACTCTCACAAGGGAGGAGCCGAG
>JBELAJ010000513.1:0-5931 GCA_049508935.1 Terriglobia bacterium | reverse complement strand
CCGTCGCCCTACGGGCTCCTCCGGTTAGCCGCCAAAGAACGAAAAACGGAACTTTCTACTTTGCTAAGAACAGGACATTTCTACTTTGCTGGGATTAGGACATTTCTACTTTGCCTTGACAGGCAGTTCGTCACTATTCCCGCTTCTATTTGTTAGTAGGCAGGGCCCTGTCGTTCTGCCGGAAGCTAGCTCATCATCGCTCCCGCTTCTTCGCCAGATTCCACTCGGGGGGCGGCAATAAAAGCTTAGTAGCGGTAATATTGGGGTTACTTTGGTACCGTTGGGTACTCGTATCTCCTTGGGTAAAATCCGATCATGGGTTGCAACCCAGCGAGGTGACCCCTGCCGGGACCAGCATGACTCCAAATGGTCCTCAGCTTTGTTGCCTCCGCCAAGTGAAGGAACTGATCTGATTATGCTTCGCCCTGTCCTCTATTTCGCATTACTCGCTCTGGCACTCGTCGTAGTGGGAATGTCGTCGGCGATTCTGCGGTCTATGCACCACTCAATTGTCTTTTATGTTCTAGCCATTCCGATCTGGTTCAGCCTGCTTGTAGTCCTTGTATCCGTGGCGCGGGTCACACGCAGCGGCAGTTCGAGTGGGACCGGACAATAATTTCGGCCAGCGGCCGCCGGAACACCGATCAGACTTCGCAGTTGCCTAGCATGCCTGTTTGGACTTAGACGTCTAATCTGGCTTGCCGCGCAGGCATCTTGTTGGTAACGTTGAATTGAAGAGATTGGCTTGTACGAAGCCGATACAGAAGTATTTCTTTGTCTCGATTCTTCACTTCTTTTCAGCGGAGGAGCTTGTCATGGCTGCTCAACCTTCACGTCGACAATTCTTAAAAAGTAGCGCCGCCGGAGCAGGGAGCCTGCTTGTGGGCAAAACGGTTCTGCTGGACGGAGAGACGTTTGCCGTCGCGCCCAGGGCGGTGCCGCCCAGCGACCGCGTGCGGTTTGGGATGATCGGCATCGGCATGCAAGGTTCGGGGCTGCTGCCTGCCGCCATCTCGCTTTCCGGTATCGACTGCGTCGCCGCCGCCGACCTCTACGACGGCCGCCACACGCTGGCCAAAGA
Organism: Terriglobia bacterium; assembly: GCA_049508935.1. Lineage (GTDB taxonomy): Bacteria > Acidobacteriota > Terriglobia > UBA7540 > UBA7540 > CAVROP01. The sequence continues at coordinate 4,850 of JBELAJ010000513.1, read as the reverse complement.
GCTCACGGGCAATCCAAGCCTGCCGACGACGCGCCGCTACCAGGAACTGCTCGACCGCAAGGATATCGACTGCATCGTGGCGGCGGTGCCCGATCACTGGCACAAGCGAGTGATGGTGGATGCGTGCAACGCGGGCAAAGACATTTACTGTGAGAAGCCGATGTCGCACACCGCCCCGCAGGGGTTCGACATGGTTGAGGCGGCCGAGCGCAACAAACGCATTGTGCAGATTGGCTCGCAGCGCGTCAGCTCCGTGCTTTGCGCTAAGGCGCGCGAACTTTACCACGCCGGCGCCATCGGCGACGTGGAGCATGTGGAGCTCAGCCTGGGGCGCAACGATCCAACCGGCGCGTGGGAATATCCTCCGCCCTTCGATCTTTCGCCGGAAAATCTTGACTGGGACACTTGGCTGAATGACGCACCGAAGATTCCGTTCGATAAGTATCGGTTCGCGCGCTGGCGGTGTTGGAAAGAGTATGGCACCGGCGTGGGCGGCGACCTGATGGTGCATCTCATCAGCGGCATGCTGGTGACGCTGGGCTGGAACGAGGCGCCGCGCTCGGCTTGCGTCTTGGGCGGCATTTTCCGCTGGAAGGACGGCCGCAATATGCCGGACCTTCACCTGGTACTGTTCGATTACCACGGCGTCCCCGTTTACGTCCGCCTTGGGTTGGGTACGGAGACGCCTGAACTGGCGCGATTCATGGGCCCGAAGGGGATTCTCGATGCAGGAGAGTTTGAACTCCGCCACTCGCCGCAACGGGGCGTGGATACCGCTCCCAGTTACTATTCCAGCAGCTTCCCGCAAAAGATGCGGGAGGAATACGTCAAGCAGTGGCACGCCGAGCACGATGTCCCGCCGGGCCAGGAGCCTCTCGCGGATGACACCGTCTATCGCGGCAACGATTGGGACGACGTTCGACCGCACTTGTGGAATTTCTTTCAGGCGGTGAAATCCCGCAAGCCGGTAGTTGAAGATGCCGTCTTCGGCAACCATGCCGCCATCGCTTGCCACATGGCGAACGAATCGTATTTCCGGAAGCAGCCGGTATTCTGGGACGGAGCGTCACGTGGCATCAAGAGCTAGCAGCACTACCAAAGGCGCGTCTAACGATGTAGGGCCAGGGTTTGTCCCAGCCAAAGCCATCGCGACTGTCGACCCTGGAATGAAAGTTCGGAGCATTGAGGAGTGGGCGTAGCGCCGCACTTCAAGACAGCGTGCCGGGCCGAAGGCAGGCGGCCACGACACGAGTACGCGCAGGGCCGCAAGACGGCTACAGCTTGGCCCGCGGCCGAGTGGTTTACTGCTTCGTTTGACCCGTGGCAAAGCCGTGGAGTTTCACTTCCACTTTCTCTTCCAGGCTGTCGTAATACTCTTTCAGAATGGCAATGACTTCGGGCCTGGAGAACTCCGAGGGTACAGGCTTCCCCTCGCTCATCAACTTCCGCAGCATCGTACCCGAAAGTATAAGACGGGCGCCTCCCTTGTAGTTCCCATCTGCATCAATGACGGCCTTGCTCTCGTGGGGGCAGGTCTTCATTGACGCCATACTGCGGCATTCATAGCAATAGAACGTCCAATCCATGCACAAGGGCCGCAGAAACAGGGCGCCGGAAGGAATCTCATTAAAGATCCTCTGGGAATCGAAGGGGCCGTAATAGTCGCCCACGCCGGCATGGTCCCGTCCCACAATGAGGTGCGTGCAGCCGTAATTCTGCCGGAACACGGCGTGGAGCAGCGCCTCGCGCGGCCCGGCGTAGCGCATTTCCATGGGGTAGCCGCCCTGGATCACGCGGTCTTTGCGGAAATACTTATTGACCAGTGCGTCGATGGCCTTCACTCGCACTTCGGCCGGGATGTCGCCAGGCTTGAGCTTGCCGACGAGCTGGTGAATATAAACCCCGTCACAAACCTCGATGGCGATCCAGGCCAGATAGGCGTGGGAGTTGTGCATGGGGTTGCGGAGCTGCAGAGCGGCCACCGTGTTCCATCCGCGTTCCTCGAAAGCCTTGCGGGCTTCCGCAGGCCGCTGATAAATCCCCTTAAACATTTCGGGGTAATAGGATTCTGAAAGAGCTTTGACGGGACCGGCAAGATTCACGGGTCCCTGCTGCATCACTTTCTGTACGCCGGGATGAGCCGGATCGGTAGTGCGGAAGACTCGTTTACATTCGAACTCTTTGTCGATGGAGTATTTTTCGGTGACCTTCATTGTGCCCATGATGGATTCAGTTTCAGTATCCCAAAGCGTTACCTCGTCACCGATCGCGATGGAATTGGCCAGATCTTGAGCGGCCGAGAGGGTGATGGGTATGGGCCAGAAGAGCCCTTTCCGGCTGGGCAGGCTGTAGGTTTCACAACAGCCTTGCCAGTCTTCCCTTCCCATAAACCCTTCCAAGGGCGTGAATGCACCGATTCCCATCATGATAAGGTCGCTCGTCTCGCGGCTGGTCATAGGAACTTTTCGTAGGGTTTGTGCCCTCGTGCTAGCTTCTCGGAGTTGCGGTCCCTCTAACAGAAGCGGATTGAGTTTGTGACTCCCATGCGGAGATATCAGACTGCTCATTAATGACCTCACAGACGTGCGATCACGCAATTCCATTGATAGGCACACCCCGCTGCGCGAAACACTCGGTGTTTTTGCTGCCACGGCCCGGCAGGGACTACCTTGTTCTAAGGCAACGACTCGCAACCTGCGCCACGAATAATCATATCACAATGCGATGGAGCACTTGGCGTGAGGTTGCGGCGGGCTTGCGTCCGGGGTGAACCTACTCGACCCGGCGGAGCCGCTCTTTCGATCAGCGTTGTCTGCTCAATTGGACAGCTCTGCGTTTCTACAAGAGTTTCAACCCGAGGTACAGCAGGGTGGTGGCTAGGACCGGGCGGAGGACCTTCTCCGGGAAGCGGGCGCTCAACTTGCTGCCGATCCAGACACCGGGCACGGATCCAACGAGCAAGCCGGCCAGGAGTTTATAATTAATCGTACCCAGTCCCGCATGGCCGAGCGCGGAGACTCCGACGAGGAAAAGGGCGTGGAAGATGTCGGAGCCTACGAGCTTCTTGAGAGGAGTTGCCGGATAGAGGAACACCATGCTGGCGATGATCAAAGTGCCGCTGCCAACCGACGTAATGCTTACCAGAAAACCCACCACAAACCCAACCAGCGAGGTCAGCCACCAGGGTCCACGCGAGACTTGCTCCTGGTCCGCCAAGTACAGATGTGCGCCCAGAACCGTTCGAGCGTAAAGTGCCAGGGCCACGCATATCAAGGCCACGCCTAGAACCATTACCACGACCTTGTCCTCATGCTGGACGCCGCTGTGTCGGATAATCGCCAACAGGCTGATGCCTGCGAGGGCGCCAGGAATGCTGCCCATTGCCAGACGCTTCACGATGCGATAGTCGACGGTATGCTGTCGGATGTGAACGACGGAACCGACACTCTTGGTGAGTGCGTTCCAAACCAGATCGGTTCCAACGGCGAGAGACGGGCGCAGAATGCCCAGCAGGATTAGCGCCGGGGTCATCAACGCGCCCCCGCCCATTCCGGTCAGCCCAACCATGAATCCCACAGCCAGCCCAAGCACGCTGACCTTGATGTCCAAGCCTCACCTCATTAAAAGTGGTAGTCGGCAAAGGCGTATGGATAAGAAGCGTCTCCACCCGGGCTGGCCTGCTTGAGGAATCGCCCGGCAATCAAGTGTCCGAAGCCGGCCCCGATCTGCAAGCGACTGTTCACATCGTAGGTCCCGTAGAGGTCGCCTTCCTTGCCGATGTCCGTGCTGCGCGCGCCGCCTTTGGGAACCTTCACCAGAACAGCTCCAGTGTTATCGTACACACTGTCGTACCGGCTGGCCAGTGACAGTTCGCTCACAACGAAGTAGGCCTTCATCTTCCTTGTCGGTCTGAAATCAAATCCCGGTTTGAGATCCCTGATGTTCTCTTCGCCGAACAGGTCTGTGAGGCGGCGCCACTGGTGAGTGGTGGGGTAGAGCTGGTCAAAGGTCCCGACCACTGAACTGTCGATGGCTTTGTTTCCACTCGCATAGTTATATTCGATCGAGAAGCGCGGTTCGAAACGTGTCTTCTGAACTGTGTAGCCGAGAATACCGTACGCAGCCCAGGCATGGACCTTGTCATCGGCATAATGACCCGACTGAACCGAGTAACGCCCGCGGTAATCAAAGCCTCCTGGAATGATGCCGGCCCACCGCAGTCCACTGGTGTAGAGGCGTTCGTCGCCGGTCGTCTTATCGACGGCGGTCACGCTGGGAACGGTCTTCAAGTAAACGTAAGGCTCAATGCTGGCTTTGGGAACCAGTTTTGTGAGGGCGAGGTTCACTCCGTAGAAGTTGTGGCCTGGCTGAACCCGATCGAGGCTGGTCGGATAGTCCTTCACCACCGAGGAGGCAAAAACGTCGAGCAGGGCGCCAATATCCTGGCGCCCAAGAGTCAGCCGCGCGGCGTCAAATGACCGGGTAGCGTTCGACCAGTCGCTCCTGGCGATAAGACGCTCGTCGCCAAAGTACAGCTCCTGGCGTCCCGTCTTGAGGATAATCCAGGCGTGCTCGCCGTTCCGGAATTCGACATAGGCCTGATTGAGGTCGAACACGTCCTTCATGGAACTAGTCACGTCCTTCGGATTGGCGCCGATCACTTCCGAGTCGCGCGCCTGCACGAAGGCGTGGAACCAGGAGTTGGGCAGGACATCGAAGCCGATGCGCACACGCGTCAGCCCATAGGCGTCGTTGTCGCCTGGCGTGAAACCGTAGCCGGTGCGCCCTTCCTCGCGATTGCGGAATTCACCGCTAAAGCGAAGCCAGGACGGCAGACCCGCATTCACGTA
>JBELAJ010000512.1:0-5941 GCA_049508935.1 Terriglobia bacterium | reverse complement strand
AGCACTCGATCATTGACGCGGTGTAACTGTTCCCAGAGGCGAGTTGGATCTTTCCGTAAGAATCGCCGTAGGGTCTGAGGATCAGGAAAGCCGGGCAGGCCGGTCAAGTACTGAAAGGTGCCATTGGAACGAAGCAAGGACGCCGTCTCGATGCGATCGAGCCCCAGCACGACGGGGTACACCAGGGCCAGGATGGTTTGGGAGAGACTATAGCGGTGGTTCCGCCGGGGATACCTAAGATGTTGTGCTAAGAAGTTGCGAAACTGCAGCACTCTCAAGAATTCATGGAAGAAATAGATACCACCGAAGTGCGTCAGACCCCCATGATTATAGGCGATTCTCACATTTCTTGGCGATCGGCGCACTCCAAGCCTCACCTAACCAAAAGCGATGTAAGGCTTAGAGTACCATAACAACCTTCTCGCCCGCATTGGAAGGGCCTCGGGGCTCCTTTCTAAACAGCAGAATGCGCCGGATCCGAGTCGCAGAGGCCAAGGGTCAAGTGATGCGAGCCACTCCCGACAAGCAGTGCGCCTCCAAGTCTCAGTTGGACCTCGCTTCCCTGCGCACCCCGTCTGCACACAGACATCTCTGGTGGACACCTTTACGAACTGCCTCATCAATTGGCGTGGAGTCGGCTTTCCCCGGAACGCCGCAAAATTCGTCACCCAACACGAAAGTATCCTCAGTCTGGCAGATCGCGAAACTGGAATGATGGTCGAGGCCAATATCTGGGGCATGCTCTTCTACGGCACGGACTTGGACACAGAAATCAACCTAAAATCGACCTCGATAAGTAGCATTCATCTTTACCGCCTCGTGGGGCATCTACTAGTTTTCACCGAGCACGCCAACCAAATGACGTCACGCTTTGGACGTGAAAGCCCGCTCTCATTCGATGTCACGCTCAGCGGTATTCTTGGTGTCCCATGGCTCTACTTCGCAAGGCGACATGGGAGGCATATACGAAGGCCCGAAATCTCCTTTGGACGATGAGTTTTCGTTTTCGCTGCCGACCACCAGTGAAGAACTCAGAAAGCGACCCGATGCGCTTGTCATGAGCATGCTTCAGTAAATACCTGTTCGCCATGAATTGGTCCGACTATGTCAACAAATCTGTAGGATTGGAATCGCTTTTACGCAGTGGGTATAAATACAACTCGTGGCGAGAGCCGATAGCGTTGCGGCTTTGAATTCTCCGTGCGCCAGCTTGAAGGAGTCGTCCGTGCCCGGTGAAGGCGTTCACCGAAGAACTCAAACGCAGGCTCAGGCGAGTCCATGGCCTCAAGGGGGAAAAGGTGATTCAGAGCTACCTGTGGGTCACCGAGCGCAACCGCTGCTGGGAGACGAGGGGCTTGAAAGACGGCACAGATGACGAGCGCCGGATTGCGGCGGGCGTGTATCAGAACCCTGTCCGGGACTTCACGGGATTCCTGAACGAGGATGGGTGGGGCGCTCTGGCGAGGAGGCTCAGCCGGTAGGTGCCGTAGGGATTCTCATACTTTGTTTCGCCCTTGGCATGACGGCGGCCTGGCGATGACGACAGCTAGGCGAATCTTTCCGTCTCATCTCCGAAGCCGACCACCACGCAGTCAGCCGCCCTCACGGGCCATCGTCCCCCTCGTCCGTCACGCACCCTATATCCGTCGCTCAGGCAGCATAGAGAGCCAGGATGGTAGTTCACGGCCACGATTCTCCCCCCGAATTCCTCGGCGATGGCCGGGGGCAGGCCGTTCCGCAGCAGCCCCTCGCAGTCGGGCAGCCTGATGCGCCGTCGCCGCCAGTCGTGCGGAATCCTCCACGCCTTCCCGGACGGGCCTTTCCAGAGGACCTTTGGGATTTCGCCGGACGCAACGCTCACTTCGATGCAGGCTGTGCCCTGCTCCCCATCTACGGCTGGCACGTCCTAGATGTTTATTTCCCAGCGGCCCCACAACGTCGGCGGGCACCAGCTTTCGAGCCAGCTCGACTCGTACGTGACCTCGTAGCGGCTTGCCTCAATCACGGGCGAGACGCCGCCGGAGAGCCAATGGCGGGGCAGCCTCCAAAGCTGCCATCCCGCGTCTCTTCAATCGAACCGCCACCGGCCTTTGCTGGGACACTGCCCGGTCCATCCGGGATAGGTGGGGGGGCGGCCATGAAGGCGGCTTTCCGTCTTCCTTTCCGTGAACTGGTTTGGAAAGGCTACATTTCGGACCAAAACCGGAGGACCGGAAACGAGTATTTTGTTGGGGTTAGTTGGAGCGAGTTGGTGCGCTTCGCGGGTTACACTGGATTCGGGACCAAGCGGGCGGGCTTCCTGCCCGGTCTCGGACGATTAAGGCAGTTTGCGCCGGTTGCATATTCAGTTGCACACTCGACTCCCGAATGTGCCCAAACAGCCCGAATAACGACGAACCACCCAACTCCAACCAATTGAAAACAAACGACACGAACCGGGATGAACCAATTAGGAAACCGTTGCTCTATCCGTCTGAGCTACAGGCCCTTATTTTTCATAGGTTTAAGTCAGCGACAAGTCGAAGTTTTTTCATTTTATGAAACCGTTGCTCTATCCGTCCGAGCTTACATGGAAATATTTTCATTTCTGTAACTTAGTGGGATATTGACTTTCTCTCTTTGTCCATTTCTTGCCCATTTCGTCTCCAATTTCTCCATCGCCACCGGGGTTTTGGTGCAATCGACGATGATGTAATACGCCTCGGATATGGACAAATCGGTATGCTGAATGATCATCATAGATGATCTTAGCTGGCACGGCCAAGACGAAAGTGTTTTGAGCCAAAACCTCTGCGAAAACCATACCAACCTTCCCATCTGCCGTCAAGGTTAGGGCTCAGAACGCGACGTGAGACCGCACCTTTGTGGTGGACGAGCTGTCGGGTGGCCACTTCGTTTTGGTCAATGGAGCCGTCAACCTGGGCATCGCCATCTAAAACATGCGGCAGGGCGAAGGCATTCGTTACGAAACTCTGTTCCGGGACAAAACTGCGGGAGCTCTCGATGCTGCCAATGGCAAGGAGTCCTATGCTTCGACGGGCCATTGACCTGGGTTGCTTCCATCAAGTTGTCTTCATTTGCCATTCGCCGCTTGTTTGGGAACTGGCGGACATGATCCTGTCAGTCGGTGATGGGCGTGTTGTTGTGCGAAATTCAGGAAAGAGTGCTACTGACTTCCCCATCAGTAGACCGCCTTCAAAGCCCCGGTAAACCCTGATCTCCGCCACACATGTGTGCGGAATGTGTGCCAGGTCAGTTGTCCGCCGGCGAATACTAGCTGTCCGGCATGGCAAGCTTTGGAGCTGCCGGAGTGATGCAGCGTTCAAGCGCGATCACTTTCTAAGCATGTGTTAAAACTGACCCCGAAGACAGGAAATCCCGGTTGCAGAGTCGGGAATGATAAACCATGAGTACAAATCGGTACAAGTTAAGTGCTTCGAGCGTCTCCTGCCATAGCTTTTCCGCCGCCAACCGTGCCGCAAAATCAACTAGGTTGCCTTCCCAAACAGGTGTTGGCAAACATGACACCGAGGGTTCGAGTCCCTCCAGGTCCACCACTTATCAGATTGATTCGGCAAGGCTTAAGGGAGAAGAACCTTCCCCTCCGAGGATCACATTAATCACATGGGTGCGAGCCGTGCGGTGGGTCAACCGCCATGGATTCCGGGTGGCGGGAGTAGGATCCATCCCTGGCTGGAAACCATCCGCTTCGACAGGGGGAACGTCACTCGAAGAGGGCTGGAAAGACAGGCCTTGCGGCAGGAGCACTTCGCCAAGGATTTTGGCCAAGGCGGAGGGGATCGCTCGGCAATCAGGTTTCAGCTCCGAACTTGCTCGGACAATGCCCACCGTGCGATACTTCGATCTATGGCTTCGGATCATTACCATCTCGCGCAACTCAACGTAGGGCGGATGCTCGGACCACTCGACTCGCCGGTAATGGCGGAATTTGTGGCGCAGCTGCCTACCGTGAATGCTCTCGCCGATCACAGCGACGGATTCGTATGGCGACTGACTGAGGCCACTGAGGTGCGACCCTATGACGACCCCCTTATCCTAATTAATCTTTCTGTGTGGCAGTCCGTCGAAACGTTGAAAGCGTTCGCATATAAGAGCGGCCATCAGACGTCTCTGCGTGACCGAACGAAATGGTTCGAGCGGCCGCAGCAGGCGCACCTGGCGCTATGGTGGATTCCCGCCGGTCACATCCCGAGTGTGAGAGACGCGGTCGATCGTCTCGAATTTCGGCGGACGCATGGCGATACCGCCGTCGCGTTCTCCTTCTCGAAGCCGTATCCGGAACCCGAAGCGCCATGCGCCGAGCCCGCTGTTCCTGCCGTAAATCTGGACAAAAGAATTTTTGTGTCGAGCGAGAATACTCCGAACGGCGATGCCAGCCGAGACACTCGGTTCCACTACTATCAGCGCGGGGAACGAGTTTGGGCTACGTATGACGGCGGCAGGGTTCGCTTCGGTACTCTTGTCGCAGTCGGCGATGCCAGGGGCCGCCTGGATATGCGCTATCAGCACGTCGATCCCGACGGGAATCTCCGCACTGGTACCTGCCTTGCGGTCCCTGAACTGCTTCCTGATGGCCGTGTATGCCTGCTGGAAGATTGGCATTGGACGAACGGCGACCTATCCATAGGCACATCGGTGGTCGAAGAAGTATGTTCGTAGGTCTTCAATGCAAATGTACTCGTCACTGGATCTCCCCTCGGCGGCTTAACTGAAGTCTCATATCGTTGACGAAACCGCACATGGGCTTAAGCAATCGCGGACTACTGGGGTCGTCAAAGCTTCCTTTTCTGATGTAGCGCCTCAGTCGACCTGCCGGACGCAGCCTTGCCGAAAACTCACGACCAACCGGCTGCGAAGCGAAGGCTACCTCCGTGGAGACGATAAAATCCCAGGCTGCTTCAGCTTAACAAGTAAGGGGCTGGTACTTTCGAGCGCGACGCTACGGGCGATTTCCCGGGCCACTGCCGCAAAACGCCTGGCCGAACTCCTACGTCGGATCCCAGATATTAGTGGCGATTCCCTGCACTCGTTCACAGTAAATGCAGTGATAGTGTTCGGCAGCTTCGTCTCAGATAAACAGAAACTCGGTGACATCGATGTTGCCGTTCACTTGGAGGCTAAACAGTCTACTGAGGATGAGTACCGTCGGCGCTCGGACGGACTGCTGGCCCGGGCCTGGCTGGAAGGCAGAACTCCCAGCAACGTGGTGGAAGCCAGCTGCTGGCCGCGCCTTGAAGTCTTTCGAGACCGCCGCGGTCTGAGACAACTCCGACTACACGAGCTTTATGGGCTTCAGAAGTTAGGTGCTCTGGAGTGCTGCGTTGTCTTCGGCGATCCGGATACCGTCAAAACGATTCTTCCCCAGAGCCAGAATCAGAGCTTTCCGTGATTTGGGGGATGACAGCAGACTCTGAAATCTGCGTCGATTTAGTGTGGTTCTCTGATATGCGACCCGGCCGCAGGGAATCCCGGTGATGCGCCATACATTCATGAGCGCGGATAATAGAGTAGGGTGAGTCTCGATTTCAAGCAGTCAGGTCCGCGACGCGAAGGGGATAGGGTGGGTACCATGAACAAGAGCGACCTGCTTCGCTATAAGAATCTCCTCCTCTCGAAGCGACAAAAACTCTCCACCGGCAAGAGTCTGGTCGATTCGATTCCCACCGCAGGTGAACCTCGCGGGGACCCGGTCGATATGGCCGCCAGTGAAACTGACGCGGCCATGCAAATCAGGTTGCATCAGGCAGACGGCAAGCTCTTACGCGCCATCGAGGATGCTTTGACGCGGATTCGGCATGAGAAATTCGGCATTTGCGCAGAATGCGGGCAGGCGATTAGCAAGGCGCGCTTAGAAGCGGTGCCCTGGGCCAGGCGGTGTAGAGACTGCAAGGATCGACAGGACTCTGGAAGCTGAGACGCT
>JBELAJ010000511.1:0-5951 GCA_049508935.1 Terriglobia bacterium | reverse complement strand
CTTTCCCTTACCGCGCTGGCCAAAAAGTTGGATGTATCCATAAGCGAGGCCCTCGACCTCCTGAAGGAACGTGGCATCGAGGCGCCCCTAGGTTTTGATGACTACCTGAGAGGTTTTGAGGTCTTTAATCAGGTAAAATGAGCGGAAACAGTGGGTGGATTCACTTGCTGGGACGGCATGCTGTCGAAGGCGCGGGAGTATTCGATCTGCAAATTGTCGCCACGATGCTCGCGAACGGCGTTCAACGCATCTACACCTTCAACCCTGGGGATTTTCAAGTCTTTGCGGAATTGACCGTGGTGGCGCCCACCTAGCGGGCGGCTACCGCCGAGGGACAAAAAAACGGCACCTGCCACCCTTCTTCCCTTGAGTTGAAGCAGGGGGAGAACGGCGTTACTGCGCCGAGCATCGTCACCTGTACCACCCCACCCCGCCAGCGTGCTATTATTAGCCCTCTGAATCTGCGCGTTTTGCCCATTCAAGTGGAGGTAGCGCCCATGGGGCGCGCGCTGCATGCACGATAAAGTCATGCCTGCCGTTCCGAATATCGCGCCGAAGACCACCGGCAAAGTGCCGACGGATCTTCTTGACTACGACCCCAACAATCCCCGCCTGACGGAAGACGGCATCAAGAACCCAACGGAAGCGCAGATCGTCGTCGCACTCGCAGAGATGGCCGACCTGTCGGAGCTGGTCGAGTCCATAGCCGCCAACGGCTACATGGACATTGAGCCGATTATCGGTCAGAGAATTAACGGCCGGTGGCGTGTGCTCGAAGGCAATCGCCGCCTAGCGGCGATCCGCATCCTTCAGCAGCCGTCGCTGGCGAAGGGCACGGGCATTGCGGTTCCGGAGATCAGCAAGGAAAACCTGAAGACGCTGAAAGAAGTTACGGTCTACGCCGTGGCGAACCCGGATCAGGCTCGCGAATTCATTGGATTCAAGCATATCAACGGGCCGCATAAGTGGGACGCGCTCGCGAAGGCCCGTTTCGCAGCTGATTGGTACAAGCGGGAAAAGACACAAGGAGTCACGATCGACACGGTCGCGCGGCGCCTCGGCGACAATCACGATACTGTCGTGAGATTGGTCAATGGGATGTTCGTGCTTGACCAGGCGGAAAGCGCAAAGGTCTTCAGCATGAAGGATCGCTATCCCGGAAAGCGTTTCGCCTTCTCCCACCTGTACACTGCTCTGACCAGACCCGGCTATCGCAACTTCCTTGGCCTGCCGGAGGAGTGGCGCGACGAAGATCCGGTCCCGGACCCTGTTCCGGAAGACCACATCGAAAACCTGCAGAAAGTAATGATGTGGCTGTATGGCTCAAAGTCAGACAACATCAAGCCGGTGATTAATTCCCAAAACCCCGACATCAAGGATTTGGGGGCAATCCTTGCCAACTCCCGCGCGAGCACGATCATGATGCTGCGAAACGACCTGCGCGAAGCGTACAAGCAGATCGAACGCAAGGGCGCACGTTTCGAAACCGCGCTGGTGAACGCCAAGCAGGAAGCTGAAACGGCCATGGGCCAGATCGCGGGTTACGACCCATCGGATTCGACGCTTCTCGAAATCGGCAAGGATCTCCGCGATACGAGCGAAAAGATATACGAGAACATGTGGTCGATGTCGAAAAAAGCGGTTTCTTCGAAAGGCAAGAGATAGGGCCGTGTTGTCAATTCCTGATGAAACGGTCCATAGGACCAAGGTTGCGGATTGGCTTGAGCTGGAGGCCGTGGCTTCTGCCGATGGGCGCGTCGGTTTCGGAACGCTGATAGCGGCATCGGCTATGGCTGAAGACCAGCCACCGGAGGATATGGCCGATGAGGACATAAAGGAAGATGGTCTTGTGTTGTCCGTTCAGGCCGAAATCGCGCGTCGCCGGAAGAACATCGGGGATGATTACCCGTTCCACATCGATGATAACGGCAGAGCGATGCAGTTCATGACGCCGGTATCAAAGGCCGGATCAGTCTACCTGTTTTGCCTTTTTCTGTCCCACGCATTCGACCGCACTATAGTGCCGAAGTCGTTGGCACCCAGGGTAACGAACAAGACTCGTGATCTATTCCAGGCCTGCGCCACCGTGGCGGCCGGCGGCTACGTTCAGGGGGCGTCAATATCGTTCGGCTTTCCGCGCCCGGACGGCGCCACTTTTCTGAAGGCCCTGCATCGGGTCTATAAGCTGTTCGGTGATGGAACGCCGCGCAAAAGGCCGCGAGCGGCTGCTGCGAAAACGATCAAGGATAACGGCATAGACATCATCGCGTGGAGGCGATCAATCGACAACCTGCCCTGCACCCTATACATGATCGGGCAGGTGGCTTCCGGCGAAGATTGGATTGAAAAGAGCGTCGTGACCGACCAGCAGCATTTCCACAAATATTGGTTTACGGAAGTGCCAGGCTCGCAACCGACGGATGCGATGTTCATGCCGTTCGGCCTCGAACCGGAAGATCCGGAGGATGGCACGCCGTATGAAGAGGTGCTGAAGGACCACATGCAAAGCGTGGGATACAAGTATGGCACCCTATTCTACCGGGACCGGGTCGCCAAGCACCTTGCGGACGGCCTTCAGCTCGTTGAAGCAGGCGAAAACGAAATTGAGCGTATCCCTGACCTTGAAAAGGTCGTAAGATGGGTCGAGAAGTATATGAAGAGGCTGCAAGCCGCATGAACGAGCGTCACCGGTTTCACTCGATCTGCCCATACTTCGCGATGTTTCCCGAGACATTCGTTCGCCGGAACGTCTTGGCCTGGTCGAAGCGGGGAGATGTCATTTTGGACCCGTTTTCCGGGCGTGGAACCACGGTGTTCGAGAGTCTGCTGAACGGCCGCGAGGGCATCGGTTGCGATACAAATCCGGTTGCAGTCTGTCTCTCGAAGGCCAAGGCCGAACCGCCGTTGCTGAAGCAGGTGATGGAGAGGCTCGATGTTCTGGAACGGAAGTCGAGCCGCTTCTCAGGATCGAAGGCGCCGGAGATCAAGGATGAATTTTTCAGGCTGTGCTTTCACGAAAGCACTTTGCGGCAACTGCTGTTTCTTCGGGGAAAGCTGGACTGGCGGAAAAGCCGCGCCGACTGCTTCATCGCCGCCCTTGCGCTCGGATGCCTTCACGGCGAGAGCCATCGCACAGAATTATGCTTTAGCAACCGGATGCCGCGCACGATCAGTACGAAGCCCGCATACTCAGTTCGCTGGTGGAGGGAAAGAGGCTGCCTTCCGCCGGATCGGGACGTCTTCGCCATCCTGCGAAGCGCCGCGGAATTTCGCTTCGCTTCGCCGTTGTCCGAGGTTAAGGGCCATGTGGTCGAGGGGGATGTCCGCTGCGCGTCGTCCCTCCTTCGGTCCTATCGCAAGAAAGTGAAGCTTGTCGTTACATCGCCTCCCTATCTCGACATCACCGATTATCATGAAGATCAGTGGCTGAGGCTGTGGTTTCTGGGGGGCCTGGCCAAGCCAGTTACGCACCAGGGGAAGGATGACCGTCACCGGAGGGTAGACGCGTACTGGCAATTTCTGCGCGAAGCATGGAAGGGCGTAGTTCCCCTGCTTCAGGATTCGGCGCAGATCGTTGTACGGATTGGCGGCACGCGGCTTGGTCAGGAGGAGTTGCAGGCGGGGCTTCTCGAATCGCTTAACTCAACGGGACGGAAGTTCAAGCTGGCGGAATCGCGCCAGACCCTGATCAAAAACGGCCAGCGCCGAATATTCCAGGCGGATACCGATAAGCCTTCAGTGGAGCACGATTTCCGGTTTAAGCTGGCGTGATGTTCATGGCGCAAAATCTCCACAGCTGTTCGGCAGGATGATACGGCGGGATGGCGCAGACTCCTGGTTTTTGGAGTCTGTCGTCTAGGGCCTTCGGCCCTCGAAAGCTGATGAAAATCGCATTTTCGACCCTGCGATGTCCCGAAGGGACAGGTCTGTGCGGCCCGCTCAGTCCAGTGGATCCATGGGGAGCGCGGACACGTCATTCAAGTAGTAATACCGCCAGCTTGACCACGGCCAATCCCCAGGCGAACTCACGAGGCCGCGCCGGTACACGCGGGGCTCAACATCGCCGCGTAGGGTCGACCGGAAGAGAACTCCATCACGCTACTCAGCCTCCAGCCGTCGGTCGATAGCTCGCTCGATGACCTTGGCAAAGATATCCCACGAGCAGCCGGAAGTCGCAATCGCAGATTCGCAACCCGGAATCGACACATTTTCCTCCGCAGGGGGGGCGGACAGGCTGAGGGGAGTCGCGCTTCGCATCTGTTCGAGAGTCTGGGCAAGGTACTGTGCGCGCACGAAGTATTTCGCGTCGCCTGGCTCCTGCCAAATTGAAAAAACGAGTGCGCCCCCCGGCGGAGTGTCGTCCGGCTGATATCCCGGCAAGCGCCAGGAGAGCCCCAGCATGCCGGATAGGTTCGACAGGTTGGTGTCGTGGCCAGACACAATCAGGACAGCATTTCCCGGACTGTCCAGCGCCCCTGTCATTGCTTTCCCAGTTGTCGCCTGCTTCATCGACTGCGTAACATGATAGAGCAAGTTGGAACCCCTGGCACGGGCAAGATAGGAAGTTCGCCGCATCAGGTCAGCGTACACCGCGTGCAGCTCGAGAATCCGGAACAAGGCATTCGCGTCGAGGCGGCCCCAGCCCAGATCCTTACCTTGTATCCCCTCCGCGTATTCGAGAAGTAGATTCTCGCCGAGCGTTGATGCGACGCTCCAAGGCTCGTTGAGCTGAATGCCCTTGGAGGTTACAGAAACCCTGATCTCATCCGGAGGTTCGATCCGCTTTTGCGGCGCACCTCCCTCGCCCGCGAGGACAGAGTCAAGGGTTTCAAAGGCGGCGCGATGCAAGTCCCGGAAGCGGCCGGAAGGCTCTGACAGACGCTCGCGCACCGCGTGGGCGGCGATCTCCCAATCCGGCTTTGCGAGACCGGTTTCCAGCGGGTCGAACAGCGGGTCCTCGCCGCCTGCCGGTTGAGAATGGACGGCGACAGTGCAGCCTGGGAGCAAGCTCTCCGCCAAAGCCCTGCCGGTCTCGAGGGTTCGCTGGTCGGTGTCCGCATAAACATAGACTCGGCTAGCGTCAGCGCATCCCTGTTGGCGCAGCAATCCCGCGCTCAAAAACCATTCACGGTAGTAACTCCCCATAAGCAGCATGAGGGCTCGACCATGCGGCGTTAGGTTGCCCGGCGGAACGCTCCAGGCCGGCCAAGGCGCGGTTGAGTACTGGTTCAGGCGGTCTGGTTTCCAAGTTGGTGAGCGCACTCCGTGGCGGGTGATGATGACCACGTAACGCAGTTGCGAAGGCGGGCCGACGCCGGCGACTAATAGGCCAGCGCCGGCCGGCGACATTGCCGCGAACAGAAGTAATGTTCGGAGGCGCTTGAAGTCGACGTGGAGATTCCACTTAGACATTTAGCTGTTTTGCTTTTCCTGCAGGGCGCAGAGCCGCGAACGTAATGCCCGCTCTCGCTCGCGGCTCTGTCACAAGCGCGCAACCCCGCCGCTCAGAACTCCAGGCGCAGCATAAACTGAAGGCGCCGCGATGAGCCGATTCCGGTGGCGCCGGTGTTCAGTTGGCTGGTGATGACCCCGAAACTGGAATCTGAGACATCGGAATCCGGGTCGCCGAAGATGGGATGGTTAAGCAAGTTAAACGCCTCGGCGCGGATCTCCAATTTCAGTTGTTCGTTAAGGGGAATCGCCTTCTCGAGCGCCGTGTCGATCTCATAATACCCGGGTCCACGTCCAATGTTGCGTCCCAGGTTCCCCCACGTATCAACGGCGGGTGTCGCGAAGGCCGCGGGATTGAACCAGTTGTTGATGGTTCGCGGCGCCGAGTAAAGGGACATGCCGGGGAGCAGGTCCGGCCGCTGATCTCTACTGTTGCCGTCGAGCAGGTCCGTCGCGCTCCGGTCTATCGTGATGTTAACCGGGCGGCCGCTCATTGCCGA
>JBELAJ010000510.1:0-5954 GCA_049508935.1 Terriglobia bacterium | reverse complement strand
GCAATCTTGGTTTGGGTGACTTGGTAACTTGTGCCTTGCATGTTTTGAGAAGGGTGAAAGAAGGTCATAAACCTATCGCGCTGATAGGGCCGGAGGAAATGCCATCCCACCGGCAGGCACAGAACCCCTAACAACATAAGTACCGCGACCTGCCGCCATTGAATGCCCGCGAGTAAGATACCCGCGCCGAGAATCGCGAAAAATGTCAAGGCGGTGCCGAGGTCAGGTTCTAAGGCCACCAGGATTGCCGGCACTACCGCCACCAACCCCAGTTTGACCAAGTCGCCCCAGGTAGCGGACTTACTTCGCCGTTGGGCAAAATAGGCCGCTACACACAGTATTATAACCAATTTGACTATCTCTGACACTTGGAAAGTGAGTCCGCCGAACCGCAGCCATCGCTTGGTCTTGGCGATGGCATGGCCTGCCACCAGCAGTTCTCCCAGGACGAGCACGGACAAGATGTAGAGCCAGGGAGTTTGTTCCAAAAGGAAGTGGTAATCGAGAAGGCTGATCGCTAGCGCCAGAACGATGCTGAGGATCAGCCAGTAGATCTGCTTTTTGTATTGGCCCTGGAGGGCCGTGTGCTCCGTTGTGCTGTAAATCTCGATGACCCCGATAATGGCGATAGCAATAGCCAGCGCCAGCAGCAGCCAATCGACATCGCGAAAGCGAAACTTTTTGGTCATACTTTAGTGAACGGCTGTGCCGACCGCCGGCGGGAGAATTTGTACCTCACCGGCTTTGCTCATCATCCGCTCGGGGTTCTGCGCTGGCGCCACAAGGGGTTTCTGTCCATTTTTCTTGTCGAAGTAGGCTTTAATCACCTCGCGCGCCACCGGCACCGCTACGGTCGAGTGCTCGCCACGCAGAACCAAGGCTGCCACCACGATCTCGGGTTTATTGACAGGCGCAAACCCTACAAACCACGCATTGTTCTTATAGCCGGCGTTCCCTGAGGATTTCATGAGGTCCACGCTGACCACCTGCGCGGTCCCCGTTTTGCCGGCAATATCAATTCCGGGACAGCGCGCGGCAGGGCCCGTCCCTCCATCTTCGTTGACGACACCCCACATCCCTTGCGTTAGCGCCTCGAGTGTGCTTTCGCCCAAGGGAAAGCTGCGCGCAGTATCGTCGGGAGGATCCACTCCCAGAGCTAACAATTGGTCTTTAAAGGCCAGATGCGGGCGGCAGAAGACCCCGCCCGAGGCGACGGCCGCGATCATGCGGGCCAACTGCAAAGGCGTGACCACCACAGCTCCCTGGCCGATGGCCACGGACATCGTCTCGCCTGCATACCATTTACGCTTGAAGACCTTTTGGACCCATTCTGGGGTTGGAATCAGTCCTGCTGCCTCGCCCGGCAAGTCGATTCCGGTCCGAGCGCCCAGCCCCAAGCGCTTCGCGAAATAGTCAATCTTCTCGATTCCGAGAAGCTTCCCCAGGGTGTAAAAGTACACGTCGCAGGAAACGATGATGGCGCGGTGCAGATTGACGCTCCCATGCCCCCGGTGCTTCTCGAACACCCAATCGTGGTAAGTATGCCCGTAGATATCTACCGCGCCGGAGCAATTAAGCGTGTAGTCTGGCTCGATGGTCCCGGTTTCCAAGGCGGCGGTGGCAGTGACAATCTTGAAGACCGAACCCGGCGCTAACTGCGCCTGGATCGCCTTGTTCATCAAGGGCTTCATGGGGTCGTCGGTGAGTTCTTTCCACTCTTCGCGGTCAATGTGCTTGGCGAATTCATTGGGGTCAAAGGAGGGATGGCTGACCATCGCCAGCACCTCGCCCGTCCGCGGGTCGAGCGCCACGACGGCGCCGGGCCTCTCACCCAAGGCGGCTTCCGCCACCATCTCCAGGTCCAGGTCGATGGTAAGCCGCAGGTCGTTGCCCGGCGTGGCATTGATGGTGGTGAGCGAGCCCATTTCCTCGCCGCGGCTATTCACGATGACCCGCCTCAAACCATCCTGCCCCGAGAGTATGTGGTCGTATTGCCGCTCGATTCCAAACTTGCCTGCCACATCGCCGGGGCGATAAGCAGAACCAGCCTTGGCGATCATATCCTCGGAAACTTCTCCCACGTAGCCGAGAGTGGCCGCAGCTACTTCTTTCCGCGGGTAAAGACGCTGCTGAACCTGGATCAGATCCAACTCCGGATACTCGAGGCGATGCGACTCCACGAAGGCGATGTCATCGAGAGTCGCGGATTGCTTGAGAACGATGGGTTGGAAGCGCGGCAGCCGCGCTGTGTGTTCCATCAAGCGGTGCAGTTCGTCAGGGTCAAGATCCAGACCGCGCCTTATTCCTTCCAGGCGTTCCCGAGATAAGGCAGACGTGTTCTCACGCATCAGCAGCACGCTGAAGGCAGGGAAATTGTCCGCGAGCACGCGTCCCTCGCGGTCCAGAATCCGCCCCCGCGGCGCGATCACGGGCAGGTTGCGCACCCGATTACGTTCAGCTTGATCAAGGTAAAGGCGATGCTGGCCGATCTGTATTCGCCAGTATCCAACCAGCAGCCCCAGGAAGGTCGCAGCGATAGCGTATTGGAAAAAAGCAATCTTCCAGGCAGGAAGTCGCTCGTGTTCCGGAAATCGAACTTCCATTTACTTGAAACCGCCGGGGTTAAGACACAGGGGCCAGTTGAACCTGCCTCCGAAATCCAGCCCGGTGGCGCAACCGGCTGGCGCTGCCTCGTGCGCCCCGGCGACCTACTTCCTTAACGAATCAACAAAATACCACAACGAGGGGTGTAATTCAAGGCAATTACTTGGGTAGGGAACAGGGAACAGGTGACAGGGAACAGGCCAGTTAGCCTCTAGCCTTTAACCTCTAACCTTCACCCTTGACCCCCGTTGCCTGCTCCCTGTTCCCTGTTTCCTATTCCCTGTTCCCTAACTCGTGCAAGTGCTCGGCCTTCCACCTCATGGCAGCGTAGATGCGCGCGCGGCCGCTCGGGTGGTCGTAGAAGATGATTTCCTCGAGGGGGCCGGGATCAAGCTTGCGGTAGTCCGCGAGTTTCAAATCGACCTCGGCTTCCGCATCAGGCAGTTGGGCGGTATTCAGTCCGAAAATGTCCGCTTCGTATTCTTCGATTCGCGAGTAGCTGTTGTCTATGGGCGTAAGGACGAACAGGAAGGCCAGAATCAGAAAAGCGAAAAGCGGCAACGCCGCCAAGTCACCGGCAGAGTGCGCTCGCCACTTCTCACCCCAGCGTTTTAGGGCCCACTCGGAACCTCTGCTCAGAAAGGCAAAAGCCAGAACGAGGATGATGCCAAAGAACATCAGATCCTTGTACTCGTGGTGCATGACGTAGTGACCCATTTCGTGGCCCATCACCGACTCGATCTCCGCCACGGAACAGCGCTTTAGCAAGTTGTCGTTCAAGACGATGCGCTCCGTGCCCAGAAATCCGGTTACAAAGGCGCTGATGCGCGTGGACTGCCTCGAGGCATCCTGCACATACACAACCTTGGCGGCGATGCCGTTTGCCCGCGCCATGCTAAGGATCGGGTCGCGAATCGCCGCGTCCTCGAGCCGGGTGTACTTGTTGAAGAGCGGAGCGACAAACACCGGTTCGATTAGGGAGAAGAACGTCAGGAAGACGAGACTCGTCGCCGCACCCCAGATCCACCAGGTCCGCGGCAAGCGGCGCACGATGCCGTATAGCGCCATCATCAGCAGCCCCCCGAAAACCACACCGACAGCCAGTCCTTTTAGCTGATCGCCCAGCCAGGGACCGAAGGTCTGAGTCGCCAGACCATACTTGTGTTCGCGGAAGTAGCCTTCATAAACCCCGAGCGGAAAGGTCAGCACGGAGGTGACCACCAGGAACTCGGTCCAATAAATGAAAGTGTGGATCGGCCTGAAGCGCGTGACGTGCTCCGCCCAGTCGCGCATGCGGGCGGACCAGCCTGTCGCCAGCAGCAGAATGAAGACAAACGATGAAGCCAGAAAGTCCCACAGAATAAGCCAGTACCCTCCCTCGAAGTACGCGTCGGATTTGGCCCTCTTATCCGCCGGCACTTTGGCAAGGTAGGCGTTCGTCGCTGCCACGGGATCAAAATGTTCAACGGTCGATACCGCAGAAGCTGCGCTGCTTTGCGCGGACGAGGCCGCCGTTTGTCCAGTGACGACAGCCGCCGACGCCAACAAAGTAGCAACAGCGAAGAGCGCGAGAGACACGATTCTGCGATGCACGGAGCGCTCCTTGGTTTACTCGTCATTCCCGCGAAAGCGGGAATCCATCCGGTAGGGGCGGTTCGCGAACCGCCCCTACTTTCCACTGGTGGATTCCCGCTTTCGCGGGAATGACGCATATTTGGAAGGTTGCGGAACAGCTTGGCGCCACCGGAACCACCGGTTTGCCTCCCACTCCTCCGGCGGAACAGCGGGCGATTCAATGTCCCCTACAATCTCCACCACACCCTTGAGACCGCCGAACACATCGTCATTGCGCCTGCCGACTGGAACCAACTTGGCCACCGGCCGTCCTCGCTTGGTGATGATCACGGATTCTCGTGTAGCCTGAACCTGCTCCAGAACTTTTGAGCACCGCGCTTTAAAGTCGGCCGCCCGCATCATTTTCATTGCCGCCACCTGCCGTTCAAGGTCACATCATAATGACGACAGAGCCGAAGAAGCAAGCGTGCTGCAAACTAAGTTCAGCACTGGCTGGCGAGAACTCGTTCTCCGACAGCCGCTCTCCAAAAGCTCCGCTGCGGGCCATCCATATTCGTCCTGATATGCTGTAGGTAAGATGGGTCGAAAGAATGGTTGCACAGGTCTTCGACGACAGCCTACACTTCTAGGCAAGCATGAGGCGCTCGCCTTTTGGCTGGGGGACAGGGTCGCCGAATTCCTTGGCGGTATCAATCCACAATTGGACGGCTTCATTGGCGTTCGTAAGGGCCGCCTGCTGGGTACTGCCGTGGGCAATGCACCCAGGCAGTTCCGGAACTTCAGCGATGTAGGTTTGGTCCTCGGCACTCCAGTAGATTATGACTTCATATTTGTACATGGCTACTCCTCGGTACGCCCAAGCCCGTAACGCAAAATGACTTGCCGCACCTGACGCACCTGGTACACCTTGGCCTTATTTCCCTCACGCTGCAGATTGATCAATTCTCTCACGCCGGACCGCCTGAAAATGTGGCGGCTACCGCGAATCCGTTCCTCGAAACCCAACCACCCGAGCAATTGCCTCATCTCATCGAAGTCGACGTTCGCATCGGACCTCGCTTGGAGGATGCGACGCCGGAGTTCGTCAAACCTGCCCACGGGCACTAATCTATCATAAGTCCCAGTGTGGAGGCCTGGCCATTTCAGCAGACGTCGGCCAGGTGGTGGTAAGTATCCCAGCCTTTGTAATTGCTCAGGGCTTCGGCGACGGCGGTGCCGAAGTGGCTGCGGTTGACGGCCACGTGGTGCTCGTAACCGTGCCGGCAGATGTGTTTCAAGAGCTTTTGCATCTGCGGCACCCTCACCACGCCGTAGCCGCCGAAACTTTGCGGGCGGTCATCGGTGATTTCGCCCTCGCCCACATAGGCGCGCAGCTTGCCGTTCAGATCGTCGGTCGAGACGCGGCAATAGGTAAGCGGGCCGCTCTTCAACTTGCCCACCACCGTTCCGTAGGTGTTGTTCTTCCCCACCGAGCCGGCGATGATTTCCTGGAAATCCATCTTGAAGTCTTCGAAGAAGTGCTTGGGTAGGTTCGAGCAGTGGAAGATCACGGCCTTATCGGGGTCTTCGCCGTAGTTGTTGTTCCAGTCCACGATGGCGCTCGGCTCGCCCGCGGCAAGCTGCAGGATATACATCGAGATCATGCCGATCATATCCGTCTCGCAGGCGCTGGGCATCAGGTTGTTCGACATCATGCTCATCAGCGTGCAGGGCACCACGCCGAAAAACTCTTCCATCGCCGTCCAGCACTGCACCGAGGAGCCCACCAGTTCGTT
>JBELAJ010000051.1:0-29237 GCA_049508935.1 Terriglobia bacterium | reverse complement strand
GCATTTAATAGGACATATTGTCTTTTTTGCTTGCATGTGTTTTGTTTTGAATTTAGTTTCTTTGCGGCGCCATCGCATTGTGGTCGGATCTCCTCGATCGCCCCGGTTAGGGGGTTCCAATCTTGGCACCAAAGCGTTAAATCCTGGGGGTGTGGGGGCAAAGCCCCCACGCTAGTCTGAGAAAAACTAAGGACATCGATCTGGCGCCGTATCGACTCGTTCCGACTCCAAACCTGTTCTACCACTATCAAGTGGTCCGCCCGGATGGACTACCCGACATCCCGCTCACCCTCTTCGTTAACGAGCTAAAAAGCTGGCTGGCAGATTCATCCATCGCGATTTATCTACGCGAAATCCTGCGTTTCTTTACTTGGGCTTCCGTGGATCAAACCTCTCTTGAAAATGGCTGGTCCCCATTGGGTTCAGCAGAAACCGTGCGTAATCTGATTCACCGATATTTGGTTGTGGAGGCAAGGTGTCAGGCAACGCGCCGCCCTGACTGGAACGGCATAAAGGTCACATTCGTGAGGGAGAACGGGGAAGGGACGATAAACGTCCAAATCTTGCTGGCAGCTTTGAAGCGTTTCTACGAGAGCCTGATCGAAGCCGGCACATATCATGACGCAAACCCTCTCGTGCAGGCCGATGCCTCCCGATTGGCGGCTGAAATCCGTCGTCAGTATCGGCGAGCCGTAAATGAGTTAGAAGGGCGCACTCCGATGCCAGCGGTGAGCGGAGTAGACTTGCCGGTCAGGTTTCGCCTTTCATCAAACTACTTTCGACTGCGGCAGAAAAGATGGATTCCGAAGACCATCGATGATCCAGACTTCCCCAATGCGGTGTATCGCGCTGGCAAACAACATGGCTGGGGGCTCAGAGAACTCTGCATTGTGCGGACTCTTTTTGAGGCGGGCCCCAGGATCTCAGAAGTTCTCAGCCTGACCGCTCTCGACTGGGCCCATAGCGATTTTACGAACAGATTCACCGCCATAAACAAAGGCAGCCGCGGATTACGGACCAAACAACTGATGGTCTCGATGGCCACAGCCAAGTTATATCGGCGCTACTTCGATGACGAGAGGGAAGGACGGCGAGCTCACGACCCACTGGGGTTTACGCTCGCGGCGCTGGTGAAGATGGCCAGAGTGCAACCGGAACATCTTGCGACCATCCCGTTGTTTCTGACAACGCGAGGTAGCCCTATGACCGCCAAGCTCTTCAGGGATTACCACTGGAGTCAGGCTCTGCGGTCGGCAGGAATCGACGCCGATCCCCATCTTACGCGCCACTGGTTTGTCACCAACGCCCTACGGCACATCGAGCATGAAGCCAGGGACGACGCTGAAATGAACAGGAAGAAGCAGGAACTGATTGAGTACATGAAGTGGCGAACCGGAGAACGTACGCTGCAGGTGTACGAACACCTCCAGCGTGAAGAACGATTCCTCGAAAAGCTCGCAGTGATCCACCGCCAGATGAACAAACGCGAAACTGCCTTCGCTACGAAACGAGAGCCATGGTCACCCAGGGACCCTCACGACAGCAACACAACGGCCGCGGGGATGAGTACTGAATTAGCGTTCCTGCTCGGAGAAGATGATGACGGTCGATGAAACCATCGCGCAGGTTCTTTCTACCTTGGGCGATCGTTGGCGGAGAAGCAAGCCCATTCCAGAAAAGCTGATCGCCAAGATTTGTGATGCTCTGTTGGCGAACGGCGTCAACCCAACCACGAGGGTGCTGTGCAATTACCTCCCTTTTAATGAAAGGGCCTTTCGCCGCGGCGTCCTCGCCTGGCGCTCATCGAAGGGTTTCTCGACGGTTGGCTACACCTCGAATCCCGATCAGGTGATATCCCTCGAAGTACTGAAACGGCTCGTTTCCCCTGAAATTGCTACTGCTCCTCAGACGTGTCTCGATCCGCTGGACGGTGCCAAATGGGCGCGGCCACCGGAGAGAGTCTTGTCATATGTCGGGAGGATTCAAAACAGTTCGTTGCGTGACGCGATGTCGTTGTACGGTCTGATCAGAGCGGGTGAACACGGGTATCGCATTTATACCGACACGAGCAACTTTGTGGGCATCATGCGCCGGGTGATGATCGAACAATCAATCAAAAACGTGACTGCCATAGATCCCAACGACCTCTTGTTTCGGATTCAGAAGGGGGAAGTGGGTAGCGGTCTGACAAGTCTGGCGCGTTTCGCCATCTTCAGACACTGGACGTGTGTTCGGAACGCATTCGAGGATTACGCCGCCCGGCTGTCCAAACCCCAGCTCGCGGTCATGTCACGATTCTTCATTCGACCGATAACGGACCGCAGAAAGCTGGCCAAATTTAGGCCAATCGCGCTCATGAAGGAGTATTCAGAGGCACGCGTCAAGGCCAAGACGGAAGCTGTTCATGGGCAGTTTCACAAGTTGCGCTACATGGCCACCATCCGCTTCAATCAGGTCGAACGCTTGCACCAAGCAATCGATGCCGCAAGAGCCCGGGTCGAACAACAGAAGCTCCGCCTTCCCTATGAGTTCTGCTACGAAGAGACAGTACGCGACGAAAGAGTCCGCCCGGTTCGTCAGCGCGTGCATCTTGCCCTGTGGGACTCTCATTCGATCTTTGATAGTGCCGCCGCGCACGGCTACCCATACGGTGAGGCCTCGCGGGCGCAAAGACGCCAGCTCAAGGAAAAGTACGCTAAAAAGGATCGGTATGAGGTTGAATACCTAAGAACCGAAAGCTTGGAACCGCGCCTTCCCGCCGCGCCTTTCTGGTTCCTGGAGCTCTTCGATCATGGTGTGTTCGACAGAATATCTGATGCGACGCGACGAAAGCGGCGTGAAGAGTTCTACCGCAAGTGGGGCTACACCAACCGCGACGCATGGACCAGTCACAAGGGACAATTCCTATGGAAACGTGACGTGTACGGCGAAATCTCATTCCTGCAAAAAACTTGTGGCCGGCGCTTCCTGCCACGCGAAGGCATCTATCTTGCCTGTCTCTTCGCGAATCTTATGGTGCGAGTACAAACGGTGAATGGGGCGCGGCTGGGAGAGGTTCAGCAGATTGCGCAGAATCCGGAGTGCATTAAGCAGCTCGTCAATGTCGGCCCAAAGGCTTCAATCCACTGGTTGCTGCGCATGGTTCCGAAGGGACGTCGAGAGCGCGCGAACTACTTCATCGACGAAGACACCAAAAACCACATCATGAAGGTCATAGCTTTTCTTCGCAGGAGCTGTGGAGCTCGGAAGATCCCCACAGTCCCCTTTCTCCCTTCCGAGAAGATTCCGCCTGACCGATACATCGTGCAGCAGAATGGCCACTTAGTGTCGCAAAGCGAGCTGAGTTCGATGCTGCGTTTCTTGCTTCACGGACTTGTTACAAATCCGGTGAATGGCAAGGGTGTCCACCTTACTTCACATCTCCTCCGGCATGCTCTGGCAACTGAGATGGCCAACCTCAAAGTCTCGGTTGATGTGGTCGCGTCCATCCTTCACCAGCGCGATATCTCCGTGACCAAATATTATTCGAGGCCCACAACCATGCAGGTCATGGAGAGTATGGAATCTCTGTTCGTCGATCGCGTTGATATAGCCGCAGAAGCCCTGCGCAGTCCGAACGAGATTGGCCGGATGTTGAAGGATGCTGAGGGCAAGGTAGGAGCTCTGAGCGAAGTGCTGGGCGGAACCTGCACCATAGGTAATGTCTGCGCGGCGAAGTTCGCCTGTATTGGATGCGCAGGCAATGCCCCGGATCCTGCGAAAAGACACCAAGTCGAGCGCAAGCGGGCGTGGGCCGTCGAGCATGCTCGCTGGGCCCAGAGACAGCAGCTCTACGCTGAAGAACGGCAGATGAAGCGGCTGATTCAGGACTGTGATCTCTTGCTCGAGGAGATGCGCCTGATCGAATGCGCCCGGAGTGATAGTGCGCAACTCGTACAGATTCAACCCCTGGCGGCCGCTAAAGGATTACCCAAATGAAACACAGCCCAATATGGCTACAACCTCGATGGGAACGGCGGAAGCAGGAAACCGTTTCGAGAGTGACGGCGGCCGTAGAAAAACTCAGGCAGGAGGCGCGCGAGGTAACCTTTTCAAAGGGATTGGTAGACAACGAGGATTGCAGGACCTACTGGCGAGCGCTACCGGCTTGGAGAGGGATCAACTCGCCTCCAAAATTTCACGGCTGCGGCGGAAAAGCAAGGACACTCTGATCGCAAAACTGATTACGCTCGAGCGGCGTGTCCGTCGGCAAACGGAGGTCGAGAACAGATTGCGGGAGGAGGTCATTCGGTTGGATTTGACTTCTCGCGGAATAGATCAGGGTGGGGCGGACACTGTACGGAGGGAAGGTCTGGAATCCGCCGATGTAGTCGCTCGCGTACGAGGCTAAATGGGACTGGAGGGAGCGAGGATTACTCGCTCCCGTTCCAATCTCGGCCACTGGGTCGGCGCTCAGGTTGCATCCCTGCAGAGCCTTATCCTCCGCCCAGTCCACTGAGACGATAACCGCACGCCACACAGATGTCAATGGCTGCCTCAGGGCAATCAGTTCTCCAATTCCCCTTCGACAAAGTCGCGCAGAGTCTGATTCGCGTCGGTGAGGAACTTGACCGGGAAGATGCCCGCTCCCGAAGCGAGATGGTTCCACAGAGCTGTAAAGCCTCCGGGAAAGTTGGTGAGTCGCACGGCGCCATAGGCGTGCGTGAAAGAACTCCGGAAGAATGCCTGCTCCCACTCGACGATCGAATCGGCTGAGATTGAATCCGGCAGCCGGGTGGTGCCCATGCAGACGAGCCCATTATCCTGGCGCGTATTCCAATACGGAGCAGTCTTAAGTGGTGTGCGCACGTCTGGGCGCGAATCATCGGCAAGCGCACGCACGAAAAGGCTGTGTCCGTTGACCTTAAATACCAGAGCCGGATGTGGGTAGACATGGCCGTTGAGAGATCGGGCTTCTTCGGTTCCACCGTTGAAGAACATCGCCCGACGGCTCGCCCGGCTCCACCAGACGATCAAATCCGACGTTCTGGCAAGAACGTTCTCTGGCAATACTTCTGGCGCCATGCGTCTTCCCAAGCCTTCGGCTAATTTACGCAGGAACGCGGTGGTGAGAGGTTGCGCGGGCTCAAGATAGGGTGTCGCTCCGCCTTCAGTTCGCACCTTATGCAGCGTGCAGAACGCTCCTGAACCATCGCCGTAAATTAGAACGGCATGCCTTAGCTTGAACTCGCGAGTTATCCCGATGCAAACCTGTGCATCCATCGCGCCTCCCAAAGGCTGGATCACTGCCTTAGTCGCCGATTCTGGGCACGAACCGCACCGCGTGGTGCGGTTCGTGCTGTTTGGGACTAGGAAGCCAGGACGAGAGCGTACAGGATGTGTAGGCGCTCAATCCGGGCAACCAGAGTCTCTCGGAGTGGACCGGGGTTGAGGCGGTCAGTGCGGTATCCCAGTTGAAATGGTCTTTCCAACCATGAATCCGGTAGTCAACAAATTCGAATATACGCTGCCGCCGCATAGACAAGTGCAGCATTATCTAGTGGTTAGGTCGATTTTTGCGCTTTCTGCACAAACGTCCTGGTTGAGGATTTTTTCCATTGTGGCCTCGGGCCTGTAGGGCGACTCCTGTAGCTGCTCGCGGGCGGCCACAGGGGCTTCCCCTACGGCACTGGCGATAGCCGCCGGGTGCCCGCGAGGGCCGCCCCGCAGCACGACTGTTTCACACTTGCTCAGGCGCGGGTTCGCGCTTTTCCTCCGCGTTCTTCTGCGCGCTTAGCAGTTCGGACATGCGGGCGCGCAGCCGGACAATGGCGGCGGAGTGCAATTGCGAGACGCGCGCCTCTCCAATGCCAAGGACCGCCCCGGCTTCCTTCATGGTCAGCTCTTCATAGTAGTAAAGTGCCAGCAATTGGCGCTCGCGCTCCGGGAGTTCTTCGACAGCTCTGGCCAACAGTCCCTTCATTTCGGAGCGCAGACAAAGGGAGAACGGATCCTCGGGCGCGTCGGCTTGCGCGGTGTTCTGGATCTCACGTCCGGAACCCTCCTCCATGGTCTCGGACCGCAGGCTTCTTAAGTCGAGACCCCGAAGCTCTCCCAGCAAGTGCTGGAATTTATCGAGGCCCATGCCCAATTCTTCCGCCAGTTGAGACTCCGATGGGGAATAGCCCAGGCGGGCTCTCAACCTCTGCTGGGCTTCCTCGATTCGACGCGCCTTGCGTCGCAGAGGGCGAGGGCTCCAGTCCAAGTCGCGCAGACTGTCGAGTATGGCGCCGTGGATGCGGTGTTTGGCATAGGACTTGAGTTCAACATGACGGGCGGGATCGAACCGCTGAATGGCTTCGATCAGGCCCAGGATGCCCGCATGCACCAAATCGTCAAGTAAGACATGAGGCGGGAGCCGATCATGAATTCGCCTGGCGATGTACTTGACCTGCGGAAGTTGCTCGACCAGCAGGCGCTCCCGCTCCGCTGAATTCAGGCCACCAAACGCTTCATAAGCCGACTTCGCGTTCCGGAGCGCCGGGCCGCCTTGCTCTCTTTGAGGATGTGTTGCTAACCAACCATTCATCGCAGTACCCCCACGGATTGGACGGTTACGGCGGCTGGAATCTCAGCGGGCGATAGGACTACTAGCCGGGGCATAAAGGGCTCCAGCAGCCGTCGGAGATGAAACCTTGCCGGACTGTTGCACAACAGGATGGGAGAGCTGGCCGAGATGTGCTCTCCGACAAAACTCCGCAGGCCATCGACGATCTTGCGGAGGAATGCCGGCTCAAGTCCGCCGGCTCGAGCGGCCGAACTCTGAGGCTCGAACGCCTGGGTGATTTGATCTTCAACGGCGGCGTCGACCTGCACCACCGTCAGTTTCTTGTCGTCGCCTAGCAGATTGGGAATCAAGGAGCGGCCCAAAGTCTGACGAACGGCTTCCACCCACAACACGGGGTTTTTCGTGGCCGTCGCGGTGTCCTGCAAGGTTTCGAGAATGCTGGGAAGGTCGCGGATGGAAACCTGCTCGCGCAGCAATTGTTGCAGGACCTTTTGGACTTCCCCAAGGCTCATCAGCTTGGGCACCAACTCTTCGACGAGCTTGGGTTGTCTTTCGCTCAGGGAGTCCAACAGACGCTTGGATTCCTGCCGCGTCAACAATTCATGAGCGTGCTGCTTGATCAGCTCCGCTAGATGCGTGGCCAGCACCGAAGTCTGGTCGACCACGGCGTAGCCTGCCGCCAGAGCGCGTTCGCGGCGGCTGGGCACAATCCATTTGGCTGGCACCTGAAACGCCGGCTCCAAGGTGTCTTTTCCTTCCAAAAGCGGGGCCGAGGCTTCTGAGCTGATGGCGAGAAGGCCTTCCTGAACCATTTCCCAGCGAGCGATCTCGACTCCCCGCAGCCGCACGACATACTCGCGAGGATTCAATTGCAAGTTGTCGGTGATATGAACCGAGGGAACGATGAAACCCAACTGCAAAGCCAAGTGCCTGCGCAGGGCTCGAATGCGCCCCAGTAGCTGGCCGCCCTGCTTCTCATCGACAAGGGAGACCAAGCCAGACCCCACTTCCAACGCCAGGTCATCCAGATGAAGCAGCGCCTCAAGTTTTTCCTGAGTGGCGGCCTTGGAGGGGGGCAGCACTTCTGTTGGCTGGCTTTCCAGGCGTTTGGAAGCCCGGCGAGCGAGGACCATGAGCACGGCTGCCATGAAAAAGAATGAGGTCTTCGGGAGTCCCGGAATCAGCGCCAATAGCACCATTACTCCGGAGACAATCCATAACGGACGGCTCCGCGGAAACAGCTACCTGGCGATGTCGAGCCCTACTGTCGATTCCGAGGAAGCGCGTGTTGCGACCATGCCTCCTGCTACCGACACCAGCAGGGATGGGATCATGGTCACCAATCCATCGCCGACAGTAAGGATGGTGTAGGTCCGAACCGCTTCGCTGAGAGGGATGTTGAGCTGGAACACTCCGATCAAGAGGCCGGCGATGATGTTGATGGCGGTTACAAGGATAGTGGCTAAAGCATCGCGCTGGCTGAAGCGCGCCGCGCCGTCCATGGCGCCGTAGAATTCCGCTTCACGGCCTACTCGTTCGCGTCGCGTCCTTGCCTGAACCTCATCGATCAGCCCGGCGCCAAGATCCGCGTCAATGGCCATCTGTTTTCCTGGTAAGGCATCGAGGGTGAACCGTGCCGTGACTTCCGCGATGCGTACCGCGCCGTGGTTGATCACCATGTACTGAATGGCGATCAAAGCAAGGAACAAAACAAAACCGACAACGTAATTGCCTCCCACCACGAATTGACCGAACGCCTCGATGACATGTCCGGCGGCCGCCGAGCCTTCATTCCCGTGCAGCAGAATGCGGCGGCTGCTGGCCAAGTTGAGCGACAATCGAAACAACGTGAGCAGCAGCAGCAGGGAAGGGAAGACGGAGAATTCAACCGGCTGCAGAATGTACATGGATGTCAGGAGAACGAGCACCGAGGCGGAGATGCTCAGCGAGAGCAGAATATCCAGCACAAAGGAGGGAACGGGAACCAGCATGACGAAGACTGTGGCCACCGCGGCGGCGGGCACGATCCAGTCGGTGGCCGACTTATCGCGTTGCGGGTTCGGTTTGGAGGTTGCGGGCATCCTTATTTCTTATTTCCTTGTTTGTGGAGTGCGCGTTCGTCCCTGGAGGCGGTAGATAAAGGCCAAGATCTCTGCCACGGCCGCATAGAGTTTGGCTGGAATGGCTTGTCCAATCTCTACGGTGCGATAGAGTGCCTGGGCGAGAGGGGGATTCTCAATGATTGGAATCCCATGCCAATTGGCTTCCCGCTTGATGCGCTGGGCGAGCAGATTCCGGCCTTTGGCCACCACCATCGGAGCCGGCATTTCTTCAGGGCGGTACTCAAGGGCCACGGCGTACTCCGTAGGATTGGTCACCACTACGGTGGCGCGCGACACATCCTTCAGCATGCGCCGTTTGCGCATCTGGCGTTGCAGGCGGCGCACGCGTGAGCGGATCTGCGGATGGCCTTCTGTTTCTTTGGCCTCTTCGCGGATCTCCTGCCGGCTCATGCGCAGTTGGCGTTCAAAGTTCAATCGCTCCAGGAGGTAGTCGAACATAAACCAAACCGCGAACACCAATCCGGCTTTCCACGCCATTCCGAAGGCAAGCTCAAAAATCCAGCCCGAGGCGGCGCGCGGTGTCAGAAAACAAGACCTCAAGATCTTGTCCCATTGAGCGGTAATCAGGGTCACACCGAGGTGCACCAAATACGCGGCGGGCAGGAGAGACTTCAGAAGTCCCCGCAGAGAGTTCAGTGAAAGAAGCTTGCCCAGATTTGACGCCGGGTTCAGCTTCTCCGGTTTTAGCTCCAACGCCGCGGGCGCAAAAACAAAGCCCCCTTGCGCCACGTTTCCGCCGGCAGCGATCAGCCAGCTCATCAGCATGGGCGGCGCGGCCCAACGAATGGTCAGCATGGCCGTACGCTGCAAGAGCGTTACATAGGCTTTCAGGTCATCCGAAGGCAGAGGCAGACTGTGAGCCAGAAACTCACGCCATTGGAGCTTCCAGACTTCCGCCTGCCACCACACCAGAAACGTCACGGTGAGAAGCGCCAAGGCGGAAGGCAATTCGCGGCTGCGCGCCACCTGGCCCTTCTCGCGGGCCTTATCGCGTCGCCTCGGTGTTGCTTGTTCAGTTTTGCTCTCATCTGCCACGGCAAAACGCCTTCATCGAACCATAAAGTAAGTCGTGCCTTGCGGCCGCTCTTGGACAGCCTTGCGGTGCCTCCGCATGCCTACCGCGCGAGGTGTAACAAATGCTCCGCCGTCTGGAGGGCGCGAACGAAATACCTGTCCATCAAAACCGGCCAGTACCGGAGTGAGCCCATGAGCACCAGGAAACCCACCAAAGCCTTGACGGAGAGTCCAATGAACATGACCGGAAGTTGGGCCGAGGCCTTGCCGATCAGTCCCAAAATGATGTCGGCGAGCAAGGTAGCGCTGAGCGCGGGCGCGGCAATTTGAACCCCGATCACCAGCATGGCGCCGGCCGCGTGAATCAGTCCCTCAGTGGCGGCAGGGGTAGCGGTGGCGACTCCGGGTGGCAAATACTCGAAGCTCTTCGCCAAACCTCGCAACAACCAGCGGTGCACGCCGAGTTGCAAAAACAGCAGCACGACGATGCTCTGGTGGAATACGGAGAGAACCGGCGTGTCCACCTGGGTTTGAGGGTCGATCACGTTCACCAGGGAGTAACCCAGTTGGAATCCTAGGATTTGCCCGGCTAATTCCGCTCCCTCGACGACGAAAGTCAACGTCAGGCCGAGTAGCAAGCCCACAATGACCTCGCCGCCGACGACTTTGCACCAGTTGAGGTTGGCAAGATCGATCGAACGCGGCGCATAGACAGGATAGAGCAGCGCGGTCAGGGCCACCGTCAGTCCCAATTTGACGCGCGCCGGGATGCCCAAGCTACCGAAGAACGGGGCGAAGACCATCACCATGCCGACGCGCACGCCAACAAATACCGCCTGGGCTATCACCTGTTCCAATCCTGTACCCACTTCCACGCCTTCCTTATCCCAAAAAACGCCGGAAATCAGTCAAGACTTCAAGGGTGAACCTCGTCACCACCCGCAGCGACCAGGGGAGAAGCAGAAACGTGGCGAGTCCCACGGCGAACAATCTGGGGACAGTCGACAATGTCATGTCCTGGACGGAGGTCATAACTTGTATAAGGCTGATGAGCAGCCCCACAACAGTCGCCACCAGCAGAATTGGAGCGCACAATAGAAACGCAGTCTCCATGGTCTTGCGAGCGAGTTCAACCGCCATCTCTGCCGACATCGTTACCCCTCAGGAAAAACTTTTCATCAATGAACCGACTACCAGATTCCAGCCGTCGACCATCACAAACAGTAGTATTTTGAGCGGCGTCGAAATCATCACCGGAGGCAGCTGGAGCATACCTACCGAGGTGGTGACGGACGCTACCACCAGGTCGATGACCAGGAACGGCAGGAACAACACCATTCCAATTTGAAACCCCGCCTTAAGTTCCGAGAGGATGTAAGCCGGAATGACCACGCGCATGGGAAGGTCTTCCGGCTGGCGCGGGCGGGGTATCTTGCCTATCTCAACAAACAACGCCAGATCTTTCTCGCGCGCGTACTTGAGCATGAATCGCCGCACTGGATCGGAGCCGAGTTCAACAGCTTGGAGCGCATCCACGGTTCCCTTCTGGAGCGGAACGGCGGCGACCTTGTAAACATCCAGGACCACAGGCTGGATAATGAAATACGTCAGGAAGAGGGAAAGGCCAATGAGCGTCTGGTTGGTGGGCGTGGTTTGAGTGCCCAGCGCCTGGCGGAGAAAGTGAAACACCACCAGCAGCCTCACAAAGGGCGTCATCGCCAGCAGTATGGCGGGCAGAACCGTTAGCAGCGTGAGTAGGATGAGGATCGTCCAGGGAGCAGAGTGTCCCACGTTTTCAAGACCCGGTATGCCCAAACCCTTGGTCTGTTGAGGAAGGGGAGCGCCCAACGCCTTAGCGCTCAACCCTCCCATCACCAGCACGGTTATGAGGACTTTCCTTAACATAGACGTGGCTGTCAACTCCGACCTGAGATTCAGATATCTAAACGCCCACGTGCTGTGCGTCTTGATGTTTCTCCGGCGCCTCTGGCCCGTTCAGTTTGGCCAGAAGAGCGATGGAGCTTCCGGTTCCCCCAACCAAAAATTCCTGCTGCTGGAACTGCACGACGGCCAGGAACCTCTTCTCTCCCAGCGAAAGAGTTTCCGACAACCGCAGTCGGCGGGCCGAACGGCGCCCATCAAGGCTCTTCCGGACGCGTGTTGCGAGGACAGTGAACAGGCTTCCCGCGGCGGACCAGAAACTCTCACGACTGGCTGGACTCATGCTGCCTTCTCCCAATGGGAATATCCTTTCATCCTCCTTCGGGCTGCGGCCGTCTCGCCGCTGTCACGAAGGGTTGTCGGTTCCGTGCTCGCGCCGCAGGGTTGGCACGGGAGAAGCGAAGCGCTCAGCGCAAGACGTCGCACGGGTCGCTTTCGCAACTTCGGCTTCAGGAAACAAGTTCCGTCAGCCGAATGGCCAATGTCTCTTCCACCACGTCGAATTCCCCTCGAGCGATCAGTTGTCCGTTCACAATTACCGGTACGTGTGATCCTTCCTCGTAGTGGGTATCCAGGATGGCGCCCGGCGCCAGGTCCAGGAGTTGCCTTACGTTAAAATGCTGGATCGGGATCTCAACGCTGAGCCTGCACAAGAGTCCCTTGACATGGTTCCATGCGGCCTCGGCGCCGGGCAGCTGGTCGACAGGAGTTTCGGTCCGGCTGGGTTCCATGGTTTTACCGTTGCACGAGGAACTCGGTGAAGTAAATCTCACGCACGCCCAGTTCCGGTGCACGCTCGCGAAGGGCGGTGGTCAACCGCTCCTTGAGGACCGCCTTGCCGTTCGTAGAAACCAGGGCCTCGGCATTGCAGGTAGTTAAAATCGACAATATCGTGTCGCGGGTGCGAGCAAGCAACATGGCTGCTTGATCGGGGTGCCCTCCCTCCTTCGCCTCCCGGTCGAGTCCCAGATCAATTCCGACGCGAAGGAACCGGTCGCCTTCCGCGTCCGCAAGATTCACCACAAATGGGTCGAGGTGCATGACGGATTTCGCTGTCGGTTCCACCTTGGGCTTTGCTATTGCTTTGGAGGCGGAGCGATGAAGCAAAAAATACCCAGCGCCAGCCGCGAGGGAAACAAGGAGTCCTGCCGCTACCACTACCGTGCGCCACTTCTTGCCGGGCGCCTTGCCTGCTTCCACTTCCTCATTAGGCGTCTCATCCATAGCGATATACTCGGGAGCAAGTGGCGCGCCAAAAACTCTCAGAGTGCAGAGGAAGACGGGGCGCGCCC
Source organism: Terriglobia bacterium (assembly GCA_049508935.1). GTDB lineage: Bacteria > Acidobacteriota > Terriglobia > UBA7540 > UBA7540 > CAVROP01. The sequence continues at coordinate 16,320 of JBELAJ010000051.1, read as the reverse complement.
GCGCGGCGGCGGGAAGTGGTTGTCTATGCGGGAGTTCTCGGGAGGCGGGGGAGGGATTTTTCCGCCGCCCTTATAGATCTCGAGTCGTTCTCATTCTGCTATGAGAAGAATCTAATGGGACGATTCTTAGAACTACGCTGGGGTCCGCTCTTGGCGGTCGCTCTCCAAAGTGCGGACCCCAGAGAATCAGGCTTAAAGCTCTTACCGTTCACGTTAACGATCAGTCAGAAACGCTCACTATGGCTGCATCGTGAGCACATAATTGAGCATCTGATCGGCGGTTGATATGGCGCGGGCATTGGACTGGTAATCACGCTCCGCCACGATCAGGTTCGAAAGCTCTGTGGTCATATCGACATTCGAGGCTTCGAGCGATTGACCGACAATCGTGCCGGCTCCGCCAGAACCAGGTGCGCCAATGCTGGGAATCCCGGCAGCAGGTGTGGCAAGCAACATATTGGACCCTTGGAGCTGCAAGCCTTGCGTGTTTTGGAAAGTGGCCAATGCGACTTGCCCCAGCGTGAGGGTCTGGCCGTTCGAAAATACCCCTTGGATGGTTCCGTCAGCGTTGATGGTGAAGAACTGGAGAGCGCCGCTCGTGTACCCGTCCTGCATGGCGCTAGAGACGTTGGACTGACCGGCCACCTGTGTGATGTCGGGTGAGTTTGTGGTCGGGCTAAAAAGTTGCCAGGTGAGGCTTAAGCCCTTAGCACCATCTGCCAGCCCTGTAACATTGATGCCGGTCACATTGGCGCTCGGCGAGGTCAAATTCCCGCTGGCGTCAAATTGCAATGTGCCCGTTTTGACAGACACCGGTGAACCGGTTTGCCCCACGTCCGCAGCCGGAATCGTGATGTTGTAGCTCCAGGTGTTTGAGGCGGTCTCGGTGAAAGTGAAGGTGAGAGTGTGGCTGTTGCCAAGTGAATCATAGACGACGACGGGCTCCGCGAAGGTGCCATCTGCGGAGCCGCTCGAGGCTGCTGCCGTTCCGCCTGTCAACGTGCCCGCGCCAAACGAGCCCCAGGTCGAGGTGGTGGCGGTAGTGTTGCCGCTCGTCCCTGTCTGGGAGGCCGTTAACGTCAGAGTCGATCCGCTTGCGGTTGCGCTCACGGAGGAATTGGCAGTTGTTCCCGAAGTGTAATTGGTGCCGGCTGTGCCGGTACCGTCGATGGCGTCGGCCAAGTTGGTGAGGGTATTGGCCGCCGAGGTTGGATCGATTTGAACTTCGTCCGGCGTACTGCCGAGCGTGGTTTCGAAAGTATAGGTCGTGCCGCCGATGGTTACGGTTTGGCCGGCGGTGGCATTTGCCGTCGCTGTGAGCGTGCCGGTGGCGGCTGTGCCGCTGTCCGATCCCGCTGTCCCTCCTGAAAGCGTTGTTCCGCCAAATGTACCCCACGTGGCCGTCGTGGCGATGCTGTCGCCCGCAGTTCCGGCTTGCGCGGCTGTTAGGGTGAGGGTACCTGTTCCCGCAGTGGCGGTAACGGAAGTGTTTGCGGTCGTTCCCGTGGTGTAATTTGTGCCTGCTGCGCCGGTGCCGTTGATTGCGTCGGCCAAGTTGGTGAGGGTATTGGCCGCGGAGGTTGGATCGATTTGAACCTCGTCGGGTGTACTGCCGAGCGTGGTTTCGAAAGTGTAGGTCGTACCTCCAATAGTGACGGTCTGGCCGGCGGTGGCATTTGCTGTCACGGTGAGCGTCCCGGTTGCCTCTGTCCCGGCCGTGCTTGCCGTTGCGGCCGAGGCATCCAAATTCATGGTCAGTTCGACGTTGGAGGTGGCGTTCGGGGCGCAGATTTGGCCGCTGGCGATTTGAAGAGGAGCAAGCGTTTGAGAAGGGCTGATCACTCCATTGACGGCGGGATAGCCAAGCACGTACCCGCCGTCACTGGTTACGAGGAACCCAGGGTTATTCTGAGAAAAGTCGCCCGCTCGCGTATAGAGCGTCGATGCGCCATCCTGCACGACAAAGAAGCCATCCCCTTGAATGGCCATGTCGGTTGAGACACCTGTGCTGCTAATAGTGCCTTGGGTGAGCGATGAGGTCACTGATTCGATCACGCTGCCGGCGCCGATTTGAGTGGGATCGCCTGCGCCGTCCGTACCTAACATTTGATAAAAGAAGTCTTGAAAGTTTGCCTCTTGATCTTTGTAACCGGTGGTATCGAGGTTGGCGAGGTTGTTAGAAATGACGGCCAAGTCCTGTGAAGCTGCCTCGACACCCGACAATGAAGTTGAAAAAGATCCCATGACGTTCCTCCTCTAGATTTAATTAGTCGAAAACTGTTTAGGCGATGCATCGCCGCTTTTCACGCAGGCCTTCCTATGTTTCCGGAATCGCTATACGCCAGGTGTCCGGCCTGCTCGAGACAGCTTCTGCCGCCCAAGATCAGCTTGACGTGCTGCCGCTGGCTGCCGAGGCTTGACTCCCCGCCATCAAAGTAGCAATCTGGCTGACTGACGTCTGAATCTGCGTTACCGACTGTAGTTCGGAGAGTTGGGCAAGCTGGCTGACAAACGCGGTAGGATCCACGGGTTGAGTAGGATCCTGGTTTTGAAGTTCAGCCGACAATAGTGTCATGAATGAGCTGGTGCTCAGATCGTTGCTGACTGAACTTGTTGAGCTTTGCGTAGAACTTGTGGATCCCGAGGACGCAGTCGTGGAATCCATGGGTCTGAGACCAAGAGTATTGATTACGTTCATATGTTCATCACTCCTTCGTTTCTTTAGGCGAGGGAAACTCGCCACTCCTTCAAACGCGTAGATTGATTCGAGTCGTTGATAATCCGAGCGATCCCTCATCATAAACCGGCGGAGTCTCGGGTAAAGTTGGATACGCCTCGACCACGAAATGGCTTGCAGAGCCAGGCCGGGGTTGCGACGGATTTCCGTGGTAGTTGCCGTGCCCTGTTCCCCCCGACTGGTTTCCTGACACATTGCCCTGGAGAACGTCCAGGCGCTGCACGCGAAGACTTCGCTCGCTCAGAGCCTGCTCCAGACGGGAGATTTCGTTGGCCATCATCACCTGAGTATCGCGGCCTTCCACGCGAATAGACGCGCCAATATCACTCCCCTTGACTACGGTATGAACGTCGATCGGGCCAAGCGCTTCGCTGCGCAGCCTGACTTGCATTTCCGCACTCCCGGCTTGCTGTGTGAGACGCGCGGAACTCACAGCCCCGTGGAAGGCCGGCTCGTAGCCGGCGGAAAGACTCGCGCCGGCAGAATCAGCGCGGTCCGGCGGAGCTCCCGTAGCCTGCACAGCCGCGCGGCCCGTTTGAGCCGGCGCCTGTAAGCCGAGTTGCGGCGCAGCAGGTGAATCGGCCCTTGTCTTAGACAAGCCGGGGTTTGCGTCTGCTGCTTTCGCCAGGTCCGGAACTGTCCCGGTATCGCTCTTATGGCCGGATGCTTCCGACTGCCGCTTGTCTCGGGCTGAAAGCGCTGCTTGACTGTCTTCGCTTTGGGCGGGAGCGGGCGCGAAGGCATCTGGCATGGGAATTGGCGAAGCATCGCTGCTGGTCCCTGGCGCAGTGTTACTTACTTCCTGAGGGTTCTTGGTTCGACCCGGACTCGCAGGTTCGTACCCCGCGAGGGAAGACGGTGCGTTGGTCAATCCAGATTCCGGCGCGAGCGAATAGTCCGGCACGGAGGAGAGAATCATTGGCTCGTCATCGCTAGGGGCTACAGGGTCGTACGTGCCTGGAGCCGACTCGCCGTTGCTGGCCACCTGTTGGGGCGCGGCTGACTGGGGAGCGCTGGAAGGAGCTTGTGCCTCCGGATGCGTAGCAGGCTGCTGGGTTGGCGCTTGCGCTACAACGGAGCGTGTGCCATCGTGCGGGCTCGTGAGTGTCGGTTGAGTGCCCGCATTCCGCGACTCCGTGCTCGTGCCGCCCAAACGCGACGCTATTACTGTCGCGGACGGATCTCGAGAGAGATTCAATCCCCCGGCAAAATCTGCCTCCGCTTGTTTCGACGCGATGCCCCAGGCTGTTTTGAGCGGGCCCATTGCCGGATTTGCGTCCATGGGCTCTCCCTGGTTGGCTGCGGATGTTATCGAGCCATTCTCCAGGGGTGCCGCAGATTTGAGACTATCGAGGCTGGAGGCATTCTGCAGTTTTGACTCTGTTGTTGGGCTCCGCAGCGACGTTGCAGTCTTGATCGCCAAACTAGCGGACGTATCGTCTGGGCGGCTGGAGCCTTTCGTGCCAACCGGGTTCACTCCGCCTATCAAGGCTTGAGCTTGTGATGGCGGCGTTACATCGGGCGACGAGGAGGCTGTCTCCGCCGGCACGCTTCGCTGTCCATTACTCAAGCGGTTCACGCTTGGCGCGTCGAGAGCATCGGTCCGACCAGGGCTTATGGCGTCAGCAGCAAATGCTCTGGACCTTATATTCGAGGCGTCCGCGGTTGTGGGGTAACTGGAAGGTGCCAACGGTTCCGGCTCCGTCATAGCGTTCTGCGACGGAGAGGCGACCGCGGTTGCGGCGCAAGTGGAGCGTACCAGCGGCTCCGCCTGTGTCATAGCATTCTGCGACGGAGAAAGTGTCGCCGATGCAGTACCTTCAGCTCCTTCGCTCGACTTGCTCAGGTTCGTTCCGTGAGCGACGTAACTCTGATCCCCTGCGGGTCTTGCAACATCAATGGGGTTGTGCTGTTCGGGCGCATTTGTGAGCGCCCAGCTAGGTGGTTGCAGCGGTGAGGCGATGACAGCCGGCATCGCAGGGCTTATGGCGACCTCGTTCGAGCTTTTGGATTGAGAGGCCTCGGATTTGCGAGTGGCGCCGCCGGGGGGGTGCGGCGGTCCAAACTGCGTGGCTACATCGGGGCACTGTGCAGGCGTATCCACTTCCGCGGGCTGTTGACTTTTGCTCAGGCGGCTCGAATTCGTCGAACTTACGGCGGCGGGCAGCTCCAATACTGTCTTTGTGACAGCGGGCCGTTGTTGAAGTACGTCGGAATCCTGGGTGGGGCGAGATGGTAAGAAGGGCGAACTGGACTCGTAGGGTACTTCATAATCTGCCGATGCCGGTTTTGGATGTCCGGGCGATGCGGGCTGTTCTTGCGGCGTTGCAAGGTCCTGGGCGGGGAGTGATGGCGGCAAGTTCGAACTGGTCTTTTTCGGCGCGACAGCAACCGCGGAAGGGGCTTGTAGCCCGTGTTCTGCAGGAAGCGCAGGCAGGGTTGAGTTGAGGTGAAAGGTCGACGTTGGGTTGCGAGTCGCACTGGATCGGGCGTCGCCCTTTGGCGTGGTCGTTGCAAGGACGGAACCTGATGACGAAGCCGCGTCCGGCGAACCCGTCGAGTGGACCGTAGCCTCGTGGCGCGGCTTCCCGTCCTTGAACGGCTTCTCTGTCCCCGACGCTCCTTCGGGCACGGTGATCTGTGTCGGGTCAGTCGGGCCGGAGTCGAATGCAAGCCTACCACTAAGTTCGGTTGCAAAATCCCCGTTCGTTTGCGTCTTCGAGGCTGCTCGCGTGATGATGGCGGCTCCGGCTTGGCCTTCTGCATTCACCATATTGGCGGCGAGAACTCCCATTGTTTTTGCCCCTGGTGGGCACCTCCAATGGAGCATCCGCCGGTCCAAACCTGACTCGAACCGGAGAACTGCCCAAGGTGGTCGCGATCTTCCGCTTCCTCAACGGGTTTCGGGAGCAGGATGGGAGAAAGGTAAGGTGGCAGGAAAGCTCTGCGGGGAGTTCACCGGCGGAAAGTTTTGCCGAGTCTCCAGGCAACTACTGACCGTCATTCGGAGGTTGGAAACGAATGAGGAACATGTCGGTGGCTTGCTGATGTTCGCGGCGCGCCTGAGTACGTCGATACGCGGCAAGCTGTCGTTCGTAGAGGCGCGTAATGACCTCCAGGTTTTGTCGCGCTTGCCGGTATTCAGTCAGTTGCCCTTGGCGTTGCCGGCTCAGGCTCTCGACCAGTTGGCCAACCAGCCTGATTCGCCTGAGGCGCGCAGCCGAACAGACAACCTGAAATTGAACTTCGGCTCCTGTCATTCCTGATTGAAGGTTCTTGGATAGCGATCCGGCCTCTTCGATTTGCCCCTGCTTCAGGGCGGCGAGCTGCTTTTGAGCGGTGAATAGTTGGAGTGTGAGGGCTGCGAGACGCTGCCCTTCGCGCCGTTCATAAATGGCGCGCAAACGTTGGAGGGCTTTCAGAGGAAAACGAAATGCCATAATGGAACCTACTAGGCTGGAATGGCTTGCAAGGCCGAAACGGTCTGGTCAAAAGGAGCTCTCTCGTCCGGGCGCTGCTGAAGAAATGAGGTCAACGCCGGCATAATCGCCAAGGCTTGGTCGAGAATTGGGTCGAGACCTTTTTGATAAGCACCCACTCGGATTGTATCTTCGGAAGCAGCATAGGCGGCGGCCAGGCGACGCAGCCGGCTGGCCTTGTCCAGGTGAGCGCGTGAGCTGACGGCGGGCATGAGACGGCTAAGGCTGTCCAGAATCCCGATGGGCGGAAAATGGGCCTGCGAGGTGAGTCGCCGGTCGAGCACGATGTGGCCGTCTACGAGCGCCCGGATGGAATCAACCAGCGGGTCAAGCTGGTCGTCCCCTTCCATCAAAACCGTATAGAAGGCAGTGATGCTGCCTCCATTGAAGCGCCCGGCGCGTTCGATCAACTGGGCGAGGAGACTAAAAACCGAGGGCGTATAACCCTTCGCGGTGGGGGGCTCGCCTGCTGCCAGCCCGATTTCTCGTTGCGCCATCGCAAATCGAGTCAACGAATCGACCACCAACAGCACTTGTTTGCCGCGGGCGCAGAAGTACTCCGCCACGGCGGTCGCGGTCAGGGCCGCTCGAATGCGCAGCAACGGAGACTGATCGGAGGTCGAGACCACAACCACTGAGCGTTTGCGCCCCTCCATTCCCAGTGTGCCCTCCAGAAACTCCCGCACCTCACGCCCGCGTTCGCCCACCAGCGCCAGCACCGCGAGGTCGGCCGCGTTGCCGCGAGTCATCATCCCCACCAAGGTGCTTTTGCCGACGCCGCTGCCGCCAAAAATCCCCAGCCTTTGCCCTCGGCCGCAGGTGAGAAAGCCATCGATAGCCCTAATGCCCGTGGCCAGCGCCTCCTGGATGGGCTGTCGCTCGAGAGGGGCAGGCCCGAAACCATGCAGTGGTTGATGGTCGCGGGCGCGATAATCGGGAAGTGAATCGAGGGGTTTCCCCACAGCGTCAATGACTCGGCCCAGCAATTCCTCACCTACGCGGATGCTGGGCTGCGCGCCCCAGGTCATGATCCGGTCGCCATAGCGTATCCCACCCAGCCTGTCCAAGGGCATCGAGAGCACATTGGGTCCCCGGAATCCGATAACCTCACCGGGGGCGACGTGCCCTTCGGAATCCGCAATCTCGCAACACTCACCGACAGAACAGAAAGGGCCTTCGGATTCGACGAGATAGCCGATTGCTTTGGTGACCCGGCCAAACCATCGCGCCGTAGAGCACAAATCGAGGTACTGGAAATAGGGTGCTAGTTGCTTCGCAGCGTCCATCAGGTCGTCACCGGGCGTTGAGCCAGCAAGTCGAAAAATCCTCGTTCAATCTCCGCCAGTTGAGCCTCCAAGGTCAGTTCCGTGGTCCCCAAGGCCGTCTCCAAAACAGATTGTCCCATCCCGAGGGTTGCGTCGCCCAGCAACTCCGGAACGACGCGATGCTCCTGCTGGTTCGAAAAGAAGTCGTGCCAGGCATAAACATGATCGGGATGCACTCGCAAACGCACGCTGGTGCCGGCGGCGATCTTATCGAGCGCCACGCGCACCACCCCGGCCAATAATAACGGGTCAACCTGCACCTCCCGGTGCAGGATTTTACGCGCGATCCCGATGGCGAGCTTGACCACTTCGGCCTCCACATGGCTGAAGTAATTCTCGCGATCGCGCGCAAAATCTTCTACCGCCGTGGACACGGCCCGGCGTTCCGCGGCAAGCTCACGCTCATACCTGGACCGGGCTTGCGCCTCGCCGTCCCTGATCCCGACGGCGCGCGCCTGCCCCTCCCTCGCTCGCGCCCCGTCCTCGCTGACGGTGGTTATTTGAGATGGCCTCGATTCACGCCCCGCTTGTGAGGCAGCATTGGGATTTGAGCCAGTCGGATTTCCGTCGCCGTCGCCTTGCTCCCCTCCTTCACCCATCGCCTCCAGCACCGCGCGATACACAAAAGGCTGAACTGAGGCCGGAACAACTTCCTCTACTGCAAGCTGGGGCCTAGACCACATAGGCGTCTTCTCCGCTGCTCTTCAAGGTAATCTTGCCGTCGGTCTCGAGCTTACGCGCCAGATTCACAATTTCTTGTTGCGCTTGCCGAACTTGACTGGAACGAACCGGCCCCAGAGCCTCGATGTCCTCCTTTAACATTTCTACCGCGCGCGAAGACATGGATTTGTAGAAATGGTTTTTCAAGTCCTCGGACGCACCCTTCAGGGCAGTCGCTAATGTCTTCTTATCTGCCTGACCCAATACCTCGCGGATGGCGGCCTCCGGAACAGTGCTCAGGTCTTCAAAAGCAAACATCAGATCTCGGATGGCCAGCGACAGTTTTGGATCTTGCTGCTCAATACTGGAGAGGATCTGATCGCTGTATTTCCGGTCGACATTATTGAGCATCTCGGCGACCGCACTTACGCCTCCGTAGGCCCGCCGGCTCTGCTCGCCCACCGAGGCCAGTTTCTTGTGCAGCACCGCCGAGATTCGCTTCACCATTTCAGTAGAGAATTGTTGCATCACCGCCAGCCGCCGGACAGCCTCGGCGCGCAGTTTTTCAGGCAACAACACGAGCACGGAAGTAGAGGTGCGAGCCCCCAGATGAGCGAGCAACAGCGCGACCGTCTGAGGGTGCTCGCCTTCCACAAACTTCGCCAGTTGCTCCGGATCCGCCTTCCGCAGCGCGTCAAAACTCGTTGCGTTGGCCTCCTGCGCCTGCATCACCTGTGCAAGCAGGCTATTCGCGCCTTCCTTTCCGAATGCCTTTACCAATAATTGGGTGGCATACTCCTGCCCGCCTTGGACGAGATAGTCCTGAGTCAACGACAACCGTTGGTATTCCTGGAGGACGTGAGCTGCCATGTCGGATGAGATCGAAGAGAGTTGCGAGATTTCGGACGTAAGCCGCTGGACCTCTTGTATGTCCAGGCGCCGGAACACCTCGCTGGCCACGTCATCCCCCAGAAGCACAAGCAGTATTGCGGCCTTGCGAACTCCTGTCAGGCCTGGACCGTCAGGGTGCGACCGGCCCCGGTGGCTTACTTCCGGCCCTGCCACGGAAAGAGCTTCGGTCATGCCTCAACCTCACCTTGCCGGACCCAGTTTTGAATCAGCCGGCTTGCGGCCTCAGGATCCTTCTTGATTCTTTCCACCAACTGGTTCTTGAGCACCACTGTTTTCTTGACTTCCGCATTGATTCCGGTCAGCTCGCCTGCTCCCTCGCCTGCCCCCGCTTCTGCGGCTAACTCACTTTGCGGTGTCTCCCCCTTGCCCAAGGCCTTTTGCTGCCGGGTCCCCGCGCGAAGTTGCGGTTGAACTGCCAGAGCGGCCACGATCTGGCGCTTTACGGGCCGCAGGACCATGAGGTAGATCAACAGGAACAAAGCCGCCAAGCCTGCGTAACGGATTACCCACATCCATTCCTGCACAAGCGGAGCAACGCGCTCCGTCAGGTTGGGCGGCGGGCCGGGAGCAATCGCGGCGAACGAAATATTTTCGACGGACAGGTGATCGCCCCGGGCGGAATCGAGGCCAATCGCCGCCTTCGCCAGCTCTTCGATCTGCTTCATTTCCTCCGGCGATCTTTTGCGACGGCTCTCCGACTTCGCGCCGCCTTCGGATTTGGTCTCGAGCGCGTCATCCACCAGGATCGCGGCGCCGATCTTCTTGATCGCTCCCGAGGGCTGAACCACATGGCGGACCGCCTTGCTAACAGCGTATGTCTTGCTTTCACTCCGCTGTCCTGCTTCCTCGGGCGTGCTGTCCGCCGCCGCCGCGGCAGCTCCTTTGGCGCTCGAGTCGGGCGCGTTGCTGGGCGTGCCGGGAATTCCTTGCGGGTCCGAATCCGCCGATTGATCCTGGGAAACCTGTGACGTCAACACCACCGAACCATTCGGATCGTAGGTCTCCTGCGTGCTCTCGCTGCTCGCCAGGTCATACTCTACGGTGACACTGGCCCTGACGCCCTCGCGCCCCACCAGGGGTGTCAAGGTTGAAACCAGTTTCTCAGACAAGCGGCTTTCCATCGCCTCAACTTCATCGTGGTCCATGCCTTGTGCGTGCCTTCCCGACAGGATTGGGATGTTGCCGTCGGCGTCAATCACTGTAACGTTTTCCGGCCGGAGGTTATCCACCGCGCTGGCCACCAGGTAAGTTATCGACCGGATGGCGCTATCCGCCAGCCTGCCCTCGCGTAACTTGACCACCACGGACCCCTTGGCCTCGCGTTCGCGCTCGCTGAAAAGCGAGTCGTGAGGCATCACCAGGTGGACTCGCGCAGACTGCACTTGCCGAATCGCCCGGATGGTTCGTTCCAGTTCTCCTTCGAGCGCCCTCTGGTAGTTCACCTGCTCTGCAAAGTCGCTTCCTGCCCAATTGGGTTTGTCGAAAAGCTCCAGGCCCAACCTTCCGGTTTGCGGCAATCCCTGTGAAGACAGTTCCAGCCGCACCGCATCAACCCTGTTGCCGGGAACCCTCAAGCTCGTCGCATCGTTCGAGATTTCATAGGGAATATTCTCAGCGGCCAGCGTTCGCGCGATGAATTGCGCTTCCTCCGGCTGCAGCCCCGAGTAGAGCGGTTTCATATCGGCCCTGCCGATCAGCAACACGAACCCCACAAGGCTTACGGCTACCAGAGCCGTTCCGCCTGCCAGCGTGATTTGCTGCTTCCGACTCAGTCCCCGCAGGTATTTCTGAATCTGATCGAAAGCCTCGTTTGGGCGCAACGCCATACCTCACCTTTCAAAACGGCGTTCCTGAGACGTCACGATACGCCTGGACGATCTTATTGCGGACTTGCATCATGAGCTTGAAGGAGAGATTTGCTTTCTCGACCGCAATCATAACCTTATGGATATCCTCACCTTGCCCGCTCACTAGCCCCGCGATCTGTTGGTCGGCGTCAGCGTGGAGCTTTTCGATGTGGTCAAATGCCGACTGGAGCTGGGAAGCAAAACTCGATCCCTCGCCGGCCGCCTTCCCTGGTTCGACTACGGCGGTAGCCTGGCCAAGCTGCGGAATCCCTGAGATCGGACTGCCCATTGCTCACCCCCGATTAGCTTAGGATCGAAAGCGACGCGCTGATCATGTTCTTGGTCGCTTGCACTGCGGCGATATTGACCTCATACGAACGAGCCGCTCCCATCAGGTTCACCATTTCCTCGATAGGGTTGATGGCGGGGTAAGACACGTACCCTTGACTGTCCGCGTCCGGATGCCCCGGCTCGTAGCGCTGCACGGGAGGCGTGGGATCAGCCACTACGCGCGTCACCTCCACTCCCTGGGCGTATCGATCGCTGAACCCTGACAGGACGCCGGCAAATCGATTGTTACCGGCCTGCTGCGCTTTAAAGACGACCATTTGCCGGCGGTAGGGTCCTCCCTTCGCCGTTCGAGTCGTCTGTGCGTTGGCCAGATTACTGGCCAGCACTTCTGCTCGTTGCCGCTCGGCTGTGAGCGCCGACCCGCTGATATCCAGAACTCCCAAGAGGTTCATTTTGCTAGCTCCCTTCTTTGACCGCAGCGGATATCCGCTGGAACTCCTGCCGCAGCAGTTCCACTCCCAGACGAAATTGCAACTGCGTGCTCGCCAGCAGAAGTCCCTCGCGTTCCATGTTGACGTTATTCCCGTCCGGGCGCTCTATCAGACCTGAAACCTCAAATACCCGGGGTTTCGGAGTCGTAGGCCCGGCTTGCTCGAGGGCGCGCCGCATCTCGCCCTCAAAATTAATGTCGCGTGTTCGATAACCTGGCGTATCGACATTGGCCAGGTTGCTCGCAATCAGCTTTTGCCGAAATGCCGCCATGTCCAAATACTGGCTGAGCTGCTCCATCCGGCTCATGACGACCTCCTGGGTGGGAGTCCGAACTCGCGGATTTTGTTGCGCACCGTCCGAAGACTGACCCCCAGGATCTCGGCCGCGCGAGTCCGGTTGCCCCCTGTCGCCTCGAGAGTTCTCTCCAGGAGTTGCCTTTCCATGTCTCGTAACGTCACACCCTGAGCCGGCAATCGGGCGGGGGCTGGGCTCTTTTCTGTTACGTCCTTGCCCTCCAGGACCTCGAGGCCCGCCACCGGATGGCGCGACAGGACCAGAATTCGCCGCACCACATTTTCGAGCTCTCTAACATTTCCCGGCCAGTCGTACTCCTGCAGGTGCCGGAGAAGCTCGTCGGTAAAACGCATAGCGCGCTGCGGCGGCGCATATTTTCGTATGAAATGTTCGACCAGATCGGAAATATCCTCGCGGCGTTCGCGGAGCGGGGGTAACGTGAGGGGGACAACATCCAGCCGGTAGAAGAGGTCAGCGCGAAATCTCCCTTCGTCGATCAGGGAAGGTAAGTGTCGATTCGTGGTGGCAATGACCCGCACATCGACGCGCCGCGGGCGCGTATCGCCCAACCGGTCGACCTCACGTTCCTGAAGCACCCGCAGCAGCTTGGGCTGCAGGCTGATCGGCATTTCGCTGATCTCATCGAGCAGCAATGTCCCTCCCGAAGCGAGCTCAAACTTGCCCGGCCGCGTGGCCACAGCTCCCGTAAACGCCCCGCGGACGTGCCCGAATAATTCGCTTTCCAAGAGGGTCTCGGGGAAAGCGGCGCAGTTTACAGCGACGAAGGGGTAATGCCGCCGCGGGCTGGCGCGATGAATAAACTGCGCGAGCAGCTCCTTGCCCGTCCCGCTTTCGGCCATAATCAGAACGTCCGCATCGCTTTTGGCCACCTGGCAAGCGCGTTCGATCAGCTCGCGCAAGCGTGCCGAATGGCCTACGATTCCTTCCACGTGCGTTCCTTTTGCGCTTGCGGCCGCGATGCCCAGTACGCGCGCCGCGGCCTGACTTAGTTGCTCGAACGATACCGGCTTGACCAGATAATCGCAGGCTCCCTGCTGCATGGCCAACACAGCCTCGGGCACGTTTCCATAGGCGGTCAGGAAAATGACGGCGGTTTCGGGCGCTACGGAGCGGACATGCTGCATCACCCCCAGGCCGTCGCCATCCGGCATGCGCATGTCCGTGATCACGAGCGGACAGGGAGAGGTACGAAACCGTTCCATCGCCTCGTGCGTTCCCGAGGCGGTCGTAACTTCCCACCCGTGCCGCGTGAAGTTCGCCTCCAGTGCCGCCCGCATCGAGGGCTCGTCATCAACAACTAGAACTCGATTCATTCAAAACTCCTGGCCGGAGGCGGTCCTTCGCCGCTGCCCGGCAATGCGGCTTACGCCACCAGTACTCCAACCCGCGAAACGGCGGGCATCTCCGGAACACCAGGTTGGTTCAGAGGCTCTGAACTTGGAAAACTCAAGGTGAAAGTTGTTCCTTTATCCGCCTCGCTCTCGACCGAGATCTTCCCCTGGTGTTGCTCTACGACCTTCTTGGCCAGCGCCAGGCCTAAGCCGGGGCTTCCGGCGCTCGTGGTGAAGCCCGCCTCGAAGATCCTGGCCAGATGCAGCGACGGAATTCCGGACCCTTGGTCGCGGAAGACGACTCGAACAGGCAACTCTCCATGCGGACCGCCGCACTCGACCGAGACTCGCAGCACGCCTCCACCCGACATAGCCCGAAATGCATTCAACGCCAAATTGACGAACACCTGTTGCAGCCGATGCGGATCGGCACGAAGAAGAACCTCCGAACCGGGGGTGCTGAAGTCCATTCGAATGCCGCGCTGCCGGGCCAGGGGTTGAAGGAAATCCATCGTTTGAGTGAGCAGGCTCACGACGTTGACGGGCGATAGCTCCGAGCGCGGCTCGCTGTGGAATTGCAGAACATTGTTCACGGTTGCGGACAATGTCCGCAATCCTGCCTGCACCTGCTCCACCCATTTGTGGACCACGGGCCGCTCCTCGGTGGCATCGGCCAGGAGGCCCGCGAAAAGTTCCAGACTTCCGAGGGGGTTGCGGATCTCATGCGCGAGCAACATCGCCATCTGCGCCAGGTCCTGAGTGCGCCGGGCGGCCTCCCTTTCCTTCTCCAGCCGCTTGCTTTCTGTGACGTCGCGCAGGATGAGAATCCACTCGCCGGCCGATTCTTCTTTGCCGCCCAGCGGGGTGCGAGATACGGCAAGGAAGTGAGGCCCGTCCTGCGCATCCACCGGCCACTCCTGTTCGACGCCTGCAGCAGGCAGACTCGAAGTCTGCTCGAGCTTTTCGATCACTCCTCTGGCGACGCCCATGGCGGTTTGCCGCGAGGCTTGATGTGTTCCCAGCAGGCTCAGGGCGGCAGAATTTGCCAGTTTTAATTTGTGCTCGCCATCGACGACCAGAACTCCGCACGGCAGGCATTCCAAAGTGCGGCTTAAGTAGGCTCGAATTCGCCTGTTTTCCTCAAGGCTGCGGTTCAAATCTTGATTAGCCCGCTCCAGTTCCCGCCGCAGCCGCGCAACCTCCCCTTGCAATTGAGCATAAAAGCTCTCGAGCGAACCTGCCGCGTTCGCAAAGGAGCGGAATGCATCTGCCAGGGATTGCTTCGACGAACGTGGGCGTATCGGGCTGCCGGGTTTCAAAACTGGCCTTTCTTGCCGAGTCTCGGGAAAAGTTTGCATAGCTTAGCTGGCAACTGCAGGAGAAGTGCCATCTTTGGAGCCCCAATCTAAGATTCTTCTCAGCTTAGTAGGTCGATGTGCTCGGGACGAAGGACCAGCGCGCTCTGCGACAAGATGAAAGCGCGCTCAATGACGTGTTTAAGTTGTCGCACATTTCCTGGCCAGGCGTGGGCTTCCAGCCGTTTGCCAACCTCGAGAGAGATCGACTTACTGGGAAGGGAGGCGTCACGACAGAATGATGCGAGGAAATGGGTGGCCAAAGGCAGAATATCGTCCCTGCGTTCCCGCAGCGCCGGAAGCTTGATCGGGAAGACGCATAGCCTGTAGTAGAGAGCGTCGTTGAACCGTCCGTCGGCCAGCGCCCGCCCCAGATCCAAGTTTGTGGCCGCGATGACCCGCACGTCCACTCGGAACACATCCGGGCTTCCCAGGCGTTGGACTTCTCCCTCCTGGAGGAAGCGCAACAACTTTCCCTGCATACCCGGAGGCAGGTTTCCCACTTCGTCCAGGAAGAGGGTTCCACCGTGCGCGGCGTGAATGCGCCCCAGCCGGGACTGGAAGGCTCCAGTGAACGCCCCCCGGCTGTATCCGAATAGCTCAGACTCCATGAGAGATTCCGGAATTGCGGCACAATTCACGATCACAAAGGGCTGCCGCGCGCGCGGCCCCAGCCTGTGAATGGCTCGCGCCATCAGTTCTTTACCCGTCCCCGTGTCGCCCGTGATCAGAGCAGTCGTGTCGCGAGGGATTATGAGCCGGGCCAGGTGATAGACCCGCTGCATGGTTGCGCTCAATCCGATCATTCCCGGCAGCGGTTCTTCTGCTTCATCCGGCGCCTGTAACCCCAGCGGACCGGCATCCCCGCACTCCTGGTTTCCCTCCTCGATTGGTGAAGGGGTCGAGAAGCCAGGGCCAGGCTTTTCTTCCACCTCATGCGCCTCGGGGAACCCCAGCGGCAAGCCTTCAGGCCGGGAGAGTCGCTCCAGCAGCAAGCGTTCCTCTGCTTCGGAGCCGAGCAACATCACCTGAACTTGGGGATGCCGCGACTTAACAATCTGCACCAACTCCGACACTTCCAGGTCCGGCAGCCACCGATCAAGCAAAAGCGCTCCGAATACGCCGTCCTCAACCAGCGATAAGGCTTCGGCGCCCCCCATCGCTTCTTCTACAGTCCATCTCTGGGCCCGCAGGCGTCCGAGAATCCGATTCCGCAGGTCCTTGTTTGCACTCGCCACAATCGCGGAACTAGGAACACGGCACACTGCTCGAAAACTCGCTTGGTTCATTTGCTGCTCCCTGCCCCTGCATTATAAGGGCGCGATGATTAGAGGAACGTTAACTGGTAATTAGACTTTTCTAGTGTCGAAGCCGGCAGCTGAAGGTGAATCCTTCCCCCCGGCGGCGGGAGATGGTCCGGTGTGGTTTCGGACTACGACTCCCGGGTTGAGTAATTCGGTTCTGCGCGAGGATTTGGTGACATGGGCATTTTAGGCTGCTTTCTGGAGAGTGATGAATTCCGTCTTGGTTACCGCCATCCGCTGCGCCTTCAGGAGCAGATAGCGCAGATTCTTGT
>JBELAJ010000509.1:0-5964 GCA_049508935.1 Terriglobia bacterium | reverse complement strand
CCCGTCGGCGCTACCCGCAGTTGCCTCGACCGGCTCTCCAATCGCCTCACCAAAATCCTAACCGAAGCGCGCAAACTCGGCACGCCCTGAGAATGGGCAGAGATTGGCCGGTTAAACGGCGTAACAGTACAGGCGCCTTACGCTAGCCCGAGATCGAAGGGCACCACTTTGATAATCGGAACGAGTCACGCAATGTCGGCGCCGCCGCGCGGAACACATATTCGGGACGAACATCAGATAGTAGCGGAGTTTCTCGAAGGGGTCGCAGTTAAGGGACTAACCCAATGCAGAGAGTTCCCATCGACGCCCGCCCGAGACCTTCCGCGTGGGCGGGCATCTATCACCAACTTTGTCCGCGGTGCCGGACGGGCAGAATCTTTTGTACCTCTATCTTTCGAATTTTCCCGCGGATGAACGAGCGATGTCCCCATTGCGGTCTGAAATTTGAGCGCGAGCAGGGCTACTTCCTGGGCGCGATGTACTTCAGCTACGGCATCGCGACGGTCGTCATTGTGCTGTTGGCCGCGCTCGTTTGGGCGGTGTTGCGATGGGATCTTCCCGAAAGCGTGGGCATGGGCTTCCTGCTCTTCCTGCCGGCGGCTTCCGTGGTGACCTTCTTCTCCCGGGTGCTGTGGATTTACCTTGACCAATCCATCGATCCGGATTGGAGCTAGTACTGCTCAGCACGCGGCGCCAGGGATAAACCGACGTGCAGGACGGCACGGAACCTTATCATCCACACATTCAAACCGCCATGGGGCGGCCAAGGCGCACTTGTGCGGCGAACCGCGCACTGCAGATCAGCGGGGAAGTGAAGCCTCACCCGCGGGGCGACGGGCTGACACTGGCCCCGCGCTACTTTCACTTGGGCGCGAAGTGATCATCGATACCTCAAGTTGCCGGTAAAACGGTCTACCCGTAGGACTGCGTCCCCTAACTCCCGCGAAGTCCGCATCGGGGAACTTAACGCACCTGGTTGCGATCACTTGGCTGTGAGTCGCCTTGCTCGGAAACAGGCCGTTACCAGGTACACGTCCAAAATACGTTTTTGCTGGTCGCGTTATTTATGAACCCGTCGGTTGCTATTCAATCCACATTTCCATTTTGAACTTGATGTCTGAACCTTCGGATCGTCGTAATCATCAATATTTATGCGGGTGTGAACGGGATAATGACGCACCGGAGGTCAATACCCAGTGGGTGAAATACAAAAATGGCTTCTTGGCTCCGGCAAAGGCCGTGTGGCGCACCACCGGGTCTTTGGCTTTGGAACCAAGGCAAGAGCGATTGCGAGCGGAGGCAAACGGCGATATATTGGTTCGCATCCGAAGGGCAAAACGGAAATTCCGGATTAAACGCCTGGGCTGGAAACCGGCGCGGCGCGAGTGGCGCGCTGGGTAATGATTGCGGGCCGCTATGGTGCGCGAACCACCAATGGCCGGGTGCGCCACGATGTGACGATAGACTTCCTGATTTGGTGCAAGGCAGAGAGGAACCCTGACGCTGGGCCGGTGACGAACGGCCTGATTGAGGCCAGGCAAAAAAACCGCTTGGAGGAAATCAATGCACTCTCCTGCAAGCGTCCAGAAATCGAGATCTTTCGGACTCGGTCTGGGGCTCCACATCGCGTTCGCCGTCTTCGTTGGGCTTGCCAATCCTGCTCCTTCGGCGGCTTGGCTCAAAGTCTGCAATAACACGTCAACGGAAATCACGGTCGTGTACAGCGAGACTTACAACAGCCCGAATTTCGTCCCTGCGAGCGAGCAGTTCTCGAAAACAACGACCAAAGGCTTTTACGGAATAGGCGCCGGCGTGTGCCTGATCATTGACGGATCTTCCCTGTTATTCGAGAACGTCTACCTCTACGCGTGGGAGCCGAGTAATCCGAAGGTATCTTGGAACGGCGGCGACTACAACGTCTACCAGCATTGCGTGCCCGACAAAGCGAAGGCTCAATTCGAGTACCACGACCATGAGAAATCCAACCCGCCATGCGGCGCCGGGCAGATACAACTGAGTTTCTTTATGGTCCCCTCGGTCGGCAGGCCGCATTACACGGCGGTCTTGAACGATCCCACGCAGGCCACGCCGCCCAAGCAACCCAATCAGCCTCTGGCCGCCCCAGCACCGGGCGAAGTCCCCCCGGTCGCCGGAGGGAAGTCGACAGGAGCAACTGCCGGAATTCGTATACCGGGCAATGCTGTCCTCTCAACCCCCAGCGCGCCGACAGGGAACGCGGTTCTCTTTGTTACGAGTGGATTGACCGCTCAGCCGGGCGGTCAAAATCCGCTCGCCGGGCACACTTTCGTCCTGATGAACCAGAGCTATGAAGCCGTTTTGGCGGGTGCAGGTCTTCAGGCGCCGCCGGGAATGTCCCCGGTCAAGGGTTACCTCACAGCTTGCACGAACCGCCAACCTGCTTGCCAGATAGGAATCGCCGCCACGAATTCCTCCACCGTTTCCGGCGCGAGAGCAGATGCGAGCGGCAAGGCACAACTTCCCGGCGTGCCTCCGGGTACTTACTACTTTTTCTGCCTTGGCGGCTACAACAAGCAACTGTTCAAGTGGGACTTTCAGGTCGAATTGAAACCTGGTGCGAATTCGGTAACTCTTGACCAACGCAATGCTGTTCTTGTGAATTAATTATCCTCCTACAATTCGGAGTGACCCATTTCCTTGAAATCTGTAGAGTCTTTTATCCCGGATTTCCGATTTGAACTCTATTTCTGAATCTTTGGATCGTCCCCATCATCAGTATTTATGCGGGTCTGAACACGATGAAGACGCTCTGGAGGTAGATACCCAGTGGGTGAAAGCCCAAGCCAGCCGTTTCAGCTCTCCTTCAACGCCTCTCTCAAGATCGATTTCCAGTGTTCGCGCGTCACCTCCGATGGCGGCCTGATCCTGGGCCGCGAACTCGACGAGCGACTCGGGTTTGGAGAACTGATCCAACAGCATCTGACGGACTCACGCCGTGGTAAGAACACGCAGTTTGCTTTCGTCGACCTGCTGCGGCAATCGGTCTACAGCCGCCTGGCGGGTTGCGAAGACCTTAACGATGCGGAGAGGCTTTCACAGGACCCGACCTTTCGGCTGATCGGCTCGGAGAAGATCTGGGATCGAGGGGCGGCGTTGACCTCACGATTGCAGAGCTTCGAGGCCGAGATGCTGGCCCAGGAGGAGAACTTGGCGGGCCTGGGACGGCTCAACCGGGCGCTGATCGGAAGAGCGGAAGCGATGGATTCAGGCTACCGGACAATCCTGGACATGGATTCCACCGAGGTGCTCGTGTTCGGAGAGCAGGAAGAGAGTGCTTACAATGGGTACTTCGAGTCCACCTGTTTTCACCCTCTGCTCCTGTTCAATGAGGAGGGTGATTGTCTGGCGGCCAAGTTGCGGCCCGGAAACGCACACAGCGCCGAGGGTTGGGAAGAGCTCTTGTTGCCAGAGATCGAACGGCAGCAACAGATTGGGAAAGAAGTCGCCTTCCGGGGCGATGCGGCCTTTGCTAGGCCCGAGGTCTACGAGGCGCTGGAGGAGCGGGGCGTGAAATACGCCATCCGCATCCCGGCCAACGACAACCTGGAGCGGGACATCGCGGAGTTGTTGCCACGTCCAGTAGGTAGACCGAGCCAGAAGCCGCTGGTCGAGTACAAAGGATTCCTCTATCAGGCGGCGAGCTGGAAGACGGCACGCCGAGTGGTGGCGAAGGTGGAACATCACGCCGGAGAGTTGTTTCCACGCGTAGGCTTCATCGTCACGAACCTGAGCCTACCCAGCCGGGCAGTGGTGCGGTTCTACAACAAGCGCGGGACGGCAGAGCAGTGGATCAAAGAAGGCAAGCAGGCGGTGAAGATGACTCGGTTGAGCTGCCACCGGTTCCGGTCGAACGAGGTGCGGCTGTGGCTGAGCGTGATCGCGTACAACCTCGGGAATCTGTTGCGGCGGCTGGCGATGCCGCGACGGATTGGGAATTGGTCGCTGACCAGCTTGCAGCAGAGGCTGGTGAAGACGGGTGGCCGACTGGTGAAACATGCCCGCTATTACTGGCTGCTGCTGGCCGAGAGCCATCTGACGCGGCGGCTCTTCAGAGCCATGCTGGGCAGGATCGCAGCATTGCCTTTGCCCGCCGGGTAGGCGAGCCGACGACCGGATCGGATTTCCGCGAGAAGAAAGGCAGGAGGCGGCAAAGTGTCGGAAACTGTTCGCGTGCTATTTGCCGGCGCGGCGGGCGACACGCACCGATCCTATTGTCGCACTTCGAAACGAGTAACCGATAGGCTGCCATGTAGTTGGTCGGCAATTCCGTGCACCAAAGGAGGATTCATGCATCGAAATCGATTTGAAACAGTGGTCGTCGTCTCAGTGCTGATTTGCGCGGTATGCATAACGATTGCGGCGCGGCCTCGCTCGCCGCAACCTTCATCGCCGTCTGCACAAGCTGAGCCCGGCAAACAATCCACCCAGGAAATCAACGATGGTTTCGTCCAGAAAATCTCTAAACAAATCGCCGGACGCGAGCAAGAGCCCGCAGTAAAGGTGTTCAAAAACATCCACATCATGACGAATACTCCGGCGGCAAGATTTCTTCTGATCATGAACCTCGGTTACAGCCGCGCTTTGGGAGTAACCTGCACGCACTGTCATGTCGAGGAGGATTTTTCAAGCGATGACAAGAGGCCGAAACGCGCCGCAAGAGAAATGGCCGCCATGCATCGTTCAATTAACGACCAACTCGCGAAGATGCAAAACCTGGAAGCGAATCCGCAGGGGCATTTCATCAACTGTTCGACTTGTCATCGAGGGAGTGTGGATCCGCTCGCAACGGATCGGTGACCGATTGTGCAGACACGGAACGGTTTACATGACGGGACAGATTCAATGTTAGCAATTCATTTTTAGTGCCCACTCCGAAGCCAACCTTATAAACCATCTTCCCCCTAATACCCACACGGACGTAAGACGGCCAATCCTCCTCTTGACCTGTTGCGGCCAATATCCAGACCATAATGGCGGCATGCCTTTATAGAGGTTTTACTGCATCCCCGCCGATGAGGCTCTCAAGACCTGGTTCCCCTCAGGCTGATGATTTCGGTCCCCTTTTATCCCGATGCTGACAACGTAGGACAAGAACAGGTTTGCCATCGACTTATCCTGTTCGTTTCGGATCATCGTTCATTGTATCAAGTTGGCGCTTTTGGAACTTCACCTGCCATCAGTCGTAATCGCTTCGCCGCGGTAGACGCCGTGAATCGACCATGATCTCACAACGGCAGCGAATGGGGAGAATTTTCCTAGATAGATCGTTTGGCCACGGCGACGCGGACGCCACCAAGTGCACTTTTGCCGGTTTCCAAGTGTGGGCGGTCCGATGAGCCACTCGGAAACTGGACGGAGGTGGACAAGTTGACGAAAAACGGCCTGCTCGTTGTGGTGCAACCTCCTGACTCCCCCGAAGTCCGCTTCGGGGACCCGAACCCTCTATCTCAGGAGTTTGAATGCGGGGCACTTCTTCGGTTTGCCTAACCAGGAGCTAGCCCTTCGATAATTCATGACGGCCAGGCGAGCCACGACTAGTTCGCTGCCTGCTCACTTGATCTTCTTAACGTGGATTTCCTGTCCGTCGACGCGGTGATAGGTGTAGCCCGTCACACGGCCCTGGGTGTCACGGATAAACGTGGAAGTTCCGAGATCGCCCTCTTTGACGAAGAACGTATCACCACCAGCAGGCAAGTACTCATCCACGTCCCCACCCATCTGTGTCCACAGTTTACCGTCCTTCAAATAGATGGTCTCAACGTCGTCACCGGGACGCCACTCATATTGGCCAGCGTAATCCTTATACTCGGATTCGGCGCATTCTGCTGTTTAAAAAGGGGTCCCGAGGCCCTTTCAATGCGGGCGAGAAGGTTCTTATGGTACTCTAAGCCTTACATCGCTTTTGGTTAGGTGAGGCTTGGAGTG
>JBELAJ010000508.1:0-5971 GCA_049508935.1 Terriglobia bacterium | reverse complement strand
TTCATGCGCTGCTTTCCGGCCTCGCTGCGAGGTCCGGTGGAGCGCTCGGAATTGTGCCGCGCGGCGTCGACACGCCGGGGAGTAAGACAAGTAGCTTTGCGTAAAGACATAGTATTCTCCATGCATTAGATATTGGGGGCAGGGGCGGCAGGCGAACCGTCCCCACAAAAGGTAAGACACGCGTTCACAACTCTCACAGGTTAGCAGACTCCGGACTAGGCTGTCAAGCCTATAATGATAAGCTAGGCAGTGACGGGATGAGACAGCCCTCTCCCTTGGGGAGAGGGTGGACCGCTGCCGGCGTTTTCATCAGCCGGAGCGGGCCGGGTGAGGGGTCACTTGCTCCCTCGTGGGTGGCGCACAGCGAAGCTGCGCGTGTTACTGAGCCTTGACACATCAAGACCGCAGAGCTTTGCTCTGATGCGCCAGCCCCGGAATATCGGGGGCCAAGGAATCGCGGCCAGAGCTTGACAGGCTCATGTCCGATGCGCGGCAACGGAAACTCGATGTGGTCCTTGTCTGGAAGTTGGACCGCTTCGGTCGCTCGTTGAAGCATCTGGTGAATGCTCTGGCGGAGTTCGAGGCGCTCGGAATAACCTTTGCCAGTCTCAAAGACAACCTGGATCTCAGCACACCCGCAGGACGGCTGATGTTCCAGACCATCGGTGCGATGGCGGAGTTCGAGCGGTCGCTGATCCAAGAGAGGGTGAGGGCGGGACTGCGAAACGCCAGGGTGAAGGGGCGGAAGCTCGGAAGGCCACGAATCGCTGTGGATGCTTCCAGAATCGCCCTTCTACGCGCCCAAGGCCGCTCCTGGAGCACAGTCTGCCGGGAAGTCGGCGTTTCAAAGGGAAGCGCCCAACGGGCTTTCTATAGCCTGTCTGGAATTGGTGCATGCTTGACCCACTGATTCTCTGGCAGCATATCCTCGCGTTGGGGTGAGATGGCCAACACTACGCCATCAGGCCCGCCGGAGGTTGGGTCAGTACGCCTTCCCTTTGTTTAACACATGGGGATTTCTCGCCAAGTCTCCTCAGTTCCTTTTATTTTTCCAACTTTCCAGTGGCCGACAGCACGCCGGCGACCGCCCCGCGACAGATCTATTGCCGACTTGAATACCTTCGGATCCTCCGTTACCCTGAGAAGGGAGGCTTAGACATGAAGGCGGCCCGAATCCATCGCTTTGGCGGACCCGATGTAGTTGTGGTTGACGAGGTGCTTCGTCCGGCTCCAGCGGCGGGAGAACTTCTGGTCAGGGTCGCCGCTTCGGGAGTTGGACCATGGGACGCGCTCATTCGTGACGGTAAAAGCAAAGTGAGCCCGCCACCCCCGCTTACGCTCGGCTCCGACTTGTCAGGAGTAGTAGAGGAGGTTGGACTGGGCGTTAATGAATTCAAGGCAGGTGATGAGATCTATGGTGTCACCAACCCGCAGTTTTGCGGGGCAAACGCAGAATATGCTGTCGTCCATGCAAACATGGTGGCTCTGAGGCCTTCGCGCTTAAGCTACGTGGAAGCAGCGTCAGCCCCCGTGATTGCGGTCACCGCGTGGCAGATGCTCTTTGACTATGGGAACGCGAAATCTAATCAGACCGTGATGATTCTCGGAGCCGCAGGCAACGTGGGCGCCTATGCGGTCCAACTCGCGGCCAGAGCAGGCGCGCATGTCATCGCCGTTGTCGGATCACACGATATGGACTATGTCCGAAGTCTGGGCAGCGAGACCGTTCTAGACTATAAGGCTGACCGATTCGAGAACACAGTGAGTTCGGTTGACCTGGTAATGGATACGGTCGGCGGGGATACGCGAGATCGCGCACATCACCTCATTAGGTCCGGCGGAGCCATGGTCTCCGTCGTATCGTCTGAACCAACGGCTAAGTGGCCTGGCGTACGCACGGTGTTCTTCTATGTAGAAGTAACAACTGAGCGCTTGAACACGATTTCTGCCCTGCTTGATCGCGGAGAGTTGGCCCCACAGGTTGGAACCGTATTGCCATTGGAAGATGTGCGTACCGCTCACAAGATGCTCGGCGGCGCACCGCACGGGCGGGGAAAGATCGTACTGCGGGTTGCCAAATAGCTGTTCATTGGGTGGTTGACGCACGACCAGGAAGTTGTAGCCTGGGGTGCTGGCGCTGGCGCATGGCCCAGGCCGGACAACGATAGCTGGCGAAAACAGCCCTTCCCACCACTAACAGGCGCGTCGCCGAAAATGTGCAGCACTCCGCTGCAAGGTACAAAACCGGCGCGGAGTCACAGAAGGCTGAAAGCCCTCCTCATGGCCGCGGAGGCGCTGCTGCAGGCTTGGTCGAGTGGCATGGCGCGCAAGGCGGCATTGAAGGGTTCGGCCTGGATGGGACCGCCGTAGCCAATCTGGACCAGCGAGTCCAGGAAGTCCTTTACAGGGATGACGCCCGTCGCGACAGGCAGCTCACGGTGATCGTCCTGGTATTGATCCAGCGAGAGGCCGCGGGGCGCATCGTTCAGGTCTACGGTCACCACATCCGAGCCGCGCAGTGCCAACAGGTCCTTGTCCGTCTCTTCCGCGTTGAACCAGTGCCAGCTATCGAGCTGAATGCCCAGGTTGTTGGTACCGATTGCCACAATTAGTTCCTTCATCTCGCTCAGGGTGTGGAGGAAGGGATATCGCTGGCTGCGCCAAAGGGTTCTCGGCGCAACGTACTCCAAGCCGAGTCTCTGGCCGCGATCGGCGAGAATCTGCGCGCACTGGCGCAACCGGTAGGCGTGCTGGCGGAAATTCTGTGGGTATGTGAGGTCATTGCTGCAAGGGAGAACCCAGGTGCTGACGCTCCAGACGCCAGCTCGCTGCAAGATGTCGGCCGTCGCCGGAAGCTTTTTCAACCCGTCGTTAAACGTCGCCTCATCCTTGCGAAACTCCACCGGAAGACCGGCAGCGCCCAACTTGAGATTCTTCGCCTGAAGGTCGTCCCGGAGACGCTTGATTCCCTCATCACCCAGGGAAGCGAAATAGTTAGGATCAGGGTCCAAGCCCTCGAAGCCGTGCTTGACGGTGAGTTCAAGCGACTGAGGGAAACCGGCATGAAAACCGAGACGTCCAAGGCTCAGAATTGCGTAGAACCTACGCTTGGGCCTCTCAGTGGGCGCCTCAACTCCAAGGAGCATTCCTGGAGCCGGCCGAGCGGCGATGCTGGCCGCGGCTCCGGCGGAGAGGAATTGTCGGCGAGTGATTTCGTTGGTCATAGTCGGCCTCCCAGCCGTGCAGTGTAGCACGTGGGCGCGTCGCGTGGTTGTGGGAAGCTGGCCTGTGGCGAGTGCCGATGGGCCTTCTTTCGCAAGTCGATCTACGATCAGTTAATTGCAAGCCCTCGCCGAGTGACAGTTGGCGATAGCTTCGGTGGGGCGGTCCGGGATTGGGGACCATCACTCAACCCTACGCCGTCACCCGCGGGTATCAGTGATCTGCGAGTTAGTGGTTACTCTCCGTTGATGAGAATGCTGGTGGCACTATCGGACGAAGTGCTGGTACCCCAGACCGAGTTCGTCCCCCAGACCGAGTTTGTTCCCCAGACGGAGTTTGTCCCCCAAACCGAGTTCGTTCCCCAGACGGATTGGAAGGCTTGGATTGCGCAGTTGTTCCATACGGCCGCAGTGTTTCCCGATACTGCCCCCTGGCTGGTCACGGAGGTTCCCCAGACACTGTTGGTTCCCCACACTGACGAGGTGCCCCAAACCGAGTTCGAGGCGGTGACGAGTTGAATGGTTCCAGAGGCGCTGTTATAGCTCGCCAACGGAGAGAGGGTGTCACCGGCGGCGACATCGGCGTTGTTCAGGGCAGCCAGGATGTCCAAGTACCCGGCCCCAACCGTGAAGATGTCATAATAATCAACATAAACCTGCCCTGTGACCGGATCGGTTGCTGTGCTGGAGGTGGGGAAATCCTTGTAAGCAGTGAGCATCATTCGGGCCTTGACCTGGTCGGGAGTTGACGACGGGTTCTGCTGCATCAGCAACGCGACTGCCCCGCTGACCACGGCAGCGGCCATGCTGGTGCCGCTGAGGCGGTAATAGCTGGAGGAAACTGCGCTGCTGCCGTTGACTTTGTAAAGCGAGTAGGGAATTTCATTGCCAGGATACAAACGCGGCAAGGTGAGCTCCTCGGTGTAGAGCGAGATGATGAGGTTGCCTGGAGCCACAAGGTCCGGCTTGACGACGTGGTCGATCATGGTCGGACCCTTCGAGCTGTAACTGGCGATCAGGTCGTCAGTACGGGGAAGAGTGCCCATGGTCTTCATGGCGCCCACGGTGATCACGAAGGGATCGTTGCCAGGGGAACCGATGGTGCCGTAGCCGTTCGTACCCTGCGAGTCGTCCCGGCCGTCGTTGCCGGCCGCCACCACCACAACCATGCCCGCGCTCCAGGCCGATTCCACAGCCTGGCAGAGCGGGTCGAGAGTGTAGCTTTCGTAAACGGGACGGCCTAGCGAGAGATTGATGACCCGGATATTGTACTGGTCCTTCAAGCTGACAGCTTCCTGAATTGCGCTGATGACAGCACTGTCCGTGCCCTCTCCATTCTGATCGAGCACGCGCAGGTTGATCAGGTGCACGTTGGGAGCGATGCCCCTGAACGTATAAAAGTAATTAAAACCGGTAGAGTTCCTGCCGTTTCCTCCCACGATGCCGGCCACATGGGTGCCATGGCCATACTGGTCGTCGGCGCTACCAATCCCGGTGAAGTCCTGGCTATAGACGACCCTGTATTTCTGGTCTTCCAGGTCGGGAACTTTAACAATGCCGCTATCGATCACGGCCACTCCCACTCCGGTGCCGTCCAAACCCTTCCGCCAGCCATATTCGGCATTGACGGCGTAGTCGTAGTAATCCAAAGTCGCCGGGGAAATGGCGGTTGCCGTTCCGCGAAGAGCGTGGTCGCGCGAGATGTGGGCGACTTCGGGATCATTTGCCAACTCCTCCAGTTTTCCGGCCGGGATGCTGTAAGCGCCAGCCTTCACGATAGGGAGTTCGGAATTCAGTAACCCGCCTCGGTCCAAAACTTTCGCATGGAGTCTTGCGGTCGGGGCTTGCGTGAACTGGACAATCACGTCTACGTTGACGTCAGGATCCAGGGCTTCCAAATCAGGCGCGATCTTGGGGTGCCTCGCAAAAGCCGGCTTTCCCAGCAGTATGAAAGATATTAGAATTAAAAAGAGCTTACACGCGTTCTTCAGAAATGAGTTCAATTTGTCCTCCTAATACTATCGGTCGTCTGATTTTGGAAGGATGTGTCATTCGTACGGGTGTGTCGTCGAACGTTGAGGTCCTCTTGCAGACTCGCCTCTACCTGCCGTCAGATTCTTTTGATTGAAGGGCAGGAATGAGCCATACTGTCTCTGGCTCGTTAGTATTTTCGACGCATAAACTGATGAATTAAATAGTCCCGAGGTAATGTTACGTTAGTACTAGTGGCGGTTTCTCTATCAGGCGCACTTCAAAGCCAGCCCGTCGAAGCAGGACAGAACAGTAGGGTGGCACTGCAGTCAGTCAGACACGCCAGGAAACTGCGTGCGGCAATCACGGCGCTTGAGATCGCCGCTGTTCTGGCAATTTGACACCAACCAACTGGCCATGTACTATTTATCCATCCTCCGACCAATTAACTGGCGCGGGAACCAGAGCATGCGGCTGAACTGCCAACTTCAGAAGGGACGAGCAAGCTGCGTCGGCCTTTGTGTGTGGACAATCTTGTCTTTCTTGATGCCGACGGTCCCTGCCAAGTGTTTGGATCCCACTAAAGCCATCACCCAATATGTCCATGAGTCGTGGGACACCGAACGCGGCTTACCTCAAATGACGATCACCGCGATCACCCGAACTACAGAAGGCTATCTGTGGCTCGCGACGGAAGAAGGGCTGGTGCGGTTTGATGGTGTGAGTTTCACCGTGTTTGACAAGAGGAGCACGCCTGCCCTCAGAAGTAATAACATCCG
>JBELAJ010000507.1:0-6002 GCA_049508935.1 Terriglobia bacterium | reverse complement strand
CTCTGCGGGGAGCGATGGCACCCTAACCAGTCGCTGGCGGCGAGATGCAGGGCTTCTGCTGTCGTCGGTACCATCGCTGGTCGCGTCGAAGGCCATGATTCCCACGAAGCCCCGCAAGCGAAGTGCACCTGCGGCGTCTACGCCGCCAAGAGCCTTGAGCATCTACGAAAGAACGGATACGACAGATGCGGTGTCTACGGAGAAGTATGCTTGTGGGGCACCGTCGTAGAGCACGAGCGGGGATGGCGTGCCCAGCTTGCGTACCCTAAGAATCTGTTCCTGTCGGTGGACGCCCTGCCGTTCACGCTGGCGGAAATTTGGTCTCGGCTTCAAGCTTTGACCCTCTACGGTAGCGACATCTTCGCCCTCGACAACGACCAGACTCGTTCTCTATGGGGCAAGCGTTCTGGCTTTGACCCCGCCGGCCTCGATTACCTGATCGAGAGGAGCAAAGGGTATTACGACCGACGCGAACGTGACAGAACTCCAAAAAAGGGCGACCACGTGGCGATTCGCGGGCGACTTTTCATTCAGGAGTAGATCGTGGAACGCTTTCAGCTTTTATGGGTGCGAACACCAACAATCTAGGGCTCTCCAGCACATCAACGAGGCAGTTAGAGCGGATGATCGACGATGCCGCATGGATCACGTACCCACTGCACGTGCTTGTGGGCATCTTCAAGATGTTCGTTTACGTCGGCCTCTTCATCTTGGCGGCTTTCATCGCCCTCACCGTTTGGTTGATGACCGCTCACGACAACCGTGCGGAATGGACGAAGAACTTTGTCGCACAGGAGTCGGTCTATCGCGTTTCCTTCGCGAGCAAGACCACCCATCCAGTTGTTGTGACGCGTGGTACTAGGTTCCTCAATACCGACATGACGGAGCTAGTGTGGGGCTGCCCCTCTACCAGCAAGGACCTCAAGAAGCGCACCATGTTCGCCGACAATTGGATGGAAGAAAAGAGCGATGCGTTCCAGTCGGCTTGCATTGCCGCCTCGTGCAACATGGTGGGCTTGACCGAGCGTTTGCAAGAGGCGAAGGGGGACTTCAACCACCTTCCCACTATGCCGAATGCTCCCGTCGTGCTGATGTCGTTCTTGAAGAGCACGGACTATGAGCGGACGGTTCCTGCGGACTTTCAGGGCAACTGGTACACGGGCATGTGTTTGGTCGGTGCGAACTGCACGGATGCGGATTTTGTGCCCCGCAACGACTCGATCTTCTATGACGCCATCGCCCCGCAGATGACGAATAATCAGGACGCGGCGGTGAAAGCTCTGTATGCCACGGCTACGCCTGAATTCTGGATCGCCGCCGCTCACGTCAACGGCATCTATGGCAAGGACGCAGCGTTCGCCAGCTATGCGGCTCAGGAGAAAGCCGACCTTGCCCAGAAGCTACGGCATCAGGAATCGCCATCGGATGAGACCGCTCATGAAATCGGATTCGGCATCGGGCTCTATGTCGCCTTTGTCGTGCTTCTGTGCATGTGTTTCACCCGCCGCCCGCATAAATTCAAACATTCCCGCGAAAACTGAGTATTGGACTCGGGTCGCCAGTGCGTGCTGATCGCTCGCATGGCTGCTGCTCAGGTAGCTGCTTTCGAGAGGATGCCCTCGGAAGGTGCAAGGACACTCACGTTGTCAATGAGCGTTATCGCCTGGTTTCGTAAACCATCGGCAAACTCGGCAAACAGCAAGCGTCGAGGCGGGACTTTTCCTGCTTATTTCAGCTTAGCGTACTCGGCTTTGGCTTCTTTCAGGATGGGAACATCAGGGTCGGCGTCTTTCCAGAGGGTGAGGAAATCCTGATAGGCAGTGCGGGCTTTGGCGGTGTCGCCTTGCATGGCATAGGCTCTACCGATTTGGAGAAGCGCGAGTGCACTGATAGGTGAGTTCCCAACAATCCCCCGGTGGTCAAGGATTTTCTGGAACTCCACTGCCGCTTCGCTGCCATGCTGACCGGCCAGGTACGCCGCCCCACGCACGTAGGCTGGATATAGCGCGAATGAGTACCCCAGCTCGTAGGGAGCGGCGGCCTGAAGAGCTTCGGTGGCCTTTGAGGCGTCATTGCGGTCGAGCGCTAGCTGGGCGTGAATCGTTGGGAGGTACCCGAACCACACGAACGTATCCTCTGGGAAGCGCTTGGCCAAATCATCCGCCAGCGTCCGGGCCCGACCCACATCTCCAGCCAAGGCGAGCGCAAGCGCCGCCGCATACTCCACATCCCTGCCGGTCGAAAGGGCGAGCACCCCCGCAGCCCGCTGCCGGGCTTCAGTGGCATTTCCGAAGAGCGCTTCCCGCACGGCCGCGTCTGCTTCGTGGCTGGCCGCCACTTCCTTCTCTTCCGCCCGCTCGGCCGAATCCACCGCCCAGCGGGAAAACTCTCGGGCTTTCCTAAGCCGCCCGGAATAGGCGGCTGTATTGGCTTCGAAGGACAACAGAATGTCTTCGATTCCTGGCTTGCCCGCCGCCCAGTCTACCTGCTTCGTCATACCTTCCTTGTCGTTCTGCAAGAAGGCAAGCGCGTACAGGTCAAGACGCAGATCAGGAGAATCGAGGTTTTTCGCCTGCGCTTCTTTGGCCGTGAACCGGGCCTCCTCCAACCGATTCAGCTCTATATATTCATAAACGAGGACGGCATAACCCATACCGGACATCATCAGGCGGAGGTCCTCGCGATGTTGCTCTAGGGCTTTGTCATATTGGCCGAGGTACTCATAGAAGCCACCGAGGAGGTTGTGCGGCACAGCAACTCGCGGATAGGTCCGCGCCCACAGTTCACAGACTTGGCGCGCCTTTTCTAGGTTGCCGGTGACAGACTGGTAGTAGTGAGACTCAATGTAGAACTTCTCCGGCTCACTGACGTGCTCGCGCAGCTCGTAGGCCTTCTTTGTGTTCTCAGTGGCTAGGCTGGTTTCCCCGAGATTGTGATAAACGGCCCCGAGCGAAGCATAAGCCATGGCGAAGTTCGGGTCCAAGCGGATGGCCCGCTGGAACAAGGGCGCGGCAGCAGAATTGTCACTTCCACTCAACGTCTTCCGTCCGAGGCTGTAGGCCTGCAAGGCTTCGAGCGACGAAGTGGTGGCCTGCTCAAGCGGCGCATCGAATTTTTGCACCATGCTCAGCGATTCGCCCAGTTTGCTCCGAATTTCCGAAGATGTCTTTCCCAGAGCATCGAGCACATGGTTCTTGTCGCTCGCCTGTGCTTCCGTGCTCGCCAGCGATTCCCCGCTTACGCAGTTGACCGCCTTGGCGGTCAGGAGGTACTGCGTGCCAATCTGTGCAATTGAGCCATCGATGACGGCCTTGCTCCCTATCCGTTGGCAAATTTCCCGCGAAATCTCAGGCGTGAGCTTCGTCTCTGCTGGATGCCCCATCAGGCGCAAGGTCTGCTGGATGGCCTGCTCAGCGACGATGCTGAGGAAGGGTGATTGTTCCAGCTGCACCGTCAGCCCCTGCCGAAGCGTGTCGTCGAATACGGCATCACCCGTCTTGTTGTCGAAATCGGCGATGACGATGGTGTCCTTATCGGTCAGGCGATTGGTTTGCTGATGCGACCGATAGTAAAGCCCGCCTGCGATCAACAAGGCGACCAGCAGGACGGGAACCGCAATCTTCCAGAGCTTCCCAAATCGAGCCGCTTGCACCGCCACCATGCCTGAGCCTGTCACCGCACTCCGCCCGCTCTCGGAGTCCCGCTTCAGCCGTTGCAAGTCTGTTCGCATGTCAGCTGCGTGCTGATAGCGCAGGTTGCGGTCTTTCTCAAGAGCCTTGTTGATGATCTCTTCCAGCTTGAGCGGCACGTCGGGATTCAGTCGCACCGGGGATACTGGTACCCGGTTCAGGATGGACTCGAAGATTACTCCCGTGCTTCCCCCATGAAACGGCAACGCCCCCGTCGCCATCTCATATAGCACCGCCCCGAAGGAGAACAGGTCGGTGCGGGCATCCAGTTCCTTACCGCGGACCTGTTCGGGGGACATGTAGGCAACCGTCCCCAAAGCCGTCCCCGGACTGGTTAAGTGTTGTTCGTCCATTGATCCGGTCTGGGTGCAGGCTGCTGCTATCTGGCTCGCAGAACTCGTGGCAGTCACGACTTTCGCCAAACCGAAATCGAGCATTTTGGCGTGGCCGCGCTTGGTGACGAAGATATTGGCAGGCTTGATGTCTCGGTGGACGATACCAGCGTCATGAGCCGCATCCAGTGCGTCCGCGATCTCGATGGCGAGCGACAACAGAGTCTCCATTTCCAGCGGACGGCCCGCAATCCGGTACTTCAGCGTCAGCCCGTCCAGAAACTCCATGACGATGAAGGGCTGACCATCCCGCTGCCCGATTTCATGAATCGTGCAGATATTGGGATGATTCAGTGCAGAAGCAGCTTGAGCTTCTCGCTGGAAGCGAGCCAAGGCTTGGGCGTCTTTGGCCACTTCCTCGGGCAGAAACTTCAGCGCGACAAATCGGTGGAGGGTTACGTCCTCAGCCTTGTAGACAATCCCCATGCCGCCGCCGCCGATCTTCTCGACGGTGCGGTAGTGGCCCAGTTCAAGGCCGACGCGTAAATCTTGGCCTGACGCTCGGCTGGCCATAGAGAGTTCCCATCACCTGCGGGGATGCCGTTTATCAACGGCGGGAGCAGTTCTTCGGGGCAGGCGAGACATATCAATGGCACACGAAGGGGCGCGTCCTGTCAGTGAAAAGGGTCACATCTCGATGTGCGGTCGTGAGTTACGCGGCAAAGCCCGTCGTCGTTGTTGCTAAATCCCCATAACGCTCATTGACCCGCTCGTGAGTGAGGCTGGGGCTCCCTTCGGACTTTGCCGCAAGCAGGCGACGAGGGCGTTGTAAATGGGGTCGGGAACCCAAGTCCCGCCATTTCAGGCTTTCCTAAACCCTTGTTCACCCACTGGTCAAGAAGGGTGTTTCCGCAGCAGCCGCAAGTGAATGATTCGATTGGTCGGGAAATTCAGGTTCACGGTGGTCAGTAGCGTATACCTTGTGGAACGCGCAGGATCGCACGGCACTAACGAAGTCTGGGCGAGTTTTCATTTCAGCTTAGCGTACTCGGCTTTGGCTTCTTTCAGGATGGGAACATCAGGGTCGGCGTCTTTCCAGAGGGTGAGGAAATCCTGATAGGCAGTGCGGGCTTTGGCGGTATCACCCTGCATGGCATAAGAGCGTGCCAGGCCGAGGCGGGCCAACGCGCCCCATGGAAAGTTCATCACCAATCCCCGGTGATCAATGAATTTCTGAAATTCCGCTGCCGCCCGGCTGCCGTCGTGGAGCATGAGATAGGCTTCTCCACGCAAATAAGCGGGGCAAAGGAATATCGTGAGGTTTGTGGGTTCGCCAAACTCGATCGGACTCGCCACCTGCAATAGTTCGATAGCACGGTTCGGGTCCTTGCGCTCCAGGGTGACCGCCGCCCGGATCGTGGGCAGCCAATATCTCTGCACCAGCGTGTCCAGCGGGAATGTTTTGTCGAGTTCAGCCGCCAGCTTCTCCGCCTCTGCTGTATCACCTGCCCGCGCCAGGGCCAGCGCCGCCACAACATGCACAGAGCGATTCGGCGCCAGCTTCAACGCTGCATTGGCGTCGGCACGTGCCTGCTTCCGGTTTCCCGATTCCACATCGCGCAGCGCCGCCGCTGCCTGAAATGCTGCGGCACTCTCTTTTGCGTCGTTGTGCTGGGCGGAATCCATCGCTCGCATGGTCAGCTTGTGCGCATTCTTAAGCTTGCCGTACCAACCTTCCGTGTCCGCTTGCGTGGCTAACAGCAGGTCTTCCGCGCCCGGCTTTCCCATGGCGGCTGAGACCAACTGCTCCATCTGCGCCGTGTCGTTCTTCAGAAACGCCAACCCGTAGCGGTCCACGAACAGAAACTCGCCCTCCAGCTTGCGCTCCTCTGCCTGTTTGTATACTGCCTCCGCCTCATCCAGTCGGTTGAGGGCCGTGTAGAAAAAGCCGAGGTTTGCATAGTTGTTCACATTATTTGGC
>JBELAJ010000506.1:0-6005 GCA_049508935.1 Terriglobia bacterium | reverse complement strand
CTCTGTCGCCCCTTCCGGGGCTGTGATTATGGCCGTGGAACCACATCCCACGGCTCACGCCGTGGGCTACTTGCTGCCGCCGCTCCGCGGCTTTTACAGGCCTCGCACCCTTAGGTTAACGCTTATGGGCCAACGGCCTGGGTGGAAGCGGTAAGAGGATATTTCATTTCCCGCCTCAAGCCCTGAAAGGGCGTGATAACTGCGCATTCCGTAGTTCGCCCCTTCAGGGCTCGACCCGGAAAACCGCCTCTTGTCCCAGGCCGTTGGCCTGGGCTTTGCTAGGCCGCCCCTTCGGGGCTGTGCTAAGAATCGTGTCCCTTTTTGCGATGTTTCTTCGCATTACATGTTGAAGGGCTGAAATCTGATTTAACACACAGCACCACGCACTGTTGAAACAGGCAGGGATTACGAACCAAAATTCACATCCTAGGAGGACGACTTATGCAAAATCGATCGATTAACCGGGGCGCCGTCTTGGTGGTACTCCTGGCGGCTGCAGCGACTGCGGCCAGCGCGCTCGAGCAGGACACAAAGTTCACGACGCTCTTTACGTTCGACGCCCCAAATCCCACCACCTACGCCAGTCCACTCGGGTCCCAAGTGGACACCCTTCCGGCATTCGGTCCCGGAAATACCGTTTACGGGATGACGTATGACGGCGGTGAGAACGGCAACGGCGTCATCTACAAGTACGATTTAGGCTCACACCAGTACACCGTTCTCTATACGTTCAGCGCCCTGGACGCGAACGGAGACAACCCAGACGGAGCCAATCCGGGCGTAGCACTGACGCGCGGTCCCGACGATGTGTTCTATGGGATGGCCTCTGACGGCGGCCAGAACGGCAGCGGCACGGTCTTCAAGATCACCGCGTCGGGAACGTTCACCGTGCTGCGCACCTTCAGCGCCCTGGATGCGAACGGGCATAACGCCGACGGTGCGGCTCCGCTGCGCACCATTGTAGTCGGCAGGGATGGTAATCTCTACGGCACCACTCGGCTGGGCGGGGAAAATACTTGTGGCATCGCGCCGTTTGTGAAAGGGTGCGGCGTCGCCTGGGTGATGGATCGCTGGGGTAACAACTTCAAAGTCCTCCATCAGTTCGTCCAAGGCGAGGGTCACGCAGCCTCGCTGCTGCAAGCGCAGGACGGATTCTTATATGGCTGCGCGGTGTGGCCGGCCACTTCGGTGCCCTCCGGGGCTCCACTGCCCTCCGGAATCTTGTTCCGGATGGCGACCTCGGGGAGCCCCTTCCAGGTGCTCTACACCTTCAGCCAGACAAACGCGAACGGTGAGAACACGGACGGCGCCGACTGCTACGAGCCACTGGTTGAGACGGATCCCGGCGTCTTCTATGGGGCGGCGAATCGAGGCGGAACAAATGGCAATGGCGTTGTGTTCCGCTATTCCCTGCGGGCGCCCGGGGTGGTCGATGTTGTGCACGACTTCAGCGCCACCACCGCCGGTGCGAATTGGGATGGGGCCGGTCCGGACGGTCCGCTGACTCCGGGGCCGGACGGGGCGCTGTACTCGAACGCTTACTACGGCGGGATGAACGGCAACGGGGTCATCTACGCCGTTTGGCCCGATGGTACATTCGAAGTCCTGCACACTTTCAGCACAACCAATCCCACGACGGGCGCCAACTTGGATGGCGCGAACCCCGATGACGGCGTGTTGGTCGATCACGATAACGGCAGGCTCATCGGCATCGCCAACTACGGAGGCAACGGCAGCAGCGCCGGCTTCGCCTACAGCGGCGGCACGTTGTACCAATTAAAACTGCACGATTCAGGGTCGGGTCGTGAAGATCGACCATGAATTCAGACGAAGGCGAATAGAGACCTGGAATCGCAGACCTCGACGTCTGCGATTTCCCGGAAATGCCCTTCAGGAGCTTGTCGACCCTACTGGCGGGTCTACGGGCAATGGAAAGTTTTCGTTTTCGCTAGGGAAAAACCGCGGACCCCAAAAGCGGGGATCCGCGCCGAAAAAGGGAATTCCGGGTAATATATAGATAAAGTGGCAGTCCTGGCGGGGAGGAAATCAATGGCTACCGTCGCGTCCATCATGGCCGACCTGAAAAAGCAGGGCACTGCGCAGACACGCAAAATATATACGCGCCACGGCATGGCCACAGACAACATGTTCGGCGTGAGCGTCGCCGACCTTAAGCTGATCGCCAAGAAGATCAAAGGGCAGCAAGCTCTGGCTTTGGAACTCTACGCCACGGGGAACCTGGACGCGATGTACCTCGCCGGTATGGTCGCCGACGGCTCCCTGATGACCAAAGCCGAGTTGAATGCCTGGGCCGAGGGCGCAGCGAATCTCCAGATGATTGCGGAATACAGCGTCCCCTGGGTCACGGTTGAGAATCCACACGCTCGCGACTTGGCCATCCACTGGATGAAGTCCAAGCAGGAGCGCGTGGCGTGCGCGGGTTGGTGTACGTACGCGGGACTCGTCGCCACCCAACCGGACGAAGCTCTGGACCTTGCGGAAATCGAGGGCCTTCTCGGCACGGTGGTGGAGGGAATCAGCAGTGCGCAAAACCGCGTCCGCTACACCATGAATGGCTTTGTCATTGCGGCAGGAAGTTACGTGAAGCCATTGTTGCAACAAGCGAAGGCCGCCGCCCGCCGGATTGGCGCCGTTTCCGTGGATGTGGGCGACACGGCGTGCAAGATACCGCTCGCCACCGCGTGCATCGAAAAGGTCGAGGCTTCCGGCCGCTGTGGCCAAAAGCGAAAAACCATCCGATGCTAACCCCATATCACACGACACCCCAGCTCAAACTTGATCTGCTTGTCCGGCGCCAGGGCACGCGCGGCCAAGTTGCGCACGGAGATTGCGCCCTCGGCAACGAACCGCGTCAGGTTAGCCCACACCACCAACCATAATCGCGCTCCGGAGTAACCCGCCTCGCCCATCCGCCGCTCGAACTCACTATCCAGCTCAACCGTGAACGCAACCAACACCTGCGAAAGTAATGCCGAGAGAGAGCGCCCGGAAGTAATCCCGCGGGTGGTCGAAACATGATTAACACCTTCGTCGTTGCCCAAATGGCATAAGTTTAACCCAGGTAAGACCGGGTCAAGGTTCCCGCAAATCTCACGAGCTTCCTAGTATAATATAGCGAAACACGAGGCCACGATGCAGGATAAACAAGCTGTCCTTAAGAAGTCGCGCCATGCAGTCTTGCGCGGCGCTGAGTGCATTCTGCCCAACAAGATGTCGAGTTGGATACATCGTTCTCTTGACAATCTAGAGGAAAGGTCTATGCTCATCTCGACAATCAACAGGAGAGTCTTATGCCGGACAGAGCGCAGGTGTCAGGCGCCAGGCGTCAGGTCGGTCATTAGGGACTGGTTTCCTGCCGCCCCATCCAGACATACGACAACACCTGACGCCTTTCTTGACCGATGGAGGGAGGACACCTATACTCAGGCGTGGCGTCGAACGGCGGAGATTCGGCGATTGACCGTGGCGACAGCCCTGGGGGGAAGATGACGGAGTTCGCGTACCTTGTAAAACCTCGAGTCGTGCCGCCGCTGCATGCGCGGTTCGCTCCAGCAGTATTAGCCAATCATGCCTACCTCGAGGCTGTGCGGGCGAGCGGCGCGGGAGTTCCGCTGAACATTGCTCTTGAACGCCACGCTGGATTCGTTTCCGTTTACAAGACCTGGTGTTTCGATGAAAGTCACGAGGCGTCGCATTTCAACCTGCGCTTTGCGGAGCGGCTGGTGAAATTCCTTCTTTGGATGCACGGAGGATGGAGAATCGTGGTCGGCGGGCCGCGCAGCATCGGCGAGCACATCCAGCAGGCTTATTCACCTCAGGGCCTGCGCGCTTTCGACGCCGAGTTCTTCGCAGGTGTCTATCAGCACCCCTTTACGGTGGAAGTGACCAACGCCGAGAAAACCCCCGCGCCTTCGGAGGGCGCCATGGCTTTGGGAAGGCACCTGGAAGGCTGCCGCATTGGATTCGACCTGGGCGCTACGGACCGCAAGGCCGCGGCCGTAATCGACGGCGAGCCGGTTTTTACCGAAGAGGTGGTTTGGGATCCCCGCAACGCCGTGGACCCCAGCTACCACTACAACGAGATCATGGCAGGTTTGAAGTCGGCGGCCGAACATTTGCCCCGCGTCGACGCCATCGGGGGCAGTTCCGCCGGCGTCTACATTAACAATCGCCCGCGCGTCGCGTCGCTCTATCGCGGCGTGCCCAAAGACCTCTTCGAGACCCGAGTCGGAAACCTCTTCCTGGACATGAAGCGCGCCTGGGGCGATATCCCCTTCGAAGTGGTCAACGACGGCGAGGTGACGGCGCTGGCCGGCTCCATGTCGCTTCAGGATAACGCCGTGCTGGGCATCGCTCTGGGTTCGAGCGAAGCAGGAGGGTATGTCACCGAGACGGGTGAGCTGACGACCTGGTTGAACGAACTGGCGTTCTGCCCCGTGGACTATGACCCCGAAGCTCCCATCGATGAGTGGTCAGGCGATCCGGGTTGCGGCGCACAGTACTTCTCCCAGCAGGCGGTCTTTCGTCTGGCGCCCGAGGCGGGCATCAAGTTGGACCCGAGGCTTGGCCCGGCACAACAACTCAAGGTGGTGCAGGAAATGGCGGATTCGGGCGAGGTGCGGGCCAAACAGATCTTCGAGACGATCGGCTGCTACGTAGGCTATGGCATCGCGCACTATGCGGATTTCTACGTGCTTCGCAATGTCCTGATCCTGGGCCGCGTGACCTCGGGCGAGGGTGGAAACATCATCCTCAACCGGGCGCAGGAAGTGCTGCGGACGGAATTCCCCGAACTGGCCCAGAAGATCAGAGTCCGACTTCCGGATGAAGCCACACGGCGGGTCGGCCAGGCTGTGGCGGCGGCCAGTTTGCCGGCGAAGGCGTAGGGAACAGGGAAGAGGGAAGAGGGAACAGGGAAGAGGGAACAGGGAAGAGGGATCAGGGAAGAGGGATCAGGGAAGAGGGAAGAGGGAACAGAGAACAGGCAGCAGGCGGTGGGTAGTTGGGAAGGCAAAGCGGCAAAGGGATTAGGCTTAACTAGGTAATATACACACAGATATACAACGATGATGATATATATAAATAGATAACAAGCAGAGAACCAGGGATAGAGAATAGACAGCGAACACGGGGCAGCTTTTTCCTGTTCCCTGTTCCCTATTCCCTGTTCCCTATTCCCTGTTCCCTGCAATGAAGGAGGAAGCGGATGGAGTTACATAATTCTGGAGCGGAAATTTACGTCGCCGACGGTTCTCCTGTAGACGCGGCCCTGGCGCGCACCACGCATTTGGGCGTGGCGGCCCATCAGGACGACCTGGAGATCATGGCCTATCATGGCATCCTCGAGTGCTTCGGCAGGAAGGACAAGGGCTTTGCCGGTGTGACCGTCACGAATGGCGCCGGCAGCCCGCGCGACGGGCTCTACGGGCGATATACCGATGAAGAAATGCAAGTGATTCGGCGCAAGGAGCAGAAGAAAGCAGCCTACGTTGGCGAGTACAGCGCCCATGTTTTCCTGGACTACTCGAGCGGCGCGGTCAAGGATCCCAACAACCCCCACGTGGTGGGAGACCTGAAGCGCGTTATCGCGGCGGCGAAGCCCCAGGTGATTTACACCCACAATCTCGCTGATAAGCACGACACGCACGTCGCCGTCACCCTGCGGCTGATTCAAGCCTTGCGCGAACTGCCCGCCGATTCACGCCCCCAGCATCTCTACGGCTGCGAGGTGTGGCGCAATCTCGATTGGCTGAACGACGACGACAAAGTCATCTTCGACGTGGACGGCCACGAAAACCTCGCCACGTCGCTGGTTGGGCTGTTCGATTCGCAAGTGGCCGGGGGAAAGCGATACGACCTTGCCACCATGGGCCGCCGGCGAGCCAACGCCACGTATCTCGCCTCGCACGGCGTCGATAAGTCGACGTCCCTGATCTTTGCCATCGACTTGACCCCCGTGATGGACGCGAAGGTCGATGTAAAGG
>JBELAJ010000505.1:0-6007 GCA_049508935.1 Terriglobia bacterium | reverse complement strand
CCCTCGGTAATTACGAGGCGTTTGCGCCAACCACCGGACAAGGCTGTGGTGGGCGTTTCAAAGTCAATAAAACCGGCGCGACCCAGCGCCTCGGCGGTCCGGGCCGCCCGCTCCGCCTGGGGTACTGCTGCCCGTTCGAGTGCCTTCTCGACTACCGATCTGACAGTCTCCCCAGGTGCAAATTCGGACACCTGTGCGACATAGCTGAGCCTGCAGCGCTTGCGCGTCGCAACCTCGCCGCTGTCCGGCTTTACGCGACCGTAAAGAATTTCCAGGAGCGTAGACTTGCCAGAGCCGTTCGGCCCAATCAGTCCAATCCGGTCGCCTTCCGACACAGTGAAGGAGACATTTTGGAATAGCGGGGTCATTCCGTATTGCTTCGAAAGTCCCTGGGCATTAATGATGGGGGCCAAGTTGCTCGATGTACTCCTGGATTAAGTTGGGAGGACCCCAGAACTTCGTCCTCATTCGGGGGCTCACTTCCATTGTATCGTGAGCTGCCTTCTGTGGCTTGGTATTCATTCGTCTCAGGATTTTGGTGGCTTGTCAGGGGAGATAGAGCGAAATCGCTCAACGCGTGGATCGTTGCCCTCGGAAAGTATTCTCCGGTTGGTCGTGGGTTCTGGTCTTATTCGAGTTTCTCGAAAATCACGATGTGTTGCGATGGTAGCGATTCCACGGTCCGGATGTGCGCAAGCCCAACCACTTTCATTTCTTTCGAGAGCTGCTCCACGCTCATCTTGTGCACTTCTTTGATCGGGACGCGGGGATCTTCCTTTCGATACTCGACGAAGACCACACGCCCGCCTGGCTTCAGCGCTTCGCGGACTTTAGTCATGACCTCAAAGGGATAGGCGAGTTCGTGGTAGACATCTACCATCAGCACCATATCGACACCGCTTGCAGGTAGTTTGGGATCGGTCTCGCTCCCTTTCACGTCCTCCACGTTGGTGACTCCCAGCGCTCTGGCGCGCCGCCGGAGGGTCTCGATCATCTCGTCCTGGATCTCGACAGCCAGGACCTTGCCCGTCTTGCCAACCTTTGCCGCAAGTCGGAACGTGAAGTAGCCCGATCCAGCGCCCAGGTCCGCAACCACCTCTCCGCCACGAAGCTCCAAGGCGTCAATCACCGCCTCGGGATGCTCTTCGTCTTCCCGCTCCGGGCGATCGAGCCAAGCAATCCCGCCCGTCCCCATAACTTGAGCGATCTCTCGACCCATGTAAAATCTTCCCGTCCCGTTTGGGTCATGGATCGCGCGGACTTCATAAAGGGTTTGGGGTTTCGGGCTCGAAACCTGAAGCCGCGCGACGAGCAATGCCCCAGCGTCGCGCGCCGACGGAAGTTGGTCCTCCAATGCAAGCGCGCCAGTTGTGATCAATGCAATCGTGAGCGCTACTGTAACCCGGTGCCGTTTGAGATCAAGCATATGAACCTATGCGTTGCGGCCCCCATAAATGAAATCTTGTGCCGCCCTCGCCCTGCATGGCCAGCTTCACTTGCGAGCCCGAAACTTGGAACTCCCGCCTGCAGCATATCACGAAGACATTCGTCGTTGATGAGGGCGTGGGCGAACCCGATAACACGCGAGACTGGGAACCGCGCTCAATTTGACTGTCTCATTTTGGCATCCTGAAGCGCTTTGCTGTCGACCTCAACTGAGGCGCCACCGGGCGAATGCTAGGAAGGCTGGTACGGGTCACGAGACAGTCAATTCTGGCGTGGAAGGGCGTTTTTCATTCCCAATCCGGCCTAGCTGAGGCAATTGCCTGAAGACACACCTGGATAGTCCCGCGACGGGGCAGCGAAGGCGAATCATGGTTTGCGGAAGATCGGGGGGCGGATGCTCCCGTCGCGTTGAACCACTCCGCGAATGCCCGGTTTGATGCCCTCCGGGACACCGCCGCGGGCACGGGCGTCGGCAGTCTTGCGCCCATGGAACACGTTGTCG
Organism: Terriglobia bacterium; assembly: GCA_049508935.1. Lineage (GTDB taxonomy): Bacteria > Acidobacteriota > Terriglobia > UBA7540 > UBA7540 > CAVROP01. Next base: position 4,059 of record JBELAJ010000505.1, on the reverse strand, counting down.
TACCACTCCTGGATGCGTGGCAGGCCATTCAGTTCTTCGTACTCGCCCCCTGGACCGAAGACAAAGATCGTCTCGTCGGCGTGGCCGGTGAATTCGTCGTCGGCGCCGCGCTGTACCATCTTGACACCGATCGCGTTGTTCACTTCGCGTTGCACCTCATAGAACTTCGGCCCGCGGCGGGCGTTTTGGACACCCCGTATCTCCGTCAGCAGCGCGACGGTGGCGGACTCATGCCCGGCCACGACCACCGCTTTCAAGTCGTAGTCGCCGAAAATGTACTTGCCGTCGAGTTTGACGCAGCCTTTGAGCAGGCCCCTGCTCTCGATTGAGTAGTGGGTAGCGAACTCGCTGTATTTGAGTGGGCTGCCTTTTTTTCGTCCCAGACCCTAATCGCGCTGACCAGATCGCACCCACTGAAGGCTCTCTCTGCCTGGTGGGGGTTGACCACGAGCCCGGCACAGGGACCCTCCTTGGCTGTCTTGGCCTTGCAATCGATGGGCTTGGGGGTGTAGTGCACCCGATCCAGCATATATTTATCCGCGAGCGACTTTTCATTCGCGCCGCGAACGAGGATCCACACGCCCAAGCCTATGGGCGGGTTCTTCGCAACTCTGGCGAATATCTTTTTATCTTGCTCACGTGTCTTGCCACCGATTGCCATTTCAGTCCTCCGTGCAAGGGGGTTGCAACTGCTCCGGCGTAAAGGCGCTCAAGGAGCCACCATCTTGCAGGATGGGCAAAGGAGCGAGGTACAACAGGCAGGTAAGAGCCTGAATGGCGCATCCCACGAGAATGACGAACGCTGCGAGTAAAGAGACGCTCCTGTTCACAGGTTTAAGCAACTCATAGATGAGAAGCGCCCAAGCGATATGGAACCCAACCCCGATGAGCGAGGATGAGAACCCCAGCCAGAATAACCGCTCGTGTCCCAGGATATTGGCCGCTGTAGCCGCAGCGTTCCCAGCGACAACAATCCTGTCGAGAATGATCACTTCACCGGTTGCTGCCGTCACGGCCTCGAGCAGTTGGAAGACACCGGCCATTCTGGCCTTGAGACGCGGCGACGCTTCTGCAATCCGTTGCATCATTTCGTAGCCTCCAGGAGGGGCCGTCACATGAACGTGGCGACCGCGAATATTCCCGCACCCATAAGGGCCGTGAGTGCGACGAGTCCGCCCGCTGGGACCACACTGGCTGTCATTTCTATTGCATTCGATTCGTCATGGAGGTCTTGTCAGGATTCCTCCCCGTCAATCCATCCCTGCCTCGGAGAAGTGTCTCTTGACGAGCTGTCCTGCCAGCAATCCTTCGAATAGCCTGCGCACTAAGGGCAACTGTTGGCGCTGCCAGCGCGGCCATTGCTGTACCGGGACCACGCGTGGGGATGCCGAGGCGTTTTGCCTAATCGGTCATCAAGATGCGCCTTTGCTGCGCCGTTCGTGCTGTTGGCCGTCGAGAATTCCTTTGGCCGGGATTTCCATTTTGGGCTCCCGACTGGCTGCCGCTATACCCACAGGCTTTTCATTTTCTAGTTTCCCGCAAGGTTTATAGCATTCTCGTGGAGTCGTCGTCTGTGTCGAATTGCACACTTTGGCAAGTGAATCCTCCAGAGACCGAATCTGCCGGTCGTTGCAGTCGATACCTCAGACGCTTCTCCGTTCCTGGTAGCGCTGGGGCGATTTCCCGATTCCCCACAGCTCTCATCTTATCTCTTAACGCGAAAGCCCAATCCAAACGCGAGGGTTGGTGGCAATTGTAGAGGCACCTGTGCAAAATTGGACAGACACGCGTCTTCACCGCTTCTATCATGATGTTCAGGGAAAGAGTGGGAAGAACGTCCTCTTACAATTGGCGGGTGGACATGGGAACCACGAGGGAACCCAAGAAAGAATCAAACAAAGCGACACTCGCCCGCGTCAAGAAAGAAATGGCGCAGCCGCGCATCGTCAAGTCTGCGAGAAAGGGGGCGTCGACCGGAAAAGACTCGCAGTGACTACGTCATAACCGTTAGTCGCCGCAGCTACTTCCTTGAAAGCTCGCGTTCGAAACGCCCTTCGACCCCTTCACGAGTGAGCTTAGTTCTGGCTTTGTTCAATAGGATCGAATAAACGACTTCACTGCCTTCGACCTGAGCGGTGATAAACGTGGCGCCCACCAGTTCGTCCTGATTGAATTTCACTTTTCTGCCGTCTGCAAGTGTTCTAATCCACTCATCGTTTGGCATTTTCGTTATCCCCCGAACCCCAAGTGTCGGAGACGCCCCCAAATTCTCGATGAAGGTTGCGGAGCGAGAGCAGTCCGCTCCAATCATCCACAGACGCCACAACGCCAAGAGTGCTTAAGGCAGTATAAGCTATCTGTCCTGATCAATTCAATCTTCGGCAGTGGGTCAGTTTCCTGCGTGGGCGTGTGGAGCAATGTGGTTGACTTGCGAGTATGCCATCCGGAGCAGACACATCGGTAAATGCTGGGCGACTACCGAGGAGCTGATCCCTCGAGCGCCGTAAATAGACCATGGCCTGCGCATTTCCACACTGCAGATTTACCGGCATTGTGGGCGCAGCAGACACTGAAGGCGTTCACTGATCGGTGTGAAATACCCGTTATCGACAGTGCCTAGGTTTCGGAGGCCGTTTGGATTGAATCCACGCTCCTGCTAGTATCTACGTGTGCGACCCCATGCATGGCCGTCCCCTGGAAAACTCACCCACAGCGCACGCTGGCTGTCTCTTCTTGAAGTCGTGCTCGGCGCATTCATAGTCATTGGCCACAGTATCTTCCACATTGTGCCGAACGAGGTGCCAATCCTCTTCGTGCTCTTCTGGTTTTCACTACGGCTTCGCGACGGCGGATGGGGTGTGGCGGGACTCACGCGTCCGAAATCGTGGTGGAAGATTGTGATGATGGCCATCGTTGCGGCTGCCCTCCTGCTACTCGGCAGTCAATTCGTTATTGAGCCGCTGGCCAGCCACCTTTGGCATAGGCCGGAACAGGTCTCCTCGTTGTTAAAGGTGCCCGCCCACGACTGGAAGTTCGCCGTGCGCAATTTGGCCATCGTTTGGGTTTTTGCGGGGTTCGGCGAGGAGGTGGGCTACCGCGGCTACCTCCTCACGCGCGCTGCGGACCTGGGCAACCGCTCGAAGATCGCCTACGTCGCTTCGATGCTATACGTCGCAGTCCTGTTTGGATTGGCACACTTCTACAAAGGTCCGACAGGCATTATGGACTCCACCTACTCCGGCCTCGTGCTCGGCGGCGTCTATCTATTCTCCGGCCGCAACCTATGGGCTGCGATCCTCGCGCACGGAATATCCGATACAATCGTTGTCCTGGTTATATTTATGGGATGGGCGATGTAGGATGACAATTCAGTATGGACAAAGCGTTGTTGGTCGCAAACCGACCCCACTATTCGTTCTTCCCAATTAACAACAGATAGCGCTGGTGAAAGTAAGCGCCTATGCTACGAATAGGAGGTTCTGTGTTCGTTGAATTAGTGCCATTGCTCGCCTGCCGCACCGTGCTCATCACGGCGGTCAAAGTGGGTGACAACACGCTCCGCGTCAATGGCTCGTCATTCTCAGAAGTGGCGAGACTGGTCCTTCCCCGCCGCGCTGGAAGCTCTGCCCGCTGAAATCACGCCTGTCGATTGCGTTTGGGGACAGCCAAGTGTATGTTGACGGTCGGGCCGAAAGTCGATAATGGAAGTTCCGGCTAGAATGACAGCGTAATACAAACAGCGGATAGGAGCCCCGGGATGGCTGAAGTGTTGCCAGTGATCTTCTTTGGCCACGGCAACCCCATGAATGCCGTGCAGAACAACCGCTACACCCAAGGATGGCGGGGCATTGGGAAACAGATAAGAAAGCCCAAGGCCATCCTGTCGATTTCGGCGCACTGGTTTGTGCCAGGAACCGGGGTCACGATCAGTACGGCGCCAAAGACGATTCACGATTTCGGCGGTTTTCCCCGGGAACTGTACCAAGTGCAATACCCGGCTCCGGGAGATCCCGATCTGGCACGCCGTGTTCAACAGTTGTTGGCCCCAGTGCCGGTGCA
>JBELAJ010000504.1:0-6018 GCA_049508935.1 Terriglobia bacterium | reverse complement strand
TCTCCAAACACCTTCTGCTCCTGCTGGGCATAGCCTTTTACGGTGGCCACGAGGTTGGGAATCAGGTCCGCGCGCCTTTGCAGCACCACGTCCACCTGCGACCAGGTTTGCTTTACGGTTTCGTTCTTACGCACCATTTCGTTTCGGCTGCTGACGTAGCTTCCTCCCACGATAAGGACGAGCAGCAACGGTATCCCTACCACAAGCAGTAGCACCTTCATGTTGTTCCTCCTGAAGCCAGCCGGCGGTCGACCTCTTCGGTGGCCTTGACGACCGCGTGCAGGTATTTGTCGAACGTGGCTTGAACGTCAACCTCATTCCTGCGCTTGCGCCCCTCGCGAATGTCGAGCAGGGTGTGAAAAGGAGAGGGATCGAATCCCAGTGCCGACCCGGCGCGGTCGAGCGTCGCCCGCTTGGTGCTTGGCGGTTCCTCTCCCAGAGCCAGCAGAGCATGCCGGAAGAGCGCCGCAAACGTGGAGATGGAGGAAAGCATCAGTTCCAGGGTCTTGCGGGAATCCCCCGCCAGCATGACGTAGTGCTGCCTCAAACGCAGGGCGTTGTTTCGGAACTCTCTTTCCACCTGCATCCGGTGACGCTCTGTGGGGACGTCGAGCGCAGCAATAACATCCTCCCCATAGAGAATGCGGCGCGCCGCTTTGATATCCAGCAGTTCGATCGCGAAAATATCCGCCGAATGCTGAAGTTCCTCTGGCGTGAAGAACAGCGGCGCCGGGTGTCCCTTCTTGGCCCACCAGGTGGACGCGGCGCCCAGTTTGCTGAGTTCCCTGCTGCTCTGGCCTCGCAAGATGCAGAGCACATTCAAGTCGGAGTGCTCGGGGTGGAACTCGTCCGTGGCCGCGGAGCCGTAAAGTATTACCGAAAGAAGATTGCTTTCCGCCGCCTTCTTCAACTTGCTCACTAGCTGCGTCAGTTGCTCTTCTGTCGTCATGGCTCTAGCTCCGTTCAGAACAATGCCAAGATTTCATCACAGAGATCACGGAGAAGTCGACCAGCTTATCTCTCGGTGAACTGTACCACTATTCTCAAGTTCTTTTACGGCACGCAAGGGTTTCTGGTCTGGAATCTTGAATCTGAAATCTTGGATGCGGCCTACAGGCCGCGCTGTGGTCTCCGTCGCGAAGCTTTTCTTGGGTGCGGGCACCGACCCTCCACAGCGTTACCCCAATCGAATTCGACCATCGACAATCCTTACCAACTTCCTCCCGCTCCGCCTCCGCCCGAGGCACCTCCACCAAAACCTCCGAACCCTCCTCCGCCGCCTCCTCCACCAAACCCACCCCCGCTCCAACCGCCCCAGCCTCCTCGCCCGGACCCACCCGTCAAAATGGACAATAGAAAGAGCGGGCCCAGGAACCGGAGCAGAATAGGTCCCACGATGATCAGTACAATGATAAGGGCGAGGATCTGCCCCGCCGTCAGGTGCATTTCCTGGCCCCCGCGCAGGCGCGTGCCGGGATAGGCGTGGGATGGGTCCAGGCTCTCCAAGGAGACATGGCTGTCGTCCGCAATCACCAGCGCGACCTGGCTCACCATCTGCAACAGGGCGCTGTTGTAGTCGCCCTGGTGCAGCAGCGGAAGCATATCGCGGCCGAAACCGCCCACCTTGCCATCGGGAAGAATCGGCTCGAGCCCGTATCCGACCTCAGTCCAATAATTGTGGTCACCCACCGCAACGAGGACCATCACCCCTCGATCGGTTCCCTTGGACCCGACGCCCCACTTTTGAAAAAGGTGATTGTCGAAGTCCTCCACCGCGTCGCCATCCAAGGATTTGATCGTGACCACGGCGATCTGGGCCTTGGCTTTTTGATCGACTTCCGTGCACAGTCGCGTAAGGCTTTGCGATGTCGGCGGGTCTAGGACGCCGGCAAAGTCGTTGACGTACCCTTGGACGTTCAGCTTTTGCCACTGTTCGGCATGGGCCGGCACAACAGTGATCAGAATGAGGAATAGAAGGAGGCCGGGTTGGGTTGTAACGAAAGTGAACCAGCGCCGCATTACATCAATTCTACAAGAAACCGACCACCCTTGCATCTGATTCAAGAGGCAGTCGAAGGCAGGTGAGTAGCTTACTTTAAAACGCAGCGCCGACCTTTAGAGCCTGCCCTGAGCGCAGCGAGGGGTCGGCAGTTCTGGCCTGAAGGCCAGCGCGACCATTCAAACTCGGACATTACCCCAACACAACCTTGACAGAAATTCTGGTGGGTGGCACCATTAAAACCTGTGCTCGGGCTGCTCTGGCCTGTCCATAGCAGCTCTCCTGATCCAAGGCGTGCCGAAGTGGCGGAATTGGCAGACGCGCTACATTCAGGGTGTAGTGCCCGTCAGGGCGTGGAGGTTCGAGTCCTCTCTTCGGCATATCCACCTTTCTTTTCATGGTTACAGAACGATGCCGAATAATCAGTTCGGCTCTATCTTCCGCATAACTGGTCTAGCCTCCGCTTTATTGCCTGATACGGGGTATCCGTTGCTCGAGCGAAACAGACACCAAGCAACGAAAGGCTAGCACTTGGGCTAGCATGTCCTGCTTCGGCCCTGAGACTCCCTCACCGAAGGCCGTCGAGCCAGTCGAACACCTGCCCTTGGATGCTGCCTGAAAACCGATTGAATTCCAGCGGCGTATTGAGCTGCAGCGCGTCCCTGCGGTCGTAGCGCTCATAAATACGGTGCGCTTCCTCGACCTCCCGCCGGACGTCCTCCACGCGAGCGTAACGGTCCAGCGTTGGCGCGACGATCAATGCGGGGCGGGGGGCAACTAAGGCTAGGACCTCGTCAAAATCGAGGGGCAGCGTGTCCTCGTTGCCTGCAAAGAAGCCTAACCGGGGAATCAGCCCGTGCAAGTGCGAGTATTGGCGGACACCCTCCACGCCCTTCGCTTGGCTGTCCAGCCGCAGGGGGTCGAACCCGCAGATCGCAGCCACGGCCTTAATGCGCTCATCCAGTGCAGCAGTCAGCAACCCGACTTTCCCACCCAACGCGTATCCAACCGCGTAGATGCGTTCCAGGTCAATGGCGGGCAGCGCTGAAGCGGCGTCCAACGCGGCCCTTGTGTCGGTCACCATCTTTCCCATCAGGCTCCATCGGGGATAGCGCTGGTAGAATTCGCGCGCACTGCGCACCCGCGTTCCAAAGCCAATCTGATCGAAGGCCAGAACCACAAAGCCGCGACCGACGAGCGAACCGAGCGTCGGCCCCAGGTCGCGGGAATAGCCGGTGCAATAGGCGAACGGGTGCAACCATAACAGCAAAGGCAACCGGTAGCCGGCGATGGGGTTGTTGAGGTCTTCGTAATCCGGGTAGTAAAGGTCGGCTTTGAGATCATCGCCAAACGGCACGGGCGCGGAGGCCATGCCCGGGGCCTTCAGCGGACGCCCGAACAGTTGCGCCAGCCAGCCGTCACTCGGGGAAACTCTCTCGTCCAGTCTGTGATACACGGGGAATCGGATTCCTGCCGGTTCATCGCCCAACGCCCAGCGAATTTGCCGCTGGATGACGGCTTTCTTTTCTTCCCAGTCGCCCCGGTTAAAGTCGCCGGGCGCTCTCGGCGGATATCCCTTGGGGTCCACCGACTCGCCGGATAACTTCTTCCAACCCTCGAACGTGTACCCGTTGATCCACGTCTCGCGCTTGGGGAAGTGTTTCCGGCCGAATACCGAATCGAGGAAATCCACAAAGTTCTCGATATCCTCCGCCGTGGTGGGGTGCTCTCCGTCGCGGAGGTTGAGCCACAGCTTATCTTCCGCTCCGAATAATTCGTAAACTTTTAGCACGGACCGGTATGCCTGTTCGAATCCGAAAGGGCCGCCCTCCGACTCGGAAAACGCCGAGTACATGAAGAGACCTCGCGGGGCCACCAGCGCCGCCAGCAGGTTCTGATCGATCGGCAGCTTATCCTCCCGGCCCGAGAAAAAACGCAGCCGGGGATGAAACCAGTTCGGAAAGCCTCCGGTGATTTGTTCCAGGCTCTCGTTCACAAACATCTCGCTGGTATATCTCCAGGGATTGTCTTCCCCGGTATTGCCACTCGAAGGAATCACAGCACCGATACGTTCGTCGAACGCGGCGGCCAGGAGCGCCTGCTTGCCGTTCCGGGAGTGCCCGGCGACGGCGATCTTGGCTTTATCCACCTCGGGCAGAGTGTGGAGATAATCCACGGCGCGCATACCGGCCCATGCCCAGCGCGCCAGGCAGGAAAAGTCGTAGTCGGGGTAAATATCAATGTACGCGTCGGAATCGTCGCTCATACCGAAAAGCGGGTCAGTGGCAAAGTAAATGCACCCGATGTAGCCACGCCGGACAGCGGTGGCGACCCAGGGCCACTGGCGGCCGTGATTGGTGAGAAAGACGGGGAACGGTCCTTGGCCAGGGGGGATCATGAGTTGCAGGTGAAGAGTGGCGCGATGCCCAGGACCGAATTCGAGGCGCACGTCACGGACTGTAACGGTATCCTCGCGGTGAGTTCCCGTGACCACAGCCCGAAGGTTTTCGGGCGGGTGAGGCATCTTGCCGTAGACCCACTGCTCGAACAGGGCTCGGATGCGCTGTCGTTCGCGCGCCCAGTTTTCGCGGCTCGTCAAGTTCAGGGGTGGAAGTTCCGGGACGGAAGGCATGCTGTCGAAATCGGGTGGAAGTTCGCCCGTTCGCCGCACCCACTGTTCCCAGGTTTTGTCGTAGGCGTTAATCCGCCCCGTGAAGCTTTTCCAGCTCGGCGGCAGGATCTTCAGCAGCACGTCAAGGTACGCGCGTCGTTTGTCCTCGACGGCTGCTGACGCGACAAGGCCGGTTTGAGAATGAGCGTACCCATCCATCCTGAACGCCGATGCGGTGATCGCTGCGGAGGCGCCCCGGGTAACGAACGCTCTTCGGCTGATCTTCCCCCAACGTGTCTTCATGCAAGGTCCCTCAGTCCTGCGAACTCACGTCCAGTCGCAACTGCAGCCTGCGCTGGAAAGCCTCAACCTTGCCTAGCCGACAACTTGTCCCTGTTCTGCCTCGCCTTGCGACGCCGGAGACCTGCTTCGTTTATCCCGAATTGTGGTGTTCTTTGCTCCCTTCAGGGCTTGATTTGCGGCGATTGGCGCGCCACGGGTACCTGATTTGCACCCTTCAAAAAAAGTGATGCGCTTTGTTTTCAGCAACATTCTGGCTTTGTTCCCGGTATTTTTGAATTCTCTCGCGGTCCCCCGGCTTTCCCACAGCCGAGCAATTCCGGTCCCTGCCACAGCCCCCACGATCCGGTTCCCCGCCCCAACGCGTGCGATGGCAAAAAGCTCGAATTTTGGCTCCATTTCACGCATTTGAGCACTCAATTGGGGTTCGTTTTGGGTTCGTTTCTGACATGCCTTTATTTGTTTTCAATAACATACTGGCTTCGTTCGTACTATTTTTTCTTTTTTCGGACCTCGGTTTTCCCCAGTGCCGGGACTATTGCGCTTTTGCTCGCGGTCCGAAGCCTGCCCACGACAATGTGTCCACAAACTGACCACACTTATAGGCTACCATATGCCCCTGGGTTTGTCAAGTGAAAAATGGGTAGTGGTACGATTTGATGTTGTAGCGGCGAGTTTAGCTCGCCAAGCGGCGGCGTAACGCCGCCTCTACATCAAACTGTACGAGTACCGAAAAATGCGAACATCGTAGCCGGACGCGCCTGAGCAGCCTCACCGGGCCAAGCCACACCACTCCAAAAAGACAGGCTATGACGAAATGTCGCTGCCCGGCGCTCCCGTCCAAGGAAATGGGACCCTGGCCCTTCCCCTGAACCCCAACCGCTCCCCCGGCGTCACTTGTGCGCTTTCGACTCTGCGTCCAAGTGAACCCTCAGATTGTGTCCGAGTAGCCATCCGCCCGGAACCACCTGGCGCCATATCCGCGTGTAGGCCGTTTAACCGGCCAATCTCTGCCCATTCTCAGGGCGTGCCGAGTTTGCGCGCTTCGGTTAGGATTTTGGTGAGGCGATTGGAGAGCCGGTCGAGGCAACTGCGGGTAGCGCCGACG
>JBELAJ010000503.1:0-6048 GCA_049508935.1 Terriglobia bacterium | reverse complement strand
GAGGCAGGATCCCAAAATGTGGTGGCGAGTCTGTGGGAGGTTGATGACGCCTCGACGGCCAAGCTGATGGAACGTATGTACTTTCACTTGCGCGGCGGAGCCACCCCGCAACAGGCGCTGCGAACGGCCAAGGTGGAGTTGCTCCACTCCACCGGGCCCTACCGGAAGCCATACTACTGGGGGCCCTTCCAGGTGATTACCGATTCGCTGGGCGGCAGACCTTAGTTCGGGTCCCTTGGAAACCAGTTAACGACCCGGTGGCTCAGCGCGTAGAGCACCAGTTCAAGTTTGTTTGCGACTCCGAGCTTTTCAATGATGCGCAGGGTCCGCCGATGAATCGTAGCTTCGCTGAAGCAGAAATACCGTGCCATTTCCTGGTTCGTGTAGCCCGAAACAATCAGGGTAATGATTTGGAATTCTTCAGAAGAAAGCACCATGCCCTCCCCGCCGGTCTGACAAACGGATTTGGACTGCATAGGTAGTGTTTCGTGGTCAGTGCTTTCCGCCGCGATCAACGTGGCGCCCGCTTGGAAGCTTGAGTTCCCCGGACGTTGATCGTCACTAGAGAGGTCCGCCTCGGCCGAGAGAATGCAGATTAAACCTCCGTCCTGATCCATATACAGCACCTCCTGCCCGTCTGAAAACTGAGGGCAGCCCTGAGCTGCCCCCGCATACTACAACCCAACTCTGTTCGACTCTCAACCTGGGTCTTAGAACGACCTCTCTAAATCTGCGAACTATACATATAGTGCAGTTCGGGCCTCCAGCGTTTCATTCTCGCTTCTTTCGGCGCAAACTCAGCCACTGGTTGGCTGAGGTGAAGACCATTTGGCCGCAGTGTCCAGCACAAATCTCCCTGGATGGCCAGACCCTCCTTCTCCATTCCTCAAAGGTAGCCGATGTTGGCGGCACTACGGCATTGCAATATTGCTTTCTGGCGCAAGAGCGGTCGAATCGCGGACAAGGAGTTGGGGCTCGATCAAAAGCTCGCTGCTGGGACCTACGGATTCGCCTAACTCCGGAACCAGCATGCGGAAGGCGAGCCGGCCGATGCGCTCGCGGGGGACATCAAGAGTGGTCAAGGCGGGCGCCATGAAATCTGACAGATTGATGTTGTCGTGTCCCGTCACTGAAACGTCACCTGGAATCTTCAAACCCTGTTCTCGAAGGGCCCGCATCACTCCGATGGCCATAAAATCGTTGGTGCAAACGATCGCAGTAGGTTTCGCACCTGAAGCCAGGAGGGTGCGAGCGGCTTGCCTTCCTCCCTCCGCGCCGTCGCGTCCCGTGGCCGTCACGAATTCGACCTCACCCGCATAGAGCTTCATCGTCTCCAGGAACGCTTTCTGCCGCTCGTGCAGAGGCTGCAAACCCGCGTGGTGGCCGATGAATGCCATCCTGCGATGTCCGAGCGAGTATAGGTACGTGACGACCTTCCTCATCCCGCTTTGGTAATTCACCTTGATCCTGGAGATGCAGCCCCCCGCCTCGCCCACGTCAAAAAGCACCACCGGAAGGTTTAATTCTCTCAGCTCCCGAAGCAGGGCTGGCTCCATTTCGGAGACGACCACCGCCAGTCCCGCGACACGCCGTTCGATCATCAGGCGGACTTGCGCGACCAGCCGCCGCGGAATGTAGTTCGTATTCGCTACCGCGACCTCGTACCCGTGACGGTTCGATTCGTCTTCGAGCGCGCGAAAGATGTCCACAAAGAACGGATTCTCAAGATTCGAAACCACCATTCCCAGGGTCCGGCTCTTGCGGCCGGCCAAAGCGCGCGCGTTGCTGTTGGGGTAGTACCTGCAATTCTCGATCGCCTTCAACACCCGCAGTCGTGTCGAAGCTTTGATCGGGCCGGTGTCGTTCAGGACCCGGGAGACTGTAGCGGTCGAAACCCTCGCCTGTTTAGCAACTTCGAGAAGTGTCATTGTCAGTTCCGTGAAAATAAACTGCCGCCGAGCAAGCAAGTCGGCGCTGAAACCAACTGTACGATTCTATTGCGGATGCCCACAGCTCCCGCTACTCCCTGTGAGTGTCGCAGCCGCAACAACCGAGCGTGAGCACACGCCGTGGCACCTGGTTCGCCACGCTTACGCGAGGTGGAGGGCAACGATTTACCGCGATTCGCAGCAGGCTTGATAACGGGAGCGAAGGTGCAAGCGCTTTCAATCGCAGCCCTGCAGCCCTTCCCTTTGAATACGACTTGCGGACCACACTAAGAGCCGTCTCTCGTCTAAAATAAACTTGGCCCACTACCATACCACTCAGCGCTGCCTTAGGCAAGCACTATGTTCGGCCGTTGCCCAGTCCCCACGAGCCACCGCAGGTCTTCCGAGAAATCAGCCAGCGGGTAAGGTGCAAGTCAGCGGATTGGACGCTCTCACCCTGCCAGAGGCGCCGTCGGTGATGACTGTGCGAGAAACTAGCGTCCGAAATAGGGGTGCTTCCGACCCCTGGAGGAATCGCAAACCCGGAAAAACAGGGAGGGATTTTGACCATTCTCCTGACATTGTAAGCGCTTCCAAAAATTCTGCTTCCGATGTCATGCTTTCCCACCCGGTTCCCATGTTTTAGAATATACTGGTCAAGTCGCGGGTGAGCGACAAAGTGTCAGGGCGAGGTTCGGATGCAGCGTAGATTGACGCGCTCTCGAGGCACGAAGCGCTTCGTGATCCTGGCTTCTCTAGGTTCGGCCCTGCTTCTGGCTGCGCCAGGAGGATGTCGCGGGAGCGACAACTCGATCGAAGGGCAGATTCGCGTAACTACCGGCGGGCCTCTCCCCGCGGGCATCACCGTAAAGCTGGAGGTGGCGGAGAATATAGTCGTCGCTCAACAGATGGTGGGCACAACCGGCAGATTTGAATTCCACGATTTGACCGACAAGTATTATCGGATCATTGTTATTGCTGAGGGGTATCAGCCGGCCAGCGCTCAGGTGGACATGCAGTATGCTGCCAGCCGATTTCCCACCGTTTACTTGACCCCGCTGGGGCCAAAGAAGACTCCCCCCGTTCCTTCGGAGAGCACGACGGATCTGGCCGCGCCGAAGAAAGCACGCAAAGAATACGAACAGGGCCACGCCGCGCTCGAAGCGAAGGACCTGGCGAGCGCGCGCAAGCACTTTGAAAGGGCTATTGAGATGGACAAGTGCTACGCGCGTGTGCTTACCGAGTTGGGCGTAGTGCTCACCCTGCAAGGAGAGCTTTCTTCCGCGGAGAACTCATTCCAAGATTCAATTCACTGTGACGGCGCATTTCTGGAACCCTATCTTCAACTGGGAATCCTCTTGGATATGGAGAAGAGGTATACGCAAAGCGAATCCATTCTGCAACAAGGATTGAGAGTGGCGCCGAGCGACTGGCAACTTTACTACCGGCTGGGCATTGTGCACCAACACTCGGCCAAGTACAAGGAGGCGGAGGAAGAATACCATAAGGCCATGTCCTTGAGTTCCGCGGTGCCCGTGGAGGTTCACGTCTTCCTTGCCGACGCCTGTCTACAACAAAGGGAATACGACCGGGCTTATACTGAGGCGCAGACCTATCTCGGAACCGCTCCTGACGGGCCGCTGGCCGGCCAAGCGAGATCGATGCTTCAGCAGGTGAAATCGCTGCGTAAGTCCAACCCCTGAGCGGAGCCGCAAAAGTGGAAACTGGAAAATGGAAAATAGAAACAGGTAACTGGAAATTGGAAAATGGAAATTAGAAACTGGAACCTCGAAAGTGGAAGTTCGCCGGACAACCCTCGCGGAGTCCCGCGATTGCGGCGGCAGCTATTTCCCAGTTTCTAATTTCCAGTTTCTATTCTCCATTTTCCGTCTTGCCGTTTCCCGGTTGGTGATGCGAGGCACAAAATGTGGAAAAAACTGGTTTGCTTAACTGTCTTATTAATACTGACGGCGGGAGTCATACCAGCCCAGGAAACCGGGCACCATCCGCTGAATCAAGACGACGTCTTCAACCTGATCAAGCATGACAAGCACCAGCCTGATCTGATTGAAAAAACTTTACACGAGCAGGGTGTAGATTTCGACCTCAATCCCGATATTGAAAAGAAGATGCGGAAGGCGGGGGCGGACGATCAGATTCTGCAAGCCATCTGGGCTGCCGGCCCTACGGTCCGGAATTTCGAAGGTGCGGTCCTGACCAGCGCCACCGGCGTCCCCCTGACCTCCACTTACAAGGAGGCCATGGGTTACAAGACCCTGGAGCAGGCCTCCGATCCGGACACTAAGATTCGGATGGCGATGGAATTTGCTCAGACTTTTCCGGGCAGCAAGCTGCTGTCGTACGTGTTTACGCAGGCGGCGACCGCTTTCCAACAAAAAGGTGACTATTCCAATGCTGTGAAAACGGGGCGGAAAAGTCTGGCGATTGATGCCGATAACACCTATAGCCTGCTCATTGTGGCCACGTCGCTTTCCGAGCCCAGCATGATCCGCAGCTCGACGGACAACGGCGAATGGGAACTTGCGGAAACGGAGAGCGACGCGCAAAAGGCGCTCGACCTGTTGCCCAAGTTGCCGGCCCGGCCCGGTGAGACGCCCGAACAGTTTGCGGCGAGAAAGGCCGGCATCGAATCGAGCGCGCATGCGGCCCTCGGCTCGGCCGCCATGCAGCAAGACAAATACAACCAGGCCATCGAAGAGTTCAAGAAAGCCATCGCGTTTTCCCAGCCTCCCAAGGCTTCCCTTTATTTTCGTCTTGGAGAGATCTACTCCAACGTCGGAGAAAAGCAGCAAGCGATCGAGGCCTTTTCGAAGGCGGCGGAGTTAGGCAAGGGAACAGTGATCGAGACATACGCCACTCGAAGCTTAAAGGAACTCCAGCATAACTAGCGATCATCCCTGCCTACCCCTTGGGCTGAGGCAGTCTACATCTTCAGGGCTAGCGGTGTTCTCCACAATTCAAGGACTAAAAGATCTATGAACAGGCGTCCTCACCCGCGGATCGACGAGACACGGGCTGCCCTTGGGAGGCCTTGGGCGTCTGTGATTTTGTTCGTGTTTGCGGTGACGATTGCCCTGGGAACTAGCACTCCAGCGGAACCGGCCAGCAGTTCACCTCAATCGGCGGCGCCGCAACTCCACGCGCGCCAGGAGGAACTGGAAACCTACCGCCGCGCACACACGCTTATCGATTGGACAGCTCGGGAGATCAGGGACGCTCCTGATCTTTTCAAAATGCGGCCCGCCGGCATGGAAGAATTGCCGTTAATCCTGAAGCGTGTGGGGCAATCAGTGGCGGAGATGATTGCCGAATTCCGAAATATTGCGTGTGACGAGCGCGTGTACTCAGAATGGGAAGAGGGCAGTCCCATCGTCACCTGGCGCGAGATGGGTCCGAACGAGGTGACTCACCATTTCCTCTACATCATCATTCCCGGACCGGCTGGCAATCCTCTGATGTTCAAAGAGTACCGCACCAATCTCAAGGGACAACCCATTGACCTCGCAAGCCTTGCCGACCTGCGATTGATCACCACCAACTTTACCGGAAGCTGGGCATACTTTAGCCCCTCCAATCAGCCGGAAAGCCGTTTTCGATACTTTGGTGACGAGCCCATTCGAAAGCAGTTTTGTTACGTTGTGGGATTCGCGCAACGACCCGACGTCGCACGAAACTTCACGACCTTTGAGGCCGGCAATCACTCCGCCGTAATCCTGGTGCAAGGGCTTGCATGGATCGATGCGAAATCATTTCATATCCTGAAGCTGGAGACATGGCTCCTCGCGCCGCGCAGCGATATCGGGCTTGCAAGCCAAAATACAACAGTGAATTACTCACCCATCCTCCCAGCGGGTATCAGGAACATTCTCTGGCTCCCTCAAGAGGTAACGGTGCAGGTTCACTATCACAATGTGTTCATCCGTAATACACATCGTTATTCGGGATTCAAGCTCTTTCAGTCGCACGTGGCGATCACTCCATGAGGGCGTGTGTTTCAGTGTATAATTCCCAAGACTGTTGAACGCGCACATGAATACGCCGGACCTGTTAGAACATATCACCCGCACAATCGTGGACCGCTTTCATCCGCGGCGCATAA
>JBELAJ010000502.1:0-6050 GCA_049508935.1 Terriglobia bacterium | reverse complement strand
TTTACTCATAACCTTATGTTACACTAAAGAACTCAATTGTCAATACTAAGAAAGGCGATTTACAAAGAATTTGCGCCCTCCTCCCCTCTCAAGCGAGAATCTATCTCCGACAGGCTCCTAGCGCCGGCTGCCTCGATGACTCGAGTTCGCAATGGACCAGCGACTGGTGCAACGTGATGTTTACAGCAGGGAGGGAACATCGCTCACGAGGACCTACCGCCCAAACGAAAGCAAGCTGATAGGTTGGTCTTCGAGAATAGCTTTCACATGTTCGGAGGTCGCCAGGGCGGAAATTCCGGCAGGTGTTGTTTCGACGGGAACTGAGCCCAGCGCGTCTGCGTGCGTGGCAAGGCGCGTGCCCTTGAAACGCTCGAGGATTTTGTCGATATCCCGCACGGCCGGCTCAGATTCTGTGCGCAGAGCCCCTACCGCAGCCCGGCGCTCGCCGGAAGCTACACGCCTCCGGCTTCCTCGATCCGAGCCGGGCAAGCGCAAGAGCACGATGGCACGGACTTTCTGGTCCGGTCCCAGACGGCCCAACATTTCGGCAAACCTTGAGCCTATCTTGTCACTTGCCGCATATTTGCCAGCTTCACTCATACGCCTCACCGGAGCACGCTGCTTCAGGCGAGCGCCTTCAGCGCCTCTTCCGGGCGAAGGATGCCCCAGCCCCAGCGGTTGTCCGGCCTCTGCCCTGACCCGCTCAGGATGCTTGGCCGTGTCCTTCATCACTTCCATTATAGCAGTTACAGGGACAGTCGGCTTGGCTGCCATCAAGAGGGCCGCAACGCCTGCGGCGTGCGGCGTAGCCATAGATGTTCCGTCCATGTAGGCATATTCGTGCGTGCCGTCCGGCTTCTTAGACGGCGGGATGCAAGAATAAACCTGCACCCCCGGAGCCACAACGTCTGGCTTGGTGATTACCGTGTTTCCCCCCTCGCCAGGCAGCACCAGGCTGGCCCCGCTGCTAAAAAACGCAACGTCGACCTTGCCACCCGGAAGTTTCTCGACCGCACCGACGGAGAGCGCTCCAGGAGCGTTGCCAGGCGAACTGCTGTTGCCGTAGTTTTCGTTGCCAATGGCAGCCACTGGCAGGACGCCGTACTGGTCGGTGAGCATCTTGAAAACCTCGGCAAAGAGCGGTTCGTAGTATGGAAGGCCCAGCGACATGCTGATGATGTCCGCGCCTTTCTCGACCGCCCAGGAAATGCCCTCGAACAGTGTGCGCAGGGTTGCATTTCCCACAAGCACCCCAGCGACGTACAGATTGGCGGATGGCGCAACCCCAATTGATAGTCCGTCGCTCGTCTTACCGCCCACGACCGTCCCGCAGACGTGCGTGCCGTGCTCGCCGGAATCGAAGGAGCTCTGAGTCTCAATTCGGTTGCCTAGAGGATCGATTACGATAAAACCCTTGAGCCGGTCGACCAGGGCTGGATGGTTCCCATAAACACCCGTATCGAGCACAGCTACGTTAATGTGTTCACCCTTCGTTTTACTCCAGAGTTCAGGAATGTCCAATTCCTTCAGGCCCCACGTCAAACCCTCTTTGTTTTCCCGTTTTCCCAGAGTCCCGTAATCCACCTTGCGTGGTTGCAGTAACCGGATTTCCAGATTCGGGAGAATGGCGACCACATCGGGATCAGCGGCCAGTTTTTGAATGGACTCAGGTGTGACCTCCACCCAAGCGACAGGAAGCGTATTCCTGCCGATAGTGGAGAATGTGCGTTTGGCCTTCGGCGTGCCAGTTTTTTCGCTTACATTTTGATAGCTCTGAAAAAGACGGTTTTGCACGGGTTTGAGGCGCGCCGCATTTTCCTTGATTTGATCCAGGCGCGCCTTGAGCGCGCGCATTCGACCCCGCACACGGACAGGCGTATCCGCCGGCGCCCGGTAAACCACAATAGCGTCAGCGTTCTCTGTAGGGCCGACCTTGGCAAGGTATTGTTCAAACATTACGGAAATCTTAGGCTTTAGAGTGTATGTCGCGCCCTCGGCCATCTTGGGTTCTCGGCCCCGAATCTGTGTGCCCATTTCCATCACCTCGTTCCCGGAGGCTCCATTCGGGTCCCGCGCTCGAGGGACTCAGCCCAGGTGCTCAAGCGAGCGATTGCCTCTTTGAAACCCACAGGATGTTTGGCTTCCATCCGTCGGCAGAGTGCCGTAGCGGCATCACCCAGATCGCGTCGCACCGTGGTCTCTGGTGGTGCCCCAAGATTTGACCACCCCCGTAGAAAAAAGCGAACGGACGTGCCCCAGTCGTCGGCTTTCGAGACAACGCGGAGTGACTGGAGAAGTGCCTCCCATACACCGCGCTCCGTGGGGGAAGACAGGAAATCAGGACGATTACTAAGACCTTCTAGCGCAACTTCGGCCATCGAAGCATACATGATGCCGGCACTGAACCGTGGGCCCCCGGTGGCGTAAAACCCGCTGTCCGTGGACAGTGCTGCTAGAGACTCTCCAGAGCCGCCAGCATGTAAGAGATAAAACAGTTCACCAGCTTGCATCGGATTCGTGCTTCCCCGTTGGCGAAGCCTCGCAAGCAACATGGTCTCATTCATGTGCCGCAGGTTGTGCTCTAACCAGCGACAGGACTCCGTAACCCTATTACTGTCCTTTCCGGTTCCAACGGCCAGATTTGCCAGCGGCGCAACCTCTTCAGGAAGGAACCGTCCCAAATTACCAGGTTCAGACACCGGCGCGACGGATATCCGCTCAATCACTCGGTGGCGAAGGACGGAGTCCTGTGATAATTCTGCTCCGGCTGCGAGGTAAGCCTCCGTCAGAACGGAGGCCAGGGGTTCGGAATCCGGGCTAGCCATCAGTTTCTCGATCATCTCGCGCGCAGCGGGAGTGGGAGCCAGCCCACAATAAAGGGCAATCACCTCCTTCCAACGTCCATCGTTATGTTCATGCAGCAGCCGGTCAACGTCCACGCCGGCCCGGTTACCCTCGTGCACCGCGCGGGCGGCGAGATATTCTTGGAATGTGAGGTGGGCAAAGGCGAAGGCACCAGGACGCCGCTCCAAGAGTAAACCCGTCCGGCGTCGGATATGTTCTAATAGCCTTTCAGCGCGCGCTGGGTCGCCCAGCACGGTCGTGAAGATCGCTTGCACTTTGGCGGCTTCGTACTCCGCACGGTCGTCCGCCTGCATGGTTACAGCGACTTCACGGCACGCACGCAGCTTCTCGTCAAACCCGAACTCCGAGCTAATCCCGCGCCGCTGGTCCCAGTTGTGCAGAAGTCCTTCCACACAGAGACGGTAAAGTACCGCACGGTCTTTGGGGAGCTGACCACCCTCGAAGTAGTTGACCAAGCAGATAGCCGAAAGCATCAACGGGTTGCGGGCCAGATTTCGTGTGTAGGGGTGGTCTTTGAACCCTGCTACGATGCGCTCGCCATCCGCCGCGCCTTCGCGCCGCGCCTCGGCCTCAGCCTCATTCCGCGCAAGACGCACGGCCGTACACCAATGCCGCGTGTACTCCAACACCTGAGGATCCTCAAAATCGAGAAGATCGCACTCCACGAACCTCTGCCGTCGAAGTGTACCAAGCGGGTAACCCTCGGGCCGTGATGAAACCAGGTACCGGCAACGGGGGTACTCACGACAAATCCCCAGAAACCATGGGAGCAGCAGAGAGTCTCGCGTCTCCGGCTCGACCTCGTCGAGCCCGTCTAGCATGAAAAAAACCCTCCCCCGCCTCATCTGGCCCTCGATCCATGCCTCGGGCATCAGTGCTGCAATGTCTTTGCTCGCTGTCGCCTTCTCAATAAGAGCGGCGCCGCGAGGGAGGTCTTGCGGATCCAGTTGCCGCACCCTCAACAGCAGGGGTATGGCTTGCGCACCAGCCATAACCAACGCCTCTTCGCCGCTAGCAAGTTTCAGTTGCAACCACTCAAGGAAAGTGGACTTGCCCCCGCCCGGCGCGCCCACAATCACATTCTTGGTCCTGGCTCTGACCTGATCAAGGGCAGACGCTCCAGTCGGCTCTTTTGTCGCTGGAACGTCCCGTTGGAGCGGCGCGAACCGCTCGCGCGCTGCGGCCAGACTCATGAAATCCTGTTTCCCTCTCCCCTTGGCGGCGCCCGCCTGCCCGCCGGTACGGCGCGGGAGAACCCTGGGCATCACGAACAGCTCTGCCAAGCTTACGTCCTGGCTAGTGGTCATCCGGACCGTGCCCGCTTCAATGCGGTGGAACCGCTGGAGGAGGTAGTCCCGGTACGTAAGTTCGTATGTCTCGTCGCGCGCGGCTTGCCCAGCCGTGCCGAGAGCGCCGAGTTGCTCGCTGATTTGATTTAGCTTATTGATGACTTGGCGGGATGGTTCGTAGCTCGCCGAAAAGTTCACCCTCTGCCACTCGGCCATCACTGGGCCGACCAGCTTCAGTACTTGCACAACCGAGTGCATAGCGTGGCCGTACACAGCTTCCTTGCCAGCGCCTTTGACACCGCTGGGACAAGGCAGCCTGGGGAGCAGATCACTAACTAAGGCTTCAGGGAGAACACTCGGATTGGCGACGTCTTCAAGTTGCAGCAGATCGTGCAGGGGCTCGAAGCCTTGAAGCAGGCGTGCCGTATCCTCACTAGTGAGCCGTTCGTTCAGCAGAAACCGTGTGAGGGATTGCGAAGCTGCCCCAGCCGCATCCTGAATCTGCCGACCGACCGCGTCACGCTTCAGCCGCTCGGCTAACTTCGCCTTGAACGGCTCCGTGAAGATCTTGCCGAATAGCGAGTAGTAGAAGTCGACGACTTGGTCCTCTATCTGCGGGTCCATGCCTGTCCCTTAGTCTGCAGCCGATGCTACCACCAAAAGAAAATGCAAACAAGGCCGTGGGTTTGGGACCGTGGATGTGGGGATGCGGGTGGCGGATACATCGCTCTGTATGCGCCTTATTGTTGCACTAGGTCAATCGCAGCGCATACATAGAAATCAATGTATGCGCCACCCTCGGCCAAATGCCGCTTTCACTTGGCTGGTTATGTGGGCTAACTGCAGAAGTGACCTGGGCGGAGTAACTAGGGCTTGAGGGGGGAAGACAGGGTCTCATCTTCCGGGTACGCCCGCCTAATGACATTTGGTCACGGTTGATCGTCTCGGTGTGGCGTGGCCAAGCAGGGCGAGGAAATCCGGGAGAGGCCATTCACTCTTTTCACGTTTTTTTACTTGACAAACTCGGAGAGGCATGCTAGCCTATAAGAGTGGTCATTTTCCGGACACATTGTCGTAGGTGGGCGCCGAAAAACCATGAGGCGCGAGAGAAATCGGGAAGGTCCCGCAGAGAGAGCAAGGCTGGGAAATCGAAAAAATGAAAAATAGTGGGAACGAAGCTAAGAAGTACTTGAAAACAAAGGAAGAGCGTTGAAAAACGAAGCTAAGATTAACCCCAATTGAGTGCTCAATGCGTGCATTAAACCAAAATTCGAGCCTTTTGGCACCGCAGACGTTCTGGCTGGCCGGAATACGGCAGGATTTCGAGAGTGCCCGCCTGGCGGAAATCCGGCGGCGCGAGAGAGAATACAAAAATAGAGGAAACGAAGCTAAGAAGTGGCTGAAAACAAAGGACATCACTTTTTTGAATGCTCCAAATTACGCGCATTTGACGCGCAGGTTTGCACAAATCGAACGCTGAAAGGAGCAAAATCAGCGCATTTTGCGCTAAGCGAAGCGAAGACTCTGATGTCGAGGGGCGAGGCCGAAAAGTGACAATAAGTCGGCTAGATGAGATTTCGATTTCCCGGATCCTCTGGGGCAACAAGCGGCTGCTCGAAAGCGTCAGCGGCTACATCCGTCGCTATTACAGCGAGGGTGAAAAGGCGCTGGCGCCGGGGGCGCGCCAGGGACGAAGTGGAGAATTGCCTTTGCTACGGGCACACCTTCCTGGGCCAGATAGACGAAAAACGCTCGCACCACTTTCGCGAAGTTGTTGATTTCGGTACTCTGAATTGGTCCAGTTCGGCGGTTTAAATTGGCCCACCTTGGCAGCGAACGGATACCCTGAATAGGGCATTGCCCAAAAGGGGGAGACCGTTGGATTGGAGAGCCAAG
>JBELAJ010000501.1:0-6087 GCA_049508935.1 Terriglobia bacterium | reverse complement strand
TTCGAGGTCGATCAAAAAGTTGCAATCGGAACCAAGTATTGGCCCGGCCTCGCCAACTCGAGTGCATTTGGCTTGATCCTTTTCCTGGCGATGGCCGGGGCTCTGTTCGCGGTGGGCAGGAAGAAACTCGAATAGGTGTCAGGTGTCGGGTTCCAGGTGTCAGGTCACTTAGACCACAGCCCCCTCACCTGGCGAGAGGGTATCCCACTCAGGCGTTTGCACCAGCCGGAGCGGGACGGGTGAGGGGTCCTGGCCATCCGTCGGCGGATGAGTCCCGACCGTGACCCTCGACTCCCGTTACCTGCGACATATGGCATACACGACGAAGGAACTCTCCAAGGAGACTTGGCCCGATTTTGAGAGGCTGTTCCTCCAGAAGAACGGCTGGGATCATTGCTGGTGCATGCATTTTCACCGCCCTCACAGGTTGCCCAAGAACGAATGGCTGCGCACGCGAGCAGAGCGGGGGAAAAGGAACCGGCGGGAAAAGCGCGATTTGGTGGAGAAAGGGCGCTCGCACGGAGTCCTCGTCTACTCGCAGGGAGAACCGGTAGGTTGGTGCCAGTACGGCCCAAGGGAAGAGCTTCCTCGCATCGACAACAGTCGCACGTACCGAGCCCTTCGCCTTGAAAGCGCGCCGCAACTTTGGCGAATTACCTGCTTTGTGGTTCTGAAGGACCACCGCGAACGCGGCGTAGCAAGCGCTGCGCCGAAAGCCGCTCTTCAAGCCATTAAGAGCAAGGGGGGCCAACTGGTCGAAGCGTTCCCGATCACTCAATGGAAATCTTACGCTTTCGGAAATGAGTCCACGCACGGAACGGCGTCGATGTTTGAGAAGGAGGGGTTTAAGGTCATCGCTCCGCTCGGCAGCACTAAGTTCAGTACGCACGTGCTTATGCGACGAGCGATTTGAAGCGGTCTCGCCGGAATCACGTCATTCCCGCGAACGCGGGAATCCATCGCGCTCCGGACCAACAATGGACCCCCGCTTTCGCGGGGGTGACGACGTACGTGATTTTCATTCCTTTGTGTGGGTCCAATATCCTTGACCACTCGGAGCGACGGCTCCTACGGAATTTCGTGCCATCCCAGCTTGCGCCTCGCCATCAATCTTAACCCTGTAACCTTTATCCTTTGAACCCGGACCTGACACCTGAAACCCGGCAACTGAAACCTGAACTATGGTAGGCTTTTAGATATGCCGCGCTACCGGCAAGTCGCGTACTCGTTCGGGCCGCCGCTCACGCGGGTGGTGAAGCAATTGATCATTGTCACCACGGCGGCGTTCGCGGTCACCTACATTCCCCAGCAGATCTTTGGCTGGAGCGCACCTTACGCCTGGTTCGCGCTTCAACCCTACGATGTCCTTCACCGCCTGTATATCTGGGAACTCGCCACCTATCTGTTTCTCCACTGGGGGTTTTTTCACATCCTATTCAACATGTTTGCGCTCTGGATGTTCGGATCGGAACTGGAGAGCTTATGGGGCCGGGAAAAATTCCTTTTCTATTACTTTCTAACCGGCATCGGGGCGGGGATCTTTGATGTGGCGCTGAACACAGTTTTGCCCAGTAGCACAGGCTCCGCCACGGTGGGGGCTTCCGGTGCTATTTACGGCCTTCTGCTCGCCTACGGCCTGCTTTTCCCCGACCGGCCAATCTATCTCTACATGCTCATCCCGATCAAAGCGAAGTGGTTCGTGGCAATCATGGGAGTCATTGAACTGGTGAGTTCTTTTGGTTCCCCCGGGTCAGGCATCAGCCACGTCGCGCACCTGGGCGGAATGCTGTTCGGTTATCTATACCTCCGAGGTCCGCATTTGCCATCGTTCAGTTTTCCAGCGCGATATCAGGACTGGCGGCGCGCCCGGTTGCGCAAGAAGTTCGAAGTCTACATGCGAAAGCGCGAGAGAAAGGACGACGCCGGCCGCTGGATTAATTAAGAGCAGTGGCTAGTTGCTAGTGGGTAGTGCTTAGTGACCGTGTCAGTTGAGTCGGCAGCCAACACGCTTAGCGCTAAGCACTAGGCACTAGCCACTAAGCACTGAAGGTCTTCCCATGAGTCTTCCCAAGGTCTACATTACCCGCCCCTTGCCGTCGCCGGCGGTCGAGCGCATTGCGGCGCGGTGCGATGTGACGATGCGCCCTGAAGATGCTCCGCTCGATCCCGCACAACTGGTGGAGTCCTGTCGCGAAATCGAAGGCTTGATGGCCACCGGCGCGCGCGTCAGTGAAGATGTAATCGCTCAGGCATCGCGCTTGCGCGTGGTCGCGAACGTCGGGGTCGGGTACGACAACATCGATGTGGCCGCCTGCACGCGCCGCCGCATACCGGTTACCAACACCCCTGACGTGCTCACCGAAACCACGGCAGACTTGGCGTTCGCGCTTCTCATGGCCGTGCCGCGCCGCCTCGTGGAGTGCGACCGATACGTGCGCGAGGGCCGGTGGCAGTATTCGAAATGGGAACTGTTGTGGGGGGCCGATATCCATGGCAAGACGTTGGGCGTCTACGGCCTGGGACGGATCGGCAAGGCTGTAGCGCGCCGCGCCCGCGGCTTTTCCATGCGCGTCCTTTATCATGATATTGTCCGCGCTGCACCCGCCCTCGAGCAGGAACTCGGCGCACAGTTCGTGGATCGCGAGACACTGCTGCGGGAGGCGGATTTCCTGACCCTGCACGTTCCGCTTACGCCCGAAACCCATCACCTTATCGGCGCTCGCGAGCTTGCCATGCTGAAGCCCACAGCCTTCCTCATCAACGCGGCGCGCGGCAAGTGTGTGGACGAAGCGGCACTGGTCGAGGCGCTCGAATCAAAACGCCTGGCCGGAGCCGGATTGGACGTGTTCGAGCACGAACCGCAAGTCCATCCCGCGCTTCTGAGCATGCCGAACGTCGTTCTCGCGCCTCATGTGGGGAGCGCTACGGCACAAACGCGCCTGGCCATGGCCATGCTGGCGGCGGAGAATCTCCTCGCGGCCCTCGAAGGCCGCCGCCCGCCTAACCTTGTCAACCCCGAAATCTACGCTTAGCTGTATCCGTGTCACTGCCGCGAAAGCAGGGTCCATTGTTATCCGAAACACAATGGATTCCCGCTTGCTCAGGAATGACCTGCCCTTCCCTTCAGCCAGGGTTGCGTGCGAAAAACAGATTCACTTTTTCCATTCCTCTTAAGCCGACGTAGCGCCGACCTTCAGGTCGGCATCTGCTGACCTAATGGTCAGCCCTACAGGTCAACGCCATTTCCGCACGCAACGCCAGGCTGCGATTCGTGGCACTCAAGCCAACGCTGCTATTCGCCGATATACAGTACTTTCGTGCTCTAGCGGGTTGTCGGGCAGAAAAATAGTATTACCAATGAAGAGCAACTCAAGGAGGCTACGATGAAGCTGTTGGCAATCTGCTGGACGGCTGGGTGGGTCGTTGCCGCAACCGTTATAGCCGCCAGGAAAGGGCGCTCCATTCCGCGTGCGGCCCTGGAGGCGCTGATCCTTGGGCCGTTCGTCCTCTTGCTCCTCAACTTTGCAAAACAAGCAAAGAAAAAGTGAAGCCGCCGGCTATGGCTGGCGCGTTCCTGAGAATAGCTTGTCAAGCAGCGCCACATCCAGTTCCTCAGACGGCCGAAAGGAACCAGAGCCCGCGTAGGCGTAAAGGCTCCTCAGCAACTGCTTTGCTGCGGGCAGGTTATCAGCCAGGCGCGGCAGATCGATAGTACAGACGAGCAAGCTTCCTCCCCCCACGCGTGCCTCGAAAAGGTTTCCCAGCTTGTTATTACGGGCGAAGTTGTCAATGACTTCGACAATGGGCCGGAAGGACGCCTGAGTGTCATTCAGAATGACCGTCCGCGAGTTCTGAAGCAACTCGTACCATTGCCAGTTGCTGTAGTACTCAGTGGGGAATCGCGCCAGGGCCGGATGTTTGGGGTCGCAAAGGATTCCCATAGTATTCGGCTGTTGCTTGGGGAACCAAATCGGACTCCAGAAGACGGGCAAAAAGCGCCCTGGCAGCGATTGGGAGGAGCTTATCGCCTCTGGGAAGAGTATTACCTTTTTGCCGTTCCCCAGGGCCGCCGTGGTGGTTTCGTCCCAGCTTCGAGAGATCAGCACATCGGTGGGAGCACTCGGCAGCGGGCCCGCAGGGTAAACCCAGACATCCCAGTCGTTGGAAAATGTAGTCCCCTCGAGCGCAACCGTCACCGTCAGCTTGGCTGGGGCTGAGGCTTTCGCGAGAGAGGCATTGAATGCACCCAGAGGCGTCAACTTGCCTGTGGGTACGCTCAGCGCCGGCAGCGAACCCGAGGCGACTTCCCTGCCCTCTCCGTCGCGAATTGACCACACCGGCTGCGCCCTCGCAATGTCCGCCGGGCCAAAGTGGGCAATCTCGGCTTCGGCTGCGAATGACTCGTCCGTCGTAAAGGTGCGCTTCTTCATCCGCAACAGCGGCACCGTTGGACCGCAATATCGCCGATGTGTTTCCGGAGCCACGAAGCCTTTGGAATCCCAAAACGGATCGAGCACCCCAATGAGCGCCGTCCCCTGGCCGGGATAGTCGTGCAGGTCAAGCAGCGAAAAACCTGCGTGGCCCGGGGTGCGCAGCA
Source organism: Terriglobia bacterium (assembly GCA_049508935.1). Lineage (GTDB taxonomy): Bacteria > Acidobacteriota > Terriglobia > UBA7540 > UBA7540 > CAVROP01. The sequence goes on along the minus strand of JBELAJ010000501.1, from coordinate 1,490 downwards.
GGATCTCGATCTCCTCCTTATAGAGCAGTGCGGCGTGATGTCCAGTGGCCTGCACAAAGTGCGGCGCCAGGTCCAACAGGTGCTTGGCCTCTAAATCGTCGCGGACCAAGTCAAAGTTCTTCGCCGCCAGGACGCCTGTGTATTTCTTGATCTCCTCGAAGTTTGGGAAGAACGTCCACTGGCCGATTTCGTGCCCAATCAGAGGCCGAGCCTCTTTGGCAATCGCTTCGCGGAAATCGATATCGGTGCCCGGACCCTGCACGCCGCGCGGCCGGCCGCTCTCAGTAAATTGCCGGTTCGCGGTGACCTGCGCCGAGGATGCGGAGGAGTAAAGATGCCGCGAATCTTCTTTGATCAGCATGTCGACCCAATGGGACAGCAGAGCGTCCGATCCTCCGTATTCGTTTCCGAGAGTCATCAGGCAAAACGAAGGGTGGTTCCCATAGGCGCGAACCATCCGCAACAGTTCCTGTTCCATGAATGCATCGCGCTGTTTATCCACGCCCGCGGGCACGTTGGCCTGCGGCCCTTCAGCTTGAACCATCACTCCCTCGATGTCCGCCGCGGTGAAAGCAGCGTCAGGGGGACACCAGGAATGGAAGCGGATGAAGTTAAGACCGTGTGACTTGATGATACGGTAAATGCGTTGCCAGGACGGGACATCCGTCGGCGGATAGCCGGTAAGTGGAAAGATGGCACACTCCAGCGTTCCTCGCAGGAACACCGGCCTTCCGTTCATGGTGAATTGCGTGCCCTGGGCTGCGAACTTGCGCATGCCGAACGTCACGGTCTGCTGGTCACTAAAGTTGCGGGAACCTGACTTTGCCGACAGAGACAACGTCAACGTGTACAGGGCCGGAGAAAACTCGTCCCACAAGCGCACGTTATTGCCCATGGGCAACTCTGCGGAAACCACTGTCCGAGACTCGCTGGCCGTGAACTTGAGATTTCGGGCCGGGACCCTTTCGGCTCCCGGGGGACCGCTGGCTCTCAATACGAATTCACCGCTTGCCGGTTGCCCCAAAGTGTTGGCGACGACCACGCTCACCTTTGCCATTCTGCGGTCCACATCGGGATACACTTCCACATCTCGGATGGAGACGGGGTCTTTGGCGCGCAACTCCAATCTGCCGATCAACCCGTTCCAGTTAGTCTGTGTTCCGGAATAGTTGATTGAAACAAAGCGGCCGAGATCAATCTTTCGTGTGTTATCCACACAGATAGTCAGCCGGTGGGCGCCCGTCGCCAGGTTAGTCCCCAGGTCATAAACGTGCGGTGAAATCAAGCTGTCTTGCATGCCGACTAACTTGTCGTCGATCCAAACGGTGGTGTCCCAATGTGTGCGTTCGAGGAGGAGCGAGATCTGTTTGCCCTGCCACTCAGCCGGTATCTGAATGTCACGCTGATACCACGCCGGGCCCTCGTATAGGTAAAGCCGATACAGACCGTCCAACGTGGGCTTATTCGGATTGGGTGTGCCCTTCTTCGCC
>JBELAJ010000500.1:0-6111 GCA_049508935.1 Terriglobia bacterium | reverse complement strand
CGTCGGCGCGATCGTCTCCCGCACTCCCAACAGTTTTACGCTCGCCCATGGGTTCCGAGCGCTGGCCGTGTCGGATTTGGAGTAGACTGGTGCCTGGATCGTGTAGGGGCGGTTCGCGAACCGCCCCTACTTCAATTATCATCCTGCCCAAGCCGGCCAAACGACATTCGGTCACAGACACTAACGCCCTTCGCATTTTTCACTTGACGAATCTAGGGGCACATGGTAGCCTATAATTGTGGTCATTTTGTGGACACATTGTCGTGAGCAGGCTTCGGACCGCGAGGAAAAGTGCAATAGTCCCGGCACTGGGGAAATCCGGGGTCCGAAAAAAACAAAAAATAGTACGAACGAAGCCAGTATGTTATTGAAAACAAAGAAAGGCACGTCAGAAACGAAGCTAAAACGAACCCAAAACGAACCCCAATTGAGTGCTCAAATGCGTGACATAGAGCCAAAATTCGAGCTTTTTGACACCGCACACGTTCCGGCGGGAGACTGGATCGTGGGGGATGCGGCAGGGAACGAAATTGCTCGACTGGGGGAAACCCGGGGGAACTGCGAGAGAATTCAAAAATAGCGGGAACAAAGCCAGAATGTTGCTGAATACAAAGCACATCACTTTTTTGTAGGGTGCAAATCAGGGGCCTTTGGCGCGCCAATCAGCACAAATCAGGCCCTGAAGGGAGCAAGAAACGCCACAATTTGGGAGAACGAGGTCAGGCTCCGGCGACGCAAGGGGAGGCAGAACAGGGACAAATTGTCGGCTACACACGCGCCAGGTTGACGTGGTCTTGCCGCAGCGTCCAGGGGTTACGATTCCAGGCCGTAGGTTCTTGGAGAGAATGCCGATTTAACCCTTGTGGACTCTCGTGCTGCATCGCCCGCTTCGCCTGACGTTTTGCCCGGTCCAACTCGTTTCATCGCCCGGCAACCGATTTTCGACCGCAGCGAGCAGGTGTACGGTTACGAACTGCTGTTCCGTTCCGGGCTCGAGAACCGCTGCACTGCGGATGATGGCGACGCCGCGGCTCTTGATGTAGCCGACAATTTTCTCAACGCGAGCGCCCGGACGCTGACGGCGGGACGCCGGGCCTTTATCAACTGTACGCGCCGCTTTCTGGTGAATGAGTATGCCACCCTGTTGCCCAAAGACGAGACAGTCATCGAGATTCTCGAGACCGTTCGGCCGGACGGGGAAGTGCTCGCTGCCTGTCGAAGGTTGAAAGATCTGGGCTACGTGATCGCCCTGGACGATTTCGTTTATGCTCGGGAACTCGAGCCCTTCATTGATCTGGCCGACATCATCAAGATTGACTTTCAGATCTCAGCGCCCAGCGAGCGCCGGCGGGCGGTCGAGGAATTCGCGCCGCTGGGCATCCAACTGCTCGCCGAAAAGGTGGAGACCCGCGCCGAATTCGCCGAAGCTCACGACAGCGGGTACCGCTACTTCCAGGGCTATTTCTTCTGCAAACCGCAGATCGTTCCCAGCCTGCACATTCCGGCCTTCAAGGCTCACTACCTGCGGCTCCTTCAGGCGATCAATAAACCGGAATTGGATCGAACCGAGGTCGTGGCGCTGATCGAGCGGGAAGTCTCGCTTTGCTACAAGCTGCTGCGATTCGTGAACTCGCCGCTCTTTGGCTTCAAACGCGAGATCAATTCCACCGCTCACGCCCTGGCGCTCGTGGGAGACCAAGAGGTGAGGAAATGGGCGTCCGTGGCGGCCGTCCTGGGCATTGCGGGCAACACGAGCGACGAACTGGTTCTGACCTCGCTTACCCGAGGCCGTTGTTGTGAACTGTTGGCCGCGCATCCGGGCGCGCGCCGGGACGGACAGAGCCTGTTTCTGCTGGGTGTTTTCTCGCTGATGGACGCCATGCTGGGCCGGCCCATCTCGGAAATTGCCTCTGAGATCGCGCTGCCCGATGTGGTGCGAGCAGCGCTCCTGGGTGCGCCGAACCGTCCCGCGAAGATCCTCGAACTGGTCAAGGCGTTCGAAGCGGGGCGGTGGGGCGAGGTCCGCGAACTCGTTCGCGGCGTCGGACTGAATGAGTCGCACCTGTCCTCCGCCTATCCGGAAGCCGTGGACTGGGCGCAGAAGATTTTCCAGGTCTGAATTGTTCTGAACATTCCCATGCCCTGCCAGCGAGGAGATACGGAGGAATTCGGAGTGTGTCATCCTGAGTCCTTCGCTTGTCATTCTGAGCGAAGCGAAGAATCTCCGTAGTTCGCTCAGGATAAACTCCGCGAAGGATCTCTGCAGTTGTTCGTAAGGCATTGAACCATGCGGAACTGCGGAGATCCTTCGCTGCGCTCGGGATGACAGGCGGCCGATTAATTCACAGCCTCCAGGCTTGACTTGCCAACTGACTTAGTACGAGCATGAAGAATGAAAGGGAATTGCGGGCGGGAATCTCAGTCAATCTGCGGAGGGTTCAATGCGTCGGTCGCATGCAGTCGGGACTTTGCTAGCCTGCGTTGCCATATCATGTCTGCTTAGTTCGCCGGTCTCAACTCGAAGCCAATCGAATTCTGCGAACGAAACCAAGAGCCCACGCTGCCCGGGCGATGACACAGGGCTAACGCTGCCCGCCGGTTTCTGCGCCACTGTGTTTGCTGACGGCGTCGGTCACGCCCGCCACATGGTGGTGGGGCCGACGGGAGTGGTTTACGTCAACACCTGGTCGGGCTTGTACTATCCCGGCCACGCCACGCCTGCTGGAGGGTTTCTGGTCGCTCTTCAGGACACAACCGGCGCGGGAAAAGCCACTGTCATTGAGCGCTTTGGTGAAACCGCCAAAACGGGTGCCAAGGGCGGCACCGGCATCGGATTGTACAAGGGCGCGATTTATGCGGAGGTTAATGACCGAATCGTGCGCTATGCGCTCCGGGCCGGCTCGACAGTGCCGCACGGCGACCCCGAAACGATCGTCTCCGGTCTGCCTCTGGGCGGCGATCACCCCATGCATCCCTTCATCATCGACTCCGAGGGAACGATGTACGTCGATGTCGCGACTGCCACCAACTCTTGCCAGTCGCGCAACCGCCAACTTCACGTGCCCGGCGCCGATCCGTGTACCGAACTCAGGACGCGCGGCGGCGTCTGGCGTTACGACGCCAACAAAACGAACCAGAGGTTTTCACCGGCTGAGCGTTACGCAACGGGGATCCGCAATGCCGAAGGTTTCGCATTCGATTCCGCCGGCCGGTTGTTCGTGACCCAGCACGGACGCGACCAGTTGCATGCGAATTGGCCGGAACTCTACAAGCCCGTTGAGGAAGCGACCTTGCCCGCAGAAGAGTTGCTGCTTCTGAAGCCGGGCGGCGACTACGGCTGGCCCGAATGCTATTACGACGGCGTGGCGGGAAAGCTGGTGCTGGCGCCCGAGTATGGCGGCGACGGCGGCAAACGGATCGGTGTTTGCGCAAACAAGATCTCTCCCGTCGCTTCTCTTCCGGCCCACTGGGCGCCGAACGCTATGGCGCATTATGACCAGGCGCAATTCCCAGACCGATATCGCAACGGAGTCTTCATCGCCTTTCACGGCTCATGGGACCGCGCGCCTTACCCGCAAGGCGGCTATAACGTGGTTTTCCAGTCGCTCGTCGATGACCAGTCCGCCGGAAATTGCGAGGTTTTCGCCGACGGTTTTGCCGGTGCGGTGAAGACTCCGGAAGGCGCCGTGCATCGTCCTTCGGGCGTCGCCGTGGGACCGGACGGATCGCTTTTCGTCTCTGACGATGTGCGGGGCCGCATCTACCGGATTGTGTATAAAGGCGGCGGCGACCAAACGGCGATCACTCCCTGTCCGAGTCCGTCGGCGCCGGTTGGCGAGGCGGAGCAGTCCTCCGCTGAGCCGCCGGAGGGGACGCATGCAAACGCCGCCGCGGCCGCATCGGGAAATCTCCCGGTGCCACCTGGCGCGACGCGAGCCATGGTTGCGCTCGGCGACCGCATTTACCACGGTCAAGTGGGCGGAGCTACGTGTGTGGGTTGCCACGGCGAGCGGGGTGCGGGTTCGCCCTTGGGCCCAAACCTTACGGCGAAAAAATGGCTGTGGAGCGACGGCAGCTATGCCGGGATCTTGAAAACGATTCGCGAAGGAGTGACGCACCCCAAGGAATATCGCAGCCCCATGCCAGCCATGGGCGGGGCGCAACTTACTCCCGAGCAACTCTCGGCAGTCGCCGCGTACGTCTGGGCCCTGGGCCATTAGGAGGAGTGCCAGTCCGGAATGTATCATCCATGAAAATGACTCCCCTCCTCCCCGGGAGGAGGGGCAGGGGGTGGTGGGTGGGACGGTCAGCGAACGGCAACCACCCCTGACCCCTCCTTACCAAGGAGGGGAATCATTTTCATGCGAAGTGGTGAGTGAGCCGAAGGATTATGGAATCTGCGCCCAGGATGACAGGCAAAGGGAGACTAGTCCTCCTGTCGAATCTCCCTGAACAGCGCTTTGAAGCACTCCGCGGCCCTGACCGCGTCGGCGCTGGCCGGCGCTTGCCCGTAGTAGGCCTGCACGAAGTCACCCGAACCGATCCAGGTGGTTTGCAGCATGCCCAGGGTGCGGGGCTTGAGAGCATCCGTCGCATCCGCGCGTATCTTACGGACCATCTCCAACTCATTGAGAGCCACGTCCGCCATCTGCCACGGAGCTGACACCACGCGGAAGCCCTGGATGGCGAAGTACGCCGCCGTGGGAACCGCCGTGTCGTAATGCCAGTCGCAAATCACTATATCCTTCGGAACCGCGCTGATGGCGGGCGCAGTGCCGTTCTGGCTCGCTTCCCACTTCCCGAGTCCAGTCACGTCGCCGTCCAGAAAGCGGTCGCCCCACATCCACATCTCCCGATGGGTCGCGGTCAAGTGATCGTGCAAGGTGCGCACTTCCTGCGCGAACAGTTCGGACTTGTTCTTGCCCCGGCAGCGCGGGCAGTCGTCTTCACCCAGCAGAAAGACCTCGTCCATGCCGACATGAACGGCATCGGACTGGCAGACGCCGGCAAGTTCATCGATCAGGTCGAAGACTACCTTGTGCAGCCCTGGCGCCAAGGGGCAAAAGCTGCGGCAGTAGATGGCTTGGTTGCCGGGGTATTTCCCGGGAGTTTCATCGAACTCCGGATGGGCGCGCAGGAGGCCGAAGGTCTGCGCCGCCCAGGATTGGTGGCCTAGCTGATTGATCAGCGGAATCAAGCGAACCCCGGCGTCGTGACAAGCGGCCACAATCTGTTTGACCTGTTCTTCGGAAAGCGCATCCGCATCGATCACCTCCGGATGCGACTTGTACTGGTAGCGATAGTCGAACTCCATCACCAGTACGTTTACGCCTGCTTTCGGCAGGACCTCACGAATGAACTTCACCACCAGCGGCAGTTCATCCGGCTTCGGAGCGCCCAGGTTGAGTCCTCGCACGGGAATTGGGGATGACCCGGCGTTGAGTAGTGTGCAGGGCGAGAATGAGATTATGGCAATCGCAACTAGGCTGAGATTGGCAATCCGCGGAATCTTGAAAAAGGCGATTCGATCTCTCACGGCATTACTCCTGGCTGTAGGTGTCGTTGAAGCGACCCGAGTATATGCCGTCGAGTGCCAAGGGCACAAGAGTCATGGCGAGTTCAAGCCCCTTTATTCGTGTGCGGCGGACTGGATGGTGTTGCTTTCCTGCGGCGGGGACGGCAAGCGGCGAAAAGTTAGTCTGGCCGCCATGCCCGGGCGGCCAGACTACCGAATAGGTTTAGCGTCTCGGGGCATCTGGCCGCCGGTCAGTTCGCCCGGAGTTCCAGTTCCGCTTGCAGCCAATCGTTGACGTCGTTGCCCGGTGCAGCGCCTCGTTGGAGGTAGAGTTCGTAGGCTCGATGTCTCACGTCGTCTTCGGAAACAATCCGCCGCTGCGGCTCATCTCGAGTCGGGGTGCGAGAAGACGATGGTAGAGGGATGGCCGGTCGCCTCGGTTCGACCGTCTGGGTTGCGGCGAGGGAAGTCCGTTCTAGGAGCCTGTCGGAGATAGATTCTCGCTTGAGAGGGGAGGAGGGCGCAAATTCTTTGTAAATCGCCTTTCTTAGTATTGACAATTGAGTTCTTTAGTGTAACATAAGGTTATGAGTAAA
>JBELAJ010000050.1:0-23802 GCA_049508935.1 Terriglobia bacterium | reverse complement strand
CTGGGCGCGGACCGAGGGGGCTACGGGAGCCCGGCCTGGCATCGTTCCGGGCGCGCGCCTGACGGGAAAGGTCGAGCGATACGAGAAATTCGGCGTGTTCGTCTTCCTGGCCCCCGGGCGTACCGGTGTCATCCCAATGAGCGAAACCGGCATCGCGAAGGAAGGCGATATCCAGCGAGCCTTTCCGGTCGGGGCGGACGTCGAGGTCATCGTGCTGGAAGTCGATCCGTCAGGTCGGCGCATTCGCCTGAGCGCGAAGGCAGTCATGGAAGCGCGCGAGGCCGAGGAAGTGCGCGAGTGGACGGAGCGCAATGCTCCTCCCGCCGAGGGCTTGGGGATACTCGCCGACAAGCTGCGCTCGGCGCTCGAGTCGCAAGAGAAGTGACACTCTCACCGTCCCGCCTCTTGATGCTTCTGCCAACGCGACAGGATATATCGTGCTCAATTTCCCACGGAGAGATGCTCTTGGGTGGTAAGAGATGATTTCTGCTCTTTAGCAGAGGCCAATTGCCGACTTGGCAACCCGGAAGTGTCAGCGTTTCATTGCGATGCGCATGACCTCAGTATAGTAGCATGGGCAGCGGACTCCACCATTCCGGACGAGTGGTCGCACTCGGAAAGTAGGCTTTGCGTGGTGCGTCGGGCGATCCCCCGGAAGACAATGCGCGGATCGTTCATGCCGGCGCTCTGAGGCGCTGCGTGGGTACAAAAGCGAAGTTGATCACGTCCTGCTGGACTTAACTTCAATTAATAAAGTATCTGGGCGTTATCCGAATCACACTTGACATGGAAAGTGAATTCACTTATATTGGTTAAGTCAGTCAGCCAACATACGCTCGTCTTCCAGATTGCTTGAACTAAGTCAGGTAATCTGCAATCGCACCTCTAATGAAGGAAGAGGTAAAGTTGATGGCAGAGAAAATCAACGCCGGTACCATCCTGATCAAGGACAGCACGCTTTTGCCGGATGGCTTGCAGTTAGAAAGCGGCGCGTATTGGAAGGGCTGGAGGCTGGTCAAAAGTCCGGGTAGCTCTGGAATCGATCGGAAACTCTGCGAGGCGGGATGGACTTTTCTCTACAGGGCGAGTGAGGTTGATGCGATGGCCTTCGGTTCGGAGTCAGAGAAAACGACCCGCAGGGCAGTCAAGAAGGTTATTGCCAAGATCAAATCGGAGAAGTTCAACTGCTTGGAGATTTCCCGAGTGGCCGCGAAGGGTTTCCTGGGGCTGCCCTACGTAACCGTCGCTGCCCATCCGCGACATATCCAGGAAAGCATGTTTCTGTTCCACGAACGCCTTGCGGAATGGGATCGAGCCGGGTTGGCCGTCGTCTGAACCGAGGCGCAGAGTTCGCAAAGTATCAAGCCCGTTACCGGAGCTTTCAGTTTGGAGAGACACTGCCGGCAGTTGCAAAACAGGCGGGCCTGGACGTGTCTCAGGCGAAGGTGATCCATGCACGCCCCGCGCTCCTTCAAGAGCTAAGTGCGGTTATCTCGCGGAGCATCTGTCATCGGCGGGCACTGGCAAGCTCCTCTTGCTGCTGCATTGGGATAAGTGGAGCATCAACATCCCCAAAAGACCAAGAGAAAGAAGAAAGAAGAGCGTGACGTACCGGCGACCGACGGATCTGTGGTTGATATCAAATCCTGAGTCGAGCCTGAACCAAAGGGGAGCGCCAGAGATCAGGGTGGAGGGACCAGGCCCAGCGCATGAGCTCCTTGGAGCGCCAGGCGGTTATGGGGATCCAGTGCCAGCGCGCGCTGAAATGCTTCGCGTGCGCCGGCATTGTCGGCACTCCCTTGGCGGGCAGCGCCAAGCAGGGCGTCGGCCTGCGCCTGGCGCGGATCGACTTGAATAGCCTCCTTCATCAGCCTTTCGACTTCCGTGAAGCGTCGCAACTTTAGGTATACGAAGCCAAGATTGAGCATCATTGTGATGTTTCGCCTGGCGGGCTCGGCATCGAGGGCGCGCTGAAGGAGAGGGGCGGCCTCCTCGTAGTGCTGTTCGAGCGCTGCCGCCTCGCCGAGACCGACGATCGCAAGCACATCGTTCGGGTCAAGCTGGAGCGCCTGACGAAGCAGTTTCTCAGCCGGCTCGGTCTTGCCGTCAGCAAGCAAAAACGTGCCGAGCTCGCGCGGCGGGCGAGGGTTGGAAGGATCGGCCTGCGCGGCACGAAGGTAGAGCCGTTCGGCTTCGCTGCGGTTGCCTAGCAGAGCTTCCACATTGGCCAACTGAATGTAGGCAGTGGCGTAGTATGGCGCCGCTTGAACCAGACGTGTGTAGGTGGCGCGCGCCCCCTCCAGATCATGGCGCAAGAACTGAATGGTACCCAGGTAATCGAGTGCGTGCGGCTGCTGCGGGTCCTGGCGCAACACGTCCTCGAGGATGCGCGTCGCCTCATCGTACTGACGCGCCTGATACGCGTGTGCGGCGCGCAGCAGTTGTTCGTTTTCGCCAACGCAGTCTTTCGGATCACGCCGCGAAGTTGTGAACTCCGGGTCCGGCGCCCCGGCCGCGGCGAGGTAGCCAAGGCTGGCAAATAACTGCGCCGTCTTCGCGCTCACCGGGCCGCGCCCCGGCGCAGGCTTGGCCGGTGTGTGCGTCTTAACGAAGGCCTCGAGCTGCTCGCGCCGTGCTGCCGCCTCCGCCGGGCTCGAGGAACACTTGTTGCGCGTCTCTCCGGGATCGCTGCTCAGGTTGTAGAGTTCCGGATGCGGCGCCTGGATATACTTTTCCACCTCCCGCCCAGGCGTCTCTGCGATGAGCGCCCGCAGCGGGTTCCAACCCAGATGCAAAAGTGGATACATCGTCTCCGCGTACACCGGATGCGGCCGAGGCTCCTCTCCGGCCGGTATGCTTGCGCTGAAATCCGTACCTTGCATGTTCGCCGGGATTTTAATTCCCGCCAGGCGAAGCAGCGTGGGGGCTAAGTCAACGAGGCTTACGGGTGTCTTGACGTCTGTGGGATGGGCTGCTCTGAAGGCTGGGGCTTGCCCCGGCGTGCCGGTGCCACGGGACTGCCGCGCCCCCGACGCTTCACTAGCCCCTTTCACCAGGAGCGGCACTTGCAGAGTCGAGTCGTAGATGAAGTAACTATGTGACGACTCGCCGTGGTCACCCAAGCCTTCGCCATGGTCGGCGGTCAACGCAATTATCGTCGATTCAAACAATCCGCGTTTGCGCAGACCTGCAAAAAGCGTGGCCAAGGCCGAGTCAGTGTAGGCGATTTCGCCGTCGTAGGGACGATCAGCAAAGCGGCTGCGAAACGGCTCCGGAGCGGCATATGGCATGTGCGGATCATAAAAGTGGAGCCACAAAAAGTAGGGCTTGCCCGCGGGCTTCGAGTCGAGCCAAGCCAACCCCAGCCGCACTACGCTTTCAGCCGGCCGCTTGATGTCCGGCAAGACCGCTTCCAGTTCCTCGGTTGAAGCACTGAAGTGATCGTTGTATTCCTCGAACCCCCGGCTCAAGCCGAAGCGCCTGGAGAGCACCGGCGAGCCCAGCACTGCCGCAGTCGCATAACCGGCCCGAGCGAAATATTCAGGCAACGTGGGGATATTGTCCGACAGACGAAAGCCCGGTTGGTCTCGCACGCCGTTGTAGAACGGATAGGTGCCAGTGAGCAGCGCTGTGTGAGAGGGCAACGTCGAGGGAACAGCGGTAAAAGCGTGCTCGAACTTCCTTGCTTGCTTTGCCAGGGCGTCGATTGTCGGGGTCGCGCCGCGCCGGTATCCGTAGCAACCAAGATGGTCGGCGCGTAGTGTGTCAATGGTAATCAGCAGAACGCTGCGGAACGGCGCAGCCTGCCGGGCACTGGAATCTGCTGTGGCTTCACCAGTTGGAGCCCCGGGCCACGCTGCACGCACACCCAGCAGGACGAGCGTGTACACCACTGCGGGGAGAATTCGACGCCAGCGCATCGGCACCATGATACAACATTCCGTCATCCGTAGGGGCGGATACTACGGAAAAACTCCTGGGATGGCGAGGTGCGCTTATCCCGGTCGCGACACTCCATCGGCGAGGCCCTTTGCCTCAGCGACAGTCACGATTCACACCCCGAATATGGTTGTATTCTGATTGGGAGAACCTGTGGGGCACAGAAGAAGTGAGCCCCCCAACCGCACCCGCATGATGAGGACAACGGCTTGACCAGGCTGGATTTTCCGGTAGTGTCTTAAAGTTGCGTTGATGCCATCGAAACAAGTCTTGCTTCTCTCCCGAGCATACCGTAACTTAAACAGCAGGTGAGCGTATGACGATTGAGCGAAGGATAGTAGTCGGCTTGGATGACATTCAGGCGGTATCTTTCGAGTGCAACGGATGCAAAACGAGAACGACTGTGCAAACGGAGAAGCTGACAGGCATCCCCGAGAAGTGCATCTATTGTGGCAACACTTGGATATCCGGTCGCAATCCCGAGAACTACGTCCCTTTGGATTCCGCCTATAGAACCTTCGTTCAATCGATCATGAAGGTTAGAACGCTTATGGAAAACGGCTCGCCGTTCAAGATTCTTCTGGAATTCCGCGAGCCGAAAGAGGGTGAGCATGAGAAATCAATCGAACCGTCAAAGCCTCGAAGCCCTCAAAAATATGTTAGCTGAAACTGACCTGCTTTTGTCCACCACCACGCCGCTGCCTGAGAATCGCACGCCACGATGCCGTGAATTGCTTAGCGATGCGCTGGCGCTCACAGACGACCTGCTCAAACAGAAACAGACAGCGCCAGCCGTTGCTATGGGCCACAAGGGGGGCAGTACGACCGCTCGACGCCACGGCTCGGAACACTATCGCCAGATGTCAGCCGCTCGCAAGACGCACGGTGGGGGAAGGCCGCGTAAGACCGCCTAATTACCCGAAAATCTCGGCAAGGTCGGCCACTTCTTCCCAATCTCGTTCGGCGCTACCACCCTTAGCACGCAGAGAGAAGAAGCGAGCCGCTTTCCCTTTCTTCCATGTCGCCAACAGGATTCCGCAAGCGCCGTGATGCTGAGCCACTGAGCGGAGCCGCATGCCATCCTTCACTGTGGGCCTAGCGGCAGAACCGCCCTTAACCTGGATGAGGATGATCTGAAAGGTATCCCCGCGATTCGTTCCGGGGTACGCTTTCCCGTGATCTTTCCGAATTGCAATCATGTCCACCACGCCCCGCGCTTCCCCGCCTTTCGGCCCGGCGAATGTTAGTAATTGCCAGTGTGGCCACGGCGCTCTGGCAACCGCTTGCCGGATGCCGACCTTAGCCATGGTAACCGCCCACTTCGCGTTTTGAGTCTTGCGCCTTGTGTCTGCTGCCTTCCTGCCCGCGCTCTTTTCGTTTTTCATGCGCGTCATTGTAGCGAAAAACGCCGGACTTCTGTTAAGATTTTGTAGCCGCCTAGCCCGGCCAGGCGACAAACGGGAACCCTACCCGCTGGCGGCTACTCCCTCATAGGGCATCGCAAAGGGAGCGATGACGAAAGACTCGTTCAAAGAGCGAGAGAAACTTCTCCTACAAAAACAGCGGCTTGAATCAAAGCACCTCTCCGCGAAGCGCCAACTCGAATTGGAGTTCCGCAAGGGAGCGAGCTTTGCTGAAGCGCTAACGTACGGCTTTGGTCCAGACCCGCTTGAGTTGGAAGCCGCCGAGATGAAGGAAAGACACGCAAGGGAACGGCTGGCGCTAATAGAGGTGAGACTAACAGCCGAACCACCAGCAGACATAAACCCCACGCCCGAACGATTTACAGGAATCGTCATCTCTCCATCGGCTGCTAGGAAGTTAGAGACCTTCATTCGAAGCAAAGGCATGGGGTTCACCGAATTCGCAAATCAAGCAGGTACGACTGACAGGACGATACGAAGTTTCCGCAAGACCGGAAAAGTCAGACGGGACATATTCCACGGTATTGCAAAAGCTATTGGACTGAAGCCAGAAGACTTGATCGGATAATTCTACCGTTATTTTCCGCCAACTTTCCGCAAAGTTTCCGCTTACCTTCCGCTTACCTTCCGCCAGTTTTCCGCTTAGATTTCCGTGGGATTTCCAAAACATATCCGGGCACTTGTATTTCAGAGAACATCGAAGTGGGATTAATCTCAGTGAGTGAAAGCAAAACGCCCGATGAGGTGAAGCTCACCGGGCGCTGAATCTGGCGTGACAGGCACCCTCTGAGAAAGGAGCCCGACATGTGCAATCTACATTGTCGCGACCCACCAGTGCAAGTGAAAAATCATCAACGCAGTGCGGGTTACAGGCAGATTTCCCAAAGTCTGCCTGTAACTCTATGATCCTAGGACAAATATAGTTGTATTTCCAGTGAATTTTTCTCTTGACAAACACCAAGCGTTAGCAGTATACTGTAACCATGATGAGCGATACAAAATCAATCCAGACAATGACTTGCGAAGATTGCGGCATCGAATGTCAACGCTTCGGAAAGCATCGAAACGGACTGCGGCGCTTCCGTTGTCCGCAGTGCAAACGGACCTACACTGAGGCTCACACCAAGACGCTCGACGCCATGAATATCCCTTGGGACAAAGCCTTGCTCGCCGTCCGAATGCTCCTGGAAGGCAACTCGATTCGCAGCACGGAAAGAATCAGCGGACTCAATCGGAACACGATCATGCGCGTTCTGGTGCTGGCAGGAGAGAAGGCCGAGAAGGTTTCAGAGCAGATGATCCGCAACGTGCCGGTGAGCGAAGTCCAGGCCGACGAGATTTGGAGCTTCATCGGCAAGAAGGAAAAAATGGTCAAGGCCGGTGATGACCCGACCTTCGGTGATGCCTACTGCTTCACTGCAATCGAACGCAGCACTAAGCTGCTTTTGGCGTGGCACCTGGGACGCCGCACGGCACGCGACACAGAGGCTTTCATTGAAAAGGTGAGCGAAGCCACGGCGGGACACTTCCAGATCACCACGGACGGCTTTGCAGCGTACCGCGATGCGGTCAGCTACAGCCTCGGAACTCGCGTAGATTTCGCGCAACTCATCAAAGTGTACGCCGCATCACCCGAAGGCGAACACCGCTACTCTCCCTCGGAAGTAGTTTCAACGGAGGTAGTACCAGTTATCGGACGCCCTGACCCCGACAAGATTTGCACGTCGCACGTCGAGCGGCAGAACCTCACGATGAGGATGCAGATTCGCCGATTCACGCGCCTGACGAATGCGTTCAGTAAGAAGTGGGAGAACCACTACGCTGCTCTCGCTCTGTACTTCGCCTATTACAACTTCGTGAGAATCCACAGTTCAATCCGCGTCACTCCCGCCATGGAAGCGGGACTCACCGATCATGTCTGGACGCTCGGAGAAATGCTTCAGCGCGTCGCGTAATTCACTTCCAGCGCTCTGCCGACTGCGGTAGAATTCCAGCCCTCCGCAGTCTTCTGATGAGAGCGCCACAGTCCATGTGGTCACGCTTCGCTTTACCCAGTGCGGACTCGATACCAAATTCCTTGACGAAGAGGACAAACGTGAATTCTTCACCAGCGTTGGCAAAACTAAAGGCTCTGGTAGCGTCAAAATCTTCGCTCGGAGTCTCGTTTGACGTACCCCGCGTACTGGCTATCTTCATTGACGAACGCGAGGAACCCGTAACGGCATCCTTTGAGCCATTCCGCAATGAAAGAGTTCTCGCGCTCAGCTCTGGCGCGTTGCGCGTGAAATTCTTCCTTCCAGTGCCCGACACCTTTGAGCTTGAGGGTGGGGTCGGCAATGTGCCAGAGATGGTTGTTATCCCATTCCCAGGAGGCAAGCTACGCCTGTGGGAACGGTAGGAATCACCAGTTGCGGGTTGCATCGGGCACACTCCCATGCTACCTTTGGATTTGCGCGGCAATGAGTCCAACGAATTTCGAGAGGCCCTCCCTGGCAGGAGGGCTTTTCAATTTTCCATCAGCCCGTCAACTAAATGCTGGAAGTCGGAGCGGCTATATGAGCGGCCATTGTAGACGAACAGATCTGCCTTCTCGACGAAATCAATAATGTCAGGAACGCCTCCGATCATCCTAGCGCGTCTCGCGGTGTCGTACGCTTTGACCGGGCCGAAGAAGCACAACATCTTCACGTTCTCAAGGTTAATTTCCATGACGGAACAATCCTAGCACAACGACACAATTTCCATCAACGCAACTTTAAGACACTACCGATTTTCCGTGGCGGTTGACACGGAGGCCAGCAAGCGGTATGAGTGCTTCATGGGCTGTTCATTCTCCTGCACCAATAGGCCGATGTCAAAGGGTAGGAACTTATGGCACTTACGGTGATGGTAGTCGATGAAGAACCGCCGGTCTTGAGCCTGGTGAAGTCAGGTCTGGAGCCCTTGGGCTGCGAGGTCGTGACGCAATCCGACAGCCGGGAGGCTGCGACGGTAGCCCAAACGCGCAAAATCCACTTGGTGCTTCTCGGTACTCGGATGGGGCCTTTGGATGGGTTTGAACTCACCCGCGTCATCCGGCGTTCAAGGTCAAATAGCCGTGTTCCCATCGTGATGATGGCAGCAGGGTATGACACAAATATTATGCGGCGTGGCATTCACGAGGGCATCCATTTTTTCCTGGCCAAGCCGCTCAACCAGGAGCGGATCGTCCAGTTTTTCCGGAC
Source organism: Terriglobia bacterium (assembly GCA_049508935.1). GTDB lineage: Bacteria > Acidobacteriota > Terriglobia > UBA7540 > UBA7540 > CAVROP01. The sequence goes on along the minus strand of JBELAJ010000050.1, from coordinate 15,215 downwards.
CATGCGCCGGGCCATGTGGGAAGAGAGGCGTCGCCATCCACGGCTGCCTTTGAGCGCGACCGCAACGTGCCGATCATGCATCGGTACTCTGGAATTGCAGACAAGGAATATCAGTATCGGCGGAATCCTATTGGACCCATGCGAGGGGCTCACGAGGTGTCAGGAGATCGGCTTGGAATTCTCGATGCCAGGGTACAATAGGTCAATACAAATTCTCGCCTCAGTGCGGCACCAAACGCCTGAGGTTGGTGTCGGCGCGAAATTCCAGGATGTCTCCGCAGTGGATCGGCGAGCGATTGACGGTTATATATCCGGAACCCTGGAAAAGCAGCTGTGAGCTCCCAGGAAAGAGGGCGGACCTTACGGTTGCAAGGCTTCGCGTCATATATGCGGAGTGTGCGCATAACGTGGAGATACGTCGCAACTGGGCCGGCGGACGGGCGGAACATCCCGTTTATTTCGCAGAGGGCGGGTTCACGAGGTGCGCGGCGATCATCTGCCATCCCTGACCCCGGTTCAGGAAAACGAGGGTGAATCGAAACCCGGGTTGTGGAAGGGTTTCGTAAGCCACGCTGCCCATAACCACGGCGGTGTTGCCGAAAACGCGCGCCGTCGACTCTTTCAGGCGGGATTTGGGCATCTTCGGGCGCTCCCCGCCGCCGGGCGGGACGATGTCAGTTTTGTTGAGGATGTTGCCGCCGGGCCCGGTACCCAGGAAATCGTCGGCAATCAACTTATCCAGAGTGGCTGAGTCGCCCTCAGATTCCGCGTTGAGCCACGTTTGAACGAGTGTCAGTATTGCGTCGTCCTTGTTCGAGTCTTGCGGCAAGCCCTTGGGGGTCACCTGAACGGCTGCAATCAGCCCCGCAGCCACCAGCATTACCACCGAGCGGAATTGTCGTTTCATTGTGTCTCTCCTCTCAGAGCAGTCGCTTATGCCCGTCGGCCGACGGGCACCCGAAAACCATCACAATGCGCGCGGCGCCTTGGAGTGCGGCGGCTTGACGCCGCCTTCGCAATGCGCCGACCGAGTCTCATGGTGCGAGAAACTCTGCAGGGTAAGACCAGTGCGTTGAGTGACTGCGCGCCCCGCAGTCATGCCAAGGCGGCGTCAAGCCGCCGCACTCCAAGGTGCCTTCGGCACAAAGATTCCGCCACCTCACTCGTTGCGCAAGGCAATCACGGGGTCTATGCGGGCAGCCCGCGAAGATGGTATCCAAGCTGCGAGCGCCGCCGTGAGCAGCAAAACTGCAGCGGACACGAAAAGCGAAACCGGATCGCCCGGCGAGACCTCAAACAGAAGGCCCCGAATGGTTCTCGCCAAGGCAAACGAGCCGGCGAGGCCGGCCGCCACTCCGATTCCCGTCCATAAGCCCGCGTACTTCTGAATCTGCAACGCAATATCCAGGGGCCGCGCGCCGATAGCCATGCGCACGCCGATTTCCCTCGTCTGCCGGGCCACCAGGAACGAGAGCACGCCGTAGAGTCCCACCGCCGCGAGCAGCACTCCGAGACCCGCAAACAATCCCACGAGCGTTGCGACAAAGCGTGGGCGCTCTCTGAATCTGTCGACGCGCTGTTCCATAGTCGCGACTGTGACCGGCATGGAAGGATCGAGTGCGGCGAACTCCTTCCGCACCCAATGCGCCAGCGTGTCAGGGTCGAGTGAGGTGCGGAAAATCGCTACGCCGCTCACACCCATTTGCTGCGCGTTGTGCATGCGGAGCCGGTAATACTCGGGATCGGAGGCTTCGGTCAGCCCGTTGTTTTTGATATCGGCTGCGACGCCCACGACCGTGCACCAATGGCCACTAACTTCCAGGTCGATCTGCTGGCCGAGCGGGCTCTCGTGGCCAAACAACCGGCGGGCCAGCGTGGCGCTCAGGATGAGGGGCGAATCGCCGGAGGCGCGCTCGGCTTCGGTGAAAGCCCGGCCCGCTACGAGCGGAATGCCCAGAGCGCGGAAGTACCCGGGAGTCACCCAACGGAACTCCACCATTCCACCGTCCGGGGCCACGGCCGGATGCCCCGCAATGCGCAGGTTCGAGTAAGGCCGTCCCATTGAGCCGCGGGGCGGAATCGAGTCACTGAGGGCGAAGAACCCGCCGCCGGGGATGCGCTTCAGTCTTCCCTCGAGCTCGTCAAAGAAGCTGATTTGCGCTGCGGAGGGCTGATCCTGCCCCTGAGTTGGATGGGATCGGCGCCGCAAAGTGAATGAGGCGGTGATGACGCTTTGCGGCTGAAATCCCAACGGCTGGTATTCAAGCCTCCAAAGACTGCGGAGTAATAGCGAGGCCCCAGTCAGCAGCACCAAGGAAATCGCCACCTGCGCGCTCACCAGGGCCTTGCGAAACAACGTTCGAGCCGTTCCTGTTACGTGCCAGCCGGCGAGCGCCTCGGCTCGCGACGGCTCGAGGGCCGGAGCCAAACCGAACAACAACGCCGCCCCAAGCGAACCTGCCAACGCGAATAAGAGAACGCGCAGATCGATCCGGGCATGTTCGAGGCGCAGCATGCCGCCGGGGGCGAGCTTAATGCAAATGCGCAGCAGCGCCCAAGCAGCTCCACATCCCGCCGCACCTCCCAGCAAGCCAAAGATCAGGGACTCAGTGAGGGTTTGCCGCATCAGGCGGCCGCGCCCCGCCCCCAGGGCAGCACGCATAGCGAGCTCCTGGCGGCGCGCCACGGCGCGCGCCAGCATCAGGTTCGCGATGTTCGCACAAGCCGCGAGCAACAATGCGAGCACGCAGCCCAGCAGCATCCAGGAAGAGAGCTTCACCTCGTGAATCTGCCGGTCGCGGAGCGAACGAACCACCAGACGGACCTCGGAGCGCAACTCTTTCGGCACGTCCTTGTCCGCGCTGGAGTTGAAAATCGGAATCATGCGGTCGTGCGCCTGCTCGATCGACATGCCGTCCGGCAAGCGCGCGAAGGTCCGCAAAAAGGAGCTCGAATTTGCAGAGCGCGGCAGACTGGCATCCAGGCGCGCGGGCAGCATCACATCAATCTCGCCCAGTTGCGGCATTTCGAAGTTCTTGGGGAGGACGCCAATGATCCGCACCGGCTCGTCGTCTACGATGAGGGTCTTGCCCAGAGCCCTCGCGTCGCCTCCAAACGCGCTCTGCCAGAACCCGTACGAAAGCAGACCCACCGAGGGGGCGTGGGGGCGATCGTCGTCGGGATCGAAATCCCGGCCGAGCACGGGCGAGACGCCGAAGGCGCGGAGAAAATTGCCGGCCACCGCGTAACAATCGATGCGGCGCGGCTCGTCGCCGGTCATCGCGTCGCAGCCCACGCCGGGCCGCATGGCGGTGAGGAATTTGAAGGGCCCTTGCTGCCAATCGAAATAGCTGCTCACCACGTTGAACTCATTGTTATCGACCGGCCCCAGGTAGCCCACCGAAACCAGTTGATTGTCTTTAGGGTAGGGCAATCGGCGAAACAGCAGGGGATCGACCACGCTGAACACCGCGGTGGAGGCGCCGATGCCGAGCGCCAGCGTCACCAGTACAATCGCCGTGAAGCTGGGGTTCTTGCGCATGGCGCGAAACGTGTAACGAACGTCCTGCCAGAAGTCGTCGAGCCAGACGAAGGTCCACATTTCGCGACAGTCCTCTTTGAGCGAAGTGCGATTGCCAAAGCGCCTCCGGCTTGCATAGCCGGCCTCTCCCGGATCGAGGCCCCCAGCCCGCATCTTCTCCTCGCGCATGGCAAGGTGGAAACTCAGTTCGTCTTCCAGGTCGCGATCCAACTGCCGCCGCTTGAAGAGCGCCTTGGCGCGCAGCCAGATGTTGGTCAACCACTGAGACATAGCGGCCTCCAAGGAGTCCCCGGTTCTCGATTCCCCTCCTCGGTTGAGGAGGGGGTAGGGGGTGGTGCGTCAAGTCGTCTGAGCGAGAGCCAACCACCCCTGCCCCTCCTTATTAAGGAGGGGAATCGCTCCTTTCTTCTTTTTCGCGTGAACAGCCCTACAGCAACGCTCGTGCTGTCCCGACGCAATCTCTCACGCCGTTCCCATCACACGCGCAATGGCCGCCGACAAGCGGCCCCAGCGCGCGGTTTCTTCGGCTAATTGTTTGCGGCCCGCTGAGGTGAGCCGGTAGTACTTGGCGCGCCGCTTGTTTTCTGAAATGCCCCATTCCGAACCCAGCCAACCGCGCAGCTCGAGCCGATGCAAAGCCGGGTAGAGCGCACCTTCCTCTACACGCAATACCTCTTCCGAAGTCTGCTCGATGAATTCGGCGATGGCGTAACCGTGGAGCGGACGGTGCTTGAGCGCTTTGAGAACGAGCATGTCGAGGGTGTCGCGCAAAATCTCGCCCGGATTGGATTGCTTATCTCCCATAAGAACCTAAGGGTAGTGTGACATAATTCTCAAGCGAGCGCAAGGGGCGCAAGAAGGCTGCGGAAAAACTCTTGACGACTGACATTCTGAGCGAAGCGAAGAATCTCCGCAGTTGTAGTTTCAACGAACTACGGGGATCCTTCCTTCGTTTCACTCAGGACCGCCTGCGGCTCCTCAGGATGCCGGTCAAACGCGTTTTTCCGGAACCTGCAGGACCACAGGGGGCGCCAGAGACTTTCGCGCGCCCGGCGTGCTGTGCACCTTTGCGTCGAACCGTGGTTTGCGGTTTTCAGGCGTTTGGGCGAGAATGAGTCTGGTGGAGTCAGCGCAGATCACCCAGAGGCGCAAAGGAACACAAAGACAGACGCCCCCAAAAATGGACGAGCTACAGCCACAGACCCCGCCTCAAGATGTCCCAGCACCGCCGGAGGCGGTGGCGATTGAGGTGCGTGAATCCGCGCCCACGCCTTGGGGGTTGCGCGATCTGTTTCTCTTCCTGGTCTTTGTGCCGATTGGTTTTCTTGTCGCGAATATTCTTGCCGCCGTGGGCTATGCGGTGATTCAGCCTGCTTTCCATTGGCAACTCAATAGAGATAAGCTCGCCACCGACCCCTTCTTCCTGCTCTCGCTGCAAACCGTGTTCTATGGGCTAATGTTCGCCTACATCTACGTCCTCGTGGCCCTGGGTCACGCGCAGCCGTTCTGGGTCATGCTCCGCTGGCGACGCATCACCGCCGGAAGAATACTCGCTTGCCTTGTGGGCGGCACGATCCTGACCCTTGCCATCGCTCTGCTTCCTCCCATCCTGCCAGACACCAATCAATTCCCCCTGGAGAATATGTTCAATTCCAGGGCGGCGGCATATGCCATAGGAGTGTTTGCTATTGTGGTCGCTCCTTTCATGGAAGAACTGGTGTTCCGCGGCGTCCTCTTCGGCATCTTCGAGTCTCAAGTGGGCCTCCGCTTCGCCATCGTGATTACTGCGATCCTGTTCGGGGGATTGCACGTGCCGGAGTACTGGGGCGCCTGGAATCACATGCTGCTGATTTTCTTCGTGGGGCTGGTGTTTTCGCTGGCGCGCGGCAGGAGCGGCTCGCTCGCTCCCAGCGTCTTTCTTCATGTGGGATACAACGGCAGCATGATGATTGCGCTGTTCTTATCCACACAGCACTTCCGAAATCTGAACGCTCTGCTCAGCCGCTAGCTCTTCTGCCCGAGGATTGTTAACAGCCGCTCGATGCTATGTTTCAAGGCGGGGATATCGCGGGTCGCAGCGTCCCATACAATGTCAGTGTCGATTTCGAAATATCCGTGCACCAGAACGTTCCGCATGCCGATGATCTTCTGCCAGGGAATATCGGGCGCACGGGCCCGAACCTCCTGCGGAATGGCTCTGGCTGCTTCGCCAATGATTTGCAAATGTCGAAGGAACCAACCTTGGAGCAGCTCATCCGCTTCGAAGGATTTCTTATCGCGCATCGCGTAGCGACTAATCGCGGCGATGGCCTCCAGGATGTCCCACAAGCGCTCTGCTGGATCTCTCATATATGGACGGCCTCAGCAAGTATTCGACCGCGAATGCGCGGCTTAAGGGCTTTCTCAGTCACTACGTCCACAGGGCATCCTAACAAAGCCTCGAGCTCCGCCTGCAGACCGCCGAGATCCAGGAGCGATCTTCCGGGTTCCATCTCAACCAGGAAGTCAACGTCGCTCTGGTCGTCTGCCTTGCCGCGCGCCACGGACCCGAAGACACGCACGTTGCGCGCCCCATACTTGGCTGCCAGACCGAGAATTTCTCGCTGCTTCTCCTTAAGCAGTTCCTCGCGAGACATCACTGAGCTCCTATCGTCGATACGGCGTGGCCGGCTGCGTCCCAGGTTTTGATTATACGCCCGTGTCGCAGGCGGAGGCTGAATCACAGCTTTGCACTTGTGATCCCCGGATTTGAAGCGGGTTGGCTACAGACCCCCTCACCCGGCCCGCCCCGGCTGACGAAAGCGCCGGCTGCGGTCCACCCTCTCCCCCAAGGGGGAGAGGGTTGGCTGTACAAAGGGCGTGCCACTCGTGAGAGGGCGGGTGAGACGCCCGGGCTGCACTGGAAGGGGTTGCAACGGTAGGGAAGATCACCCGTTAAGGAGGTCTTCTTACTCCTGACTCCTGACTCCTGACTCCTGAATCCTGAATCCTGACTCCTGAATCCTGAATCCTACTTCACGCTTCGCCACGGCGTTTGACGTCGATTTGGAGGCGCTTGATTTTTTGATTGAGAGTAGACAGGGGGATTTTGAAGCGTTCGGCGGCGTCGGTCTGGCTCCAGTTGGTGCGAGCCAGCATTTCGAGAATCACCGTGCGCTCCTTAGCTTCCATGATTTCGAAGAGCGACCGGCCGGCGAGGTCCTCCGCAGCGCTGCTCAAGGCGCCTTGCGAGCCGTTTTGAAAAAGCTGTTCAGGCAGGAGATCGGGCCCCAGGGTAGGTCCGGCGGCGAGAACCACGGCTCGCTCGACCGCGTTTTCGAGTTCGCGCACATTGCCCGGCCAGTCATAATCCATTAGAGCCTTCATCGACGCGGGAGCGAACTGCAGGCCATTCCGGCCATTCTCCTCCTCGAATTTCCGCAAGAAGTGCTCGACTAGGTGAGGAATATCCTCCTTGCGATCGCGCAAAGGGGGAAGGCAAATGTTAATGACGTTCAGACGATAATAGAGGTCTTCCCGGAAATGGGCGGTCACAACCAGCTTGCGCAGGTCGGCGTTGGTGGCGGCAAGGATGCGCACATCCACCTTGATCGTTTCCGTGCCACCCAGGCGCATGAACTCGCGCTCCTGGATCACGCGAAGCAGTTTGGCCTGGGTCTCCACGCCCACCGTGCCGATTTCATCGAAGAAGATAGTTCCCTGATCCGCCACTTCAAACAGTCCCCGTTTAGTGGCGATGGCTGAGGTGAAGGCGCCCTTCACATGGCCAAACAGCGTGCTCTCGAGAAGGTCGACGGGCATCGAGCCGGTGTTGACAGGCACAAAGGCGTGGTCGGCGCGCGGGCTCATGGCGTGGATGGTCTTGGCCACCAACTCTTTGCCAGTGCCGCTCTCGCCGTTGATCAGCACCGTGGCGCGGCTCACTGCAACCTGGGTGATGAGGTCCATCACCTTCTGCATCTTGTCGCTCTTGCCGACAAGATTGGGAAGAGAGAATCGTTTGAGCGCCCGGCGAAGCTGAAGGTTCTCAGCCTGGAGGCGTGATTTATCCAGGAGGTTGCGGACCTCGAGAAGCAACTTGTCGTTATCCCAAGGCTTCGTAATGTAGCTCTCGGCCCCTTCTTTTGAGGCCTGGAACGCCATCTGGCTGGAATCGTAGGCGGTGATCATGATCACGCCGACTTCCGGCGCTTCATGTTTGATGACTTTCAGCAGTTCCAGGCCATTACGGTCCGGCAAATTAATGTCCAGCAGGACCAAGTCGAAGACTCCGCCTTCGACCTTCTTCAGGCCTTCTTCCGCCGTAGGAGCGGCGTCCGCCGAATATCCTTCCATGCGAAGCAACTCCAGGATGCTTTCGCGGATTTCCTGCTCATCGTCAATGATAAGAACGGAGCCCTTAGGCGACATTTACAGCTTTCCTCGCAACCGGCAACTCGACGCGGAAAGAAGTGCCGCGTCCCAATGCACTCTGCACCTCAATCTTCCCCAGATGTTCACGAATGATTCCGTAGGTAACCGCAAGGCCTAAGCCTGTTCCGCGGCTGGTCGACTTGGTAGTAAAAAAGGGATCAAAGATCTTGCTCAAATGTTCGGGAGAAATTCCCACTCCGTTATCCGAAACCTCCGCGCGCACGAGGGAGTCTTCGCAATCAGTGGCGATGGAGAGCTCGCCGCCGTGCGGCATCGCATCTTTCGCGTTGATAATAAGATTCATGAAGACCTGCTGAAGTTTTCCGGGGTTGGCGTAAACCATGGGCAGGGTGGGGCACAATTGCGCATTCACGGTGATCTTGGAGGCGCAAAGCATCGGTTCAACAAGCGATAAAGTCTCGCGAACCAGTTTGTTCAAATCGAGTTCAGAGTATCCGCTACCGCTGACCCGCGAGAATTTCAGCAGATTGTTGACAATCTCGGAGGCGCGAAACGCCTGCTTGACAATCTTGTCGAGAGTGCGGGCAAGAGAGTCATCAGGCGGCATCTGGCGCATCGCCAGCTGGGCCTGCGAGGTGATGACCGCCAAAGGCGTGTTCACCTCGTGGGCGACGCCGGCGGCCAGCAAGCCGATGGAGGAGAGCTTCTCGGCCTGAATCAACTGGTCCTCGAGGTTGACCCGCTCGGTCAAGTCGTTGAAAATCAGAAGGCGGCCGAGCACATGGCCGTCCTTCCCAACCAGTGGGACCGCCGAAAGGTTCACAATCAGGGTCTGCCCGCCCGGCGTATTCAAACGAAACTTATACAAGTTCAGCACGCTCTGCGCGTCCGAGGCTTGGGGCAATTCGGCCAACAGCTCAGGCGGGAAAATGGCCTGAAGCGACTTTCCCACTACATCTTTGCGCGCCAGGCCGTAGAGCTTCTCCATGGCGGAGTTGCACGATCCCACTGTCCCTTCCAGGTCGCAGGCGAGAACGCCGGCATTGATCGATTCGATGATATTCTGGCTGAAATCCGTAAGCGCCTGGTAGTCGAGCGCTCGCTTCTCCAGCGATTCATAAAGCTGGGCATTCTCGAGCGCCACGGAAACATATCCCGTGAGAGTCTGGAGAAGGTCGATGTCTTCACTCGAGAGGAAATTCCCGTCGCGGGTTTTTCCCAAGCCAAGGTAACCCAAGGTGCGCTCTTTGACTTTGAAGGGCAAGTAATAGTGCAGGTCGAGCTGCTCGATGGTCTTCTGCTGGGCGGGAGCGAAGCCAAAGGGGCGTCTTACACTATCGAAGAATAGGTACTCTTTGCCCTGCTGGCGGCCAGCGGGGTCGAGAAAGCTCGTGTCGAGCCCTTTCGAGTAGCTCACGCCACGCGACTTGACCATACGAAATTGGTCAGAATCCGTGGCCCAGAATACGGCCAGACGGTCAACGCCAAGGGTTTCGGCCAGTTGCACGGTTACCTTTTCCAGAAGCCGATCCACGTGCAACTCCGAACTCAGTTCGCGGGCAAACTCCAGCAGGGTGCGCCGGTAGTCATAACGCTCGCGGTTAAAGAACCTATCCAGCCGCACCTGAATCCAGTTCACCATGGGCTGGAAAACCAAGGCCGTGACGACGACAGCCAGGACCCACCCGCCTCGGCTGGTGATGGGGATCGAGGAGCGGAAGTAATCCGCAAATAAACCGATGGCGCCGAAATAGGTGGCCACAATGGTGGCCGTAGCTAAGGTGTAGGCCATGCCACGGCGGAAAATGACATCCACGTCCATCAGGCGATAACGCACGATGGCGTAGCCAAAGGTAACTGGGAGAAAAACCAGCGAAAGAGCCGAGAGGTTCATCCAGGCATTGGGAATAAACCCTAGGAAATAAGGAATCGCATAGCAGGCCGCGAAGGGCACAATCGCAAGCCAGGTTCCTCGCGTTACCCATTTCAACTGCTGCTTCAAAAGAGGTACCTGGGCACGCGAGTAGCCGCGATGCAGCACCACCGCCCCCAACAGAAAGTAAACGGCCAGATATACGAACTCGACGCGGTCAAGAAGCCATCGAACGTGGAGCAACGGCATCGGAAAAACCATGAGCTCCATAGCTACCAGGACGTGGACGACCGCCAAGGCTGCCCCCGGTATGTAGAGGCAGGGGATCACATAACGGCGTCCGCGCACCAGAGTGTTTTGCTCCGGGAAGCCCAGGCAGAAGTGCAGGAAAAGCGCGGGTTGAATGAGTAATGCGACAACTTGCAGCCAGTAGACCGTCCAATCGAAAAGGTTGAGCTTCCCAGTATAGGAGAACGTGTAGAAAATGAAGGACGCCAGGCAAAAGATGTAAAAATGCAGCGATTTGGGCGCCGTCCACCGCCGGAAGAGTATATAGGTGCCGATTACGAGGTAAATCAAGCCCACGAGGCTGAGATAGTACCGGACTGACGCGGCGGCTTTCTGAGGAACAAGCACCAGGGAAGTCTGGAACTTCTCGCCATTTCTAAGCAAAACGTAGGTGGTCTGGGACCACACTTCGTCGGAGAAGATCTGGCGGCCTGCGTCGGCGGCGGTGTGGATGGGTTTCTTGTCAATCGACTCCAGGAGATCGCCCTCCCGAATTCCTGCCCGGTCACCTGGACCATCGGGGGTGACTAGCCAGGCTTTGACCCCCTTCTCGGAATCGAGCCAGGACACTCCATCGTCCGGCAGCCGATAGTGCACTCTCTGCTGAAGATTGATAATGGCGAAGGCAATCAGCGTCATGCTGAGGATGGCCAGCGAAACGGAAGTGAGCCGATAAGGTGGGGCTTTGGTCATCTGAGCGGTGACACCCTTAAGATACTCTGCAACCTAAACTACCATTTCAAGCTGCGAGCAATTCAATCTCCAGTAATAAGCACTCCACCATACAAATAAGCTCCACGTTATCAGTTAGATATGGCACGAACAACGTGGAGGCAGGGCGTGCTACAGAATTCGGGATATGGGTTCCGCTTTTCTGTAGCACCCTGGGAGGGTGCCTTACCCTGTTTGCTTCCGCTGAGCCCTGGATTTGTGAGGGGCGACGGGCCACTCTCGCTCGAAGTTAGAATTCTACAGAAAGGCCCCCGCGGATGGACTTATAGGCTGAGCCGAGCAGTAGCGCCGATTCGCCGGCCTGAGTCAGGGGTGCGTAGCCTTGGGCCAGGAAGTTACGGAAATCGGCAACTGCTTCGATGTGGGCGGGAAGGAATGCAAGGGCGGGAAGCGGTTGGCGGACCTGCACATCCAGGTAGGGCTGGAGTTGCATGTCGGCCTGGCCCTGGGGATCCACCATGGTTACACGCCCGCTCTGAACCCATTCGTAAGAAGTCGTCAGTCGAGTTTGGGTAACGGGAATTCGAGCGGACACTCGCGCGGCCAAAGATGGGCTGCGCAGCGGCTTAAGAGCGCCTCGTAAGTTTCCGTCTGGTGCTCGGTTGACAACGTCGTGCGCATTCAGGGCATCGCCCACAAGATATGCGACGAGAGTCTCGACGTGATTTCCCAGGCGTTGCGCGTAAGCCACGCGGTACCCCGTGGAGCGGTAATCGCCCATATTCAAGAAGGCTCCGCCCGCCGCCGGGTTAGGCAAATAATTTCCCGCCAGCCCACTCAAAGCCGCCGCTTGAGACGGACTCCACACGGCTGCGTTCTTAATCCCATCGTGGTAAGCGGCAATTTCGAGGCGCCCGGAGCCCCTGAGACGCTGGTTCAGGGAAACCTCCGAATGTTGGAGCTGCTCGAACTCAGGTTCGTAGCCTCGCAGTGTAAGCACGGGAAAAGCGTTCAGCGCGTTGACCCGGTCGATCAGGTTCTCGGAATCGTCGTAGGACTCCCTGCCCAGTTGCAAGGCAAGGTCGGTCGAGTGGGAAACGCGATAGGCAAGCTTTACGCGCGGCTGTGCGAAAAGCAGATCGCGAACCGCATCCAGGAAATCAACGTCCATACCGGCAGTCAATGTCAGGTGCGGATCGAGAGCACAGGTTTGCGTGTAGCTTGTCACCAATCCGCGCGCAGCGTAATCGGAAAGCGGCCCAGCGCCAATGGGAGCGCCCAAGCCGCTTCCGTAACCTAATTGGTGCAGAACAACAGAGACTTCCTCAGTGTCGCGCGAAATCAATCCCTTTCGATAAAGCGTGCCTTCCGACGAACTCAAGGAACCGCCGGCGGCAAAAGAACCTACCGTCATCAGGTCGGAGTCCGGTGAAAGATGGCGCAGGTAAGCGAAAACAGTGCCCATTCCCTGGTCAATGGCCATCGGATCCTGGCCAGAAGGTCCCGGCACCACACCAATGAGACGCTGGTCAGCGGGCTCGGCAGGAGTGGGATCCGAAGCGGTGGCGGCGCCGTGGTGATATCGAAGAATCGGCCGAGTGGCTGCGGAGGTCCTCAAGACCCATTTCCAATCGTCCCCCAACGGAGTTGCGTCTTTGTCTGGCACCTGAAAACGCAGGGGGGCGAAAGCGTCTGCCAAAACAAACTTCAAAGTGGAGGTCTGCCCCGCTTCGACTTTGACCCCGTTCTCACGGGCAGGTATCCGAGTTGGGGAAACGATCTGTAGGGAATACCAACCGGGAATGAGGTTCCCAACGGAGAACTTGCCTTTGGCGTCAGTAAGGACTCGCTCGACTTGGTCGCCGGTGCCGGCGGCGGCAGTCAACAGCGGCCCCGCGATCATAACGGTGGCCCCCAACAGCGGGTTGCCATGATCGTCGGAGACGATGCCCGCCAGCCGCCCGTAACTCGACGCCAGCGTCAGGACCGGACCAATCAACGCAGAAATCAGGCCTCCGGCCAGTAAGATGGCTGAAAGCCTCATTCCAGATTTGGAATCCTTCATGTGTATCGTCCTGATCCAGTCGTGCCGTCCTTCAGGAGGGCCTGACGGGGGCCGTCCGGGAGGCCGGAGCTACCAGAAGTCGCGCAAAACTCGAGCGGCCGGGAGAATCCAGCCGCACTTACTGTACCTCAAAAGTGTCGGAAGGTGAAATAGTTTGATTCTTTATGTTGTCTTTGACCTTGATCTCGACAGTATATTTGCCCGGTTGCAACAGCCTTAAAGGCATCTGTTTTTCCAAGGTAAACTGCTGCGAGGCCTCCTTGAGTTTGGCGGGGTCCTCGGCTTGATCGAGCAGTGGTTTTCCGTCTTTCAGCAATTCGTATTGGACATCCAACGAGGGTTTGTGCGTTTTGGCGTCCTGGCCCAGGTTGTAAACCTGCATATAGATGCAAAGGTTCTGGTCGCGCGTGAAAGTTCGAGTGACGCTGGGTCGAACCTTCGTTCCCCCGATCACGAATTGGCCGGTGCCCACCTGGCTGGTCGGCAGAGGCTGAAGGAGGTCAGCCAGAATCAAGGTACTGTTCGAAAGCTTGTCCTCGTCAAAATGGGGCACGATTACGCCCAGTTCGATCGACCCCATGTGCCCGCTATTGTCGTCTTTCAACACCACGCTCAGTTTGTAGCGGCCAGGGCGCAAGGGAATTGCGTATTGGTAGAGGGTCTTGTGTGTCAAGGATTGCTGGAATTCGTGTTCGGGAACATCCAGAACCATGCTCTTTTCGTGGGTGTCCACATTTCTCCCGCCCAGGCTGGTCAACTGGCTGTAAATATCCATCACGCAATGCATCACTCCGTCTTTGTTCTGGAACTGCAGGTCGCGAAAGGCAACTTGAATTGTAATGGGAGTGAGCACGCTCTCGTCGGTCACCCGGAGGAAGTCCGTACGAACATCGAAGGGCAGAATCGATCCGGAAATCTTCGAGGTCACGACGGCTTTCATGTCCTTGAACTTAACTTCGGGAGGCTGGAAAATCTTCGCGTAGAGGTCGAGGCGTGTGAATTCTTCCATGCTTTCCGGCAGCGCCCCCATGGGCGTACCAATCGTCATGCCGTCGGTGCGGGTAAAGCGGTCCGACTTGTTCGCCATACCCATTGCTTCCATGTCCGTCAGGCCGGCGTTAGGGACATGCAGCAGAGCGTCCTTTTCACCGGGATCCATAGTGAGATGGAATTCTCCGGTCATCGTCGGGTCGACAAATTCCAGAATTATGTTGGTGCCGATGCCGTCAATATAACGATATCGCCACTGCTCGAAGGGGTAAGTCGAGGTCTCGCCGCCACCTTCTTCCGGTGGTCGAATGTAGGTGCCGCCGCTGTCGTGGTCATCGATTTCGTCGGCCGGGCCATACATGATGTAGATTCTGCCGCGATCCGTCTTCCATCCGGGGATACCCGAAGCGTAGTGCTCGTTGGCGTAGGCAATGCGCCGGTAGTATTCCTCTTTGAACTCGTTCTCCTGGCTTCCCGGATTGGGGTTGCGCCGCTCCCAGAAGTTCTCAATGAATTGTTCCCTCTCATCGTCCGTGGTCAGCTTCTTGAAGGCCGCTTTTTCCTCGTTGGTGATAATGTAAGGAACTTCTTCGTCGATCCATTTCTTATAAGGCGTCTCCATTTCCTTCTGGATCGCCTTCTGGCGCTTTTTTTCCGCCTTGCTCATCTTGCTGTCATTCCCTTGGTCTTGCGGCGCGGCTTTCAAAGCGGGAGAGACCAATCCTCCCAGCATCCATGCCGAAAAAAGCACCCACAAGCAAATCTGCCACTCGCGGTGGCTTATAAAACTGGCACGTTTAGACACCAACGGCTCTCCTTTCCCAACCAGAGACAGTGCCGATTGTATGTGTTGAAGTACGAAAAGTCAAGGTCTCGGACCCCCCTTGACAAACACTTCTTCCCACTCATTGACTGACTCCTTATTTGATGCTTGGCAAACCCCAAAGGTGGCCTGACTTTGAGGGTAGTGACGCACTTTGACGTGGCGCGGCCATCTTGGCCGTGACGCAGCACGGGCAGGATGCCCGTGCCCTGGAAACTGAGTCACCACCCCCTTGAGATTCGTCTTTCCTAAGCTTGGTGGGTAGAGTTAAAATGAAGAACTTTGGAGAAACTTTCGGTGTCAAGATTCCGTAGTATGATTTAGAAGCCGCCAACAGGGCGATTGGGTGCCGACGTCGGCCCCGACCGGCAGCGGGGGTCAGAGGCGAACAACGGCCCTGTAGAACGAGGGAGACGAAGATGGCTGCACGCACAATCGAAGAAAAGGACAAGCTAACTGTGGCCAAAGTAACTGACCTGCAAGTAGGGAGTATTACTTCTCCTGCAACCGTGAGCCCGAGCAGCATGGTTGTTTCCGGACCTGGCAGCGCTAAGGGCAAGAAGTCGAAAAAGAAGAAGATGATTTTCGC
>JBELAJ010000005.1:0-42285 GCA_049508935.1 Terriglobia bacterium | reverse complement strand
CAACCTGCACTGTCAAGCAAAAAACGAATGCGAATCTGCTCGGTCAGCGGGGACCGGGCGAAGCCATTGGAATTTCAGAGGGTTAAATGAGGAAGGAAAGTACGAATGCGGAATCGCTGTCGCGAGCCGGCCCAGCGCTTGCCCCAATGCATGTTTGGTTTAATGAGCGCAATTTCAAGTGGCCCTCGGAAGGGCGGGGCTTTAGCCCCGCCTTCCGCTCTCGACGAATAAGTTCGCTTACTAATTCAACTAAGCCCCAACCCGCATGAGGAGGGCGACGTGCCCGCCAAATGTGGTTGCATCAATGCTGCGAGTTATAATGTGAGACCGGTTGAATTTGGCGGAGCTCAATACGCTGACCTTGATGACCGATCGCCGCTCTTTCGCCTTGCTCGTGGCCGCGCTCCTGCTCCTCAGTATGGACGGCTCTTCGCGGCCAGCTTCTGCCTCGGAAGGTCCCAACGCCCAGCAGATCGCAGCGATCGTCGCGCCGCTGGTTTCGCGCGGGGATCCAGGCCTGGCGGTGCTGGTTCGCCTCAACGGCAAAACGGTGTTCAAGCGAGGATATGGCAGCCGTGATCTGCGCTCAGGCGCCACAGTCGATGCACGGTCGAATTTTCGTCTCGCTTCCTGCACGAAACAACTCACCGCCATGGCCGTACTGCTCCTCGTTCACGACGGCAAATTGCGTCTGGAAGAAACGCTCGCCGACGTTTTTCCGGAGTTCCCCGCTTATGGGAGCACGATTACCATCCGCAACCTGTTGAATCACACTTCGGGACTCGCGGCCTACGAGGAGCTGATGGACAAGACGTATGCCGGCAAATCATGGCCGGAGATTCCGCAGATCAGCGACGCCGGCGTGCTCGAGCTGATGGAGCAACAGACGGGCACGAAATTCCCACCCGGCACGGCCTGGGAATACAGTAACTCCGGCTACTGCGTGCTGGCCCAAGTTGTCGAGAAGGCGTCCGGCCTGCGTTTTGCCGACTTCCTTCGCCAACGCATCTTCGTCCCTTTGAGAATGCAGGACACTCTGGCCTACGAATACGGCAAGAATCAAGTGAAGGCCCGCGCCTACGGTTACACGAAAGACGCGGGTACCTGGCTCGAGACCGATCAGAGCCCGACCTCGGCAACCCTCGGCGACGGCGGAATCTATAGCTCTCTCGGCGACCTGAGCAAATGGGACGAGGCGCTTCGCCGCCACACACTGTTAAGTGAGGCCGAGATGCGGCCGGCGCTGACGCCGGTAGCATTGCCAAAGGACTTCCACAGGTCGTCAGAAGGCGGCGCACCGGTGAAGTATGGATTCGGCTGGTTTCTTGACCCTTATCGCGGCCACCAGCGTATGTGGCACTCCGGTGAAAGCATCGGATTCCGCACCGTCATCGAACGCTTCCCCTCGGACGGATTGACGATCATCATTCTCGCTAACCGGACCGACCTCGACCCCTCAACCCTGGCATTGAAAGTCGCGGATCTCATTCTGCATTAATACTTGGCTGCAATAATCAGGGAGGCTCGTGGCGCGGGCATTCCTTCGCTGCGCTCAGGACAGGCTCTGCCCGCGCCGGGGCGAGACGCCCCCGCGACTGCGGGCGGGACGCCCGCACCACATCCGTCAACCGTCGGGCAATTTTGACGGCGGACAATTAGTCGGATACACTGGTCCCATGCCTATCCCCACTGAACCCATTGGCAGCATTCCCAGGCCGACTCAATTGATCCAGGCGATCCGGGATTTTCAAGAGGGCCGCACCTCGCGCGAGGGCCTTGACGCGGTCTATGTGGCGGCGCTCCGCGATACGATCCAGAAGTTTGAAGCCACCGGCTCACCGGTGATCACCGACGGTGAGCAGACCAAGCCCAGCTTCGCTACCTACCCCATTCATGGCCTCACGAACCTCGAGCCGGACGGCATCTCCATTTCTTTTGCCGACGGCCACACGCGCCAACTGCCCCGGCTGGTCTCGGGCCCTTTCCGCTACAAAACGCGTGCAGCTTCCTACCTGGAAGCTGCCAAACACTACACCCACACGCCACTGAAACAGGCGGTCATTTCCGCGTCCGCCCTAAGTCTTTTGTACCCCCAAAGCGGGATCAAGGGCTACTCCAGGGAGGAATTTCTGGACGACCTCGTTCAGGAGGCCGAGACTGACATACGCCTCTGCTTGCAGCAAGGCGCACACAAGGTGCAGGTTGACTTCACCGAAGGGCGCCTTTCCTTAAAGCTCGACCCCTCCCGCGGGCTCTTACGGCAATTCATCAGCCTCAACAATCGAGTACTGAGCCGCTTTTCCTCCGAAGAGCGACGGCGCATCGGAGTACACACGTGCCCGGGCGGCGACATGGATGCCACTCACAGTGCGGACGTCGATTATGCTGGTCTGCTGCCCGAACTGTTCAGGCTCGAAGCCGGGAACTTCTATATCCAGTTGGCAAGCGAGAACGACCGCCGCCGGGTCTTGAAACTGATCAAGGAGTTCGCGCGGCCGGATCATAAGGTCTTCGTTGGTGTTATTGATCCGATTGATCCCCGCATCGAATCGCCTGAGGAGGTCCGGGATCGTGTTTTGGAGGCGGCGGAGTTCGTTCCCCGCGAGCAACTTGGGACCACCGACGACTGCGGGTTTGCCCCCTTCAGCGACGACACTTCCACGGCGCGTGAAACCGCCTTCGAAAAGATCCGGGCACGAGTGGCCGGCACCCAGTTGGCCGCCCAGCAACTCGGACTGTAATCCCCTCTTAAAGGCTGCAACGAAAACATCCGAATCCTGGGCGCAGCGAAGGATCTCTGCGTTGGTCACCAATGGCAGAACAATCGGAAACTGCAGAGACCCTTCGCTGCACTCAGGAAGACAGGTTTCGCCGCGTCGAAAATCACGTCATTCCGGTCAAGCGGAAATCCAGTGGTCCCTGGATTGACGATGGCCCCCTTCCTCGAGGGTTACTGAGGCTGACTTCTTCAGCGAACTTATGACTCCGGAGACGAGTTAGAAATGCTATTATGGCGAACGTCAAATAAACCTTCGGAGATGCCGAGCAACCATGGCGACGACCGTCGGAAATCCTGAAGTGAGTGACGGAATTCTCCCGGCACAATCCACTTCCAAGCCGCCTGAACGGATTCCGGAGAAGACCATGGGCGGACGCTTGGTCAGCCTGGATGCCTACCGGGGCTTTATCATGCTGCTCTTGGTATCCGAAGGCTTCGGCCTTGGGGCGCTTCAACACTATCCGCGCTGGGCATGGCTCGCGGCCCAGACGGACCATGCACCCTGGCAGGGATGCAAGTTCTGGGATCTCATCCAGCCGGCATTCACTTTCATGGTCGGCGTGGCGATGCCATTCGCGTTCGCCCGGCGGAGGTCGCAAGACGCCACGGAAGGCGACGTGTTCCGGCACGTGGCGTATCGGTCGCTCGTGCTGATCCTGCTCAGCAATCTCTACTCGAATTGGGGAGAGTCCCGCCTGTCCTTGCAGTTGATCAATGTGCTGAGCCAGATCGGGTTTGGTTACATGATCTGTTACCTGATCACGCGCCTGCGATTCGCTTACCAAGTGGCGGCCGGGTTCGCTATGCTGGCCGGTTTTTGGGCGCTGTTTGCGATCGTTCCCGGTCCCAACGGCCCGTGGTCACAAACCGGAAACATCGGCGCCGTGATCGATCTGAAGGTGCTCGGCTACAACTACTCCGGCTATTACACGACGATCAACTTCATCGGGAACGCCGTCACCATCTTGTTTGGGTGCTGGGTTGGGATGCTGCTCCGCACCGGCAGATCGCACGCGAGCAAATTGAAAGTGCTAGGGGCATGCGGCGCTGCGGGGTTGGTGCTGGGTCTGGCGCTCGAGCCGTTTAACCCGATGGTCAAGCGGCTGTGGACCGCCTCGTTCACGTTCTTTAGCGCCGGCTGGGTGATCCTGATGCTGATGGCCTTTTACTGGCTCATCGAGGTCAAACAGGTGAAGGCATGGGCTTTCCCTTTCATCGTGCTGGGAATGAATTCCATCTTCATTTACTCGCTCGGCCAGATCGGAATAAAAGGCTGGCTGAACAGCGGGTTGAAGAATTTCACCAAGGACTTCAGGTTTCTCGGGGATCTCGGCGCCATTCCGCAGAGTATTCTGGTCCTGGCAGTGATGTGGTACGTCTGCGACTGGCTGTACCGGCGGAAGATCTTTTTTAAGATTTAGTGCGCCATCAGTTTGACAGCCTCACAATCTGGCGACCCCCTCACCCGGCCCGCGCGCCTCGGGAAATCGCCGTCGCGGTCCACCCTCTCCCCCAAGCGGGAGGGGGCGATGAGTCTTCTAATTCTGACTCCTGACTTCTGACTCCTGACTCCTTTCATCCAGCGCAAAGCTGAACAAATCGCTGCCCACAGCAATGCAGACGTACTGGACGCCATCGACGGCGTAGCTCATGGGTGAGGCGTGCATCCTCTGTCCGGTGTTGAAGTGCCACAAGGGCTTGCCCGAGCGGGCATCAACGGCCTCGAACTCTCCGGCATCGTCCCCGAAGAAAACCAGCCCTCCTGCTGTGGTCATCGTTCCGCCCCAGGAATCACCGTCGCCGGTCTGCGGGTAGCGCCACACGGGTTTGCCTGTTGTCACGTCGAAAGCCAGCAGGATCTTCTTTGCCGATTCCTTCGGAATGCGTTTGGCCCCTGTGCTGTAATAGGTCTGGCCGGGCTTGTAGGTTTGTTTCTCGGCGCCCGAGATGTACATTTCGCAATCTTCGAGAGCCAGAAAATAGAAGAGGTGAGTGGAGGGATTATACGAGGGAGAGAACCAATTTGTGGCGCCGGTCATCGAGGGGCAGATGCGCGTCCCTTGCACAGTGGGTTTCAGCCCCGTGAGCAAGGGGCGGCCGCTCGCGTCGATGCCGGTTGCCCAGTTCAGCTTCTCAACGAACGGCGTGGCGCCGAGGAATTTTCCATTTGCGCGATCGAGGATATAGAAAAAGCCGTTGCGATTAGCTTCCACCAGCAGGCGCCGGACCGTTCCGTCAACCGGCTCATCCAGTAACACGGGAGTCTCCGTGGCGTCGTAATCATAGAGGTCATGCGGGGTGAATTGGAAGTACCACTTCAGTCTTCCGGTGTCGGCGTCCAGGGCCACGACGCAGTCAGTGTAGAGATCGTCGCCCGGGCGCGTATCGCCCACGAAATCCGGAGCGGGATTGCTGGTGCCCCAGTAAACCGTGTTCAGCTCCGGATCGTACGTTCCGGGCATCCAGGTGGTACCGCCGCCGTGCAAGTAAGCATCGCCGATCCAACTTTCGGAGCCAGGCTCACCCGGCGCCGGAATAGTCCAAAAACGCCAGGCGAGTTTGCCGGTGATGGCGTCGTAAGCGGCGAGGAAGCCGCGAACTCCATCATCGCCGCCCGAAGTTCCCACGAGCACCTTGTCCTTGACCAGAAGAGGCGCGCTGGTGGCTCCATAATTCAGGCGTGTGTCAGCGTAAGGAACGTCCCAGAGCAAGTGGCCGGAGCGCGCATCGAGACACAGCAGGTGGGCGTTATCGGTCTCCATATAAACACGCGTATGCCAGACTGCGACGCCGCGATTGTGGTGGGCCGAAGCGTCGTCAATCAGCCCTTCGGTCAGCGGGCGAGCGTGGTGCCACAACTCGCGGCCCGTCCGCGCGTCGAGCGCCAAGGCATCGTTGCCTGACGTGATGTACATCACCCCGCCCACCACGACAGGCGTCACCTCCATGGAATCCGAGTTAGTGGAGTGGAACACCCACTGGGCGCGCAGGTGCCGAACATTGTCGACGTTGATCTGGTCGAGCGCGCTGTACCGCCGTCCCGAGTAATCTCCGTTGTAGGAAGGCCAGTCCTGTCGCGGCGGTGAAACCAGCAGCCGTTCCGGCGCGATATCGGCGTCCATCGAGACAGGAGCCCGGCCCGCTTGCCCCGCCGAATGCGCCGGCGCGAGGCAGAGTGCCAGAATCAGCAAAACCGTATGCGTCTGTTGAATCTTGCTGTATAGGCAGGTCGAACATGCCAGCACGACCTGAGGCAGCGAAATTACGAATGTCGCCCTCTCCCTTGGGGAGAGGGTGTCCGGCGACGGCGGTTTCTCCAGCCGTCGCCGGACGGGTGAGGGGTGTCTTCCCTGCGAAAAGAGCGATTTCGAATGGCGAACGGTAAGAATCAAATGGTTTACAACTTGCCATTTGTTTACGTGGCAAAACCATTTGCCCTTTGCGATTTGCCGTTGGAGTTGTTTTTCGTTCCTCTGGTCGCGCAACTTACCCCTCACCCGTCCCGCTCCGGCTGATGAAGACGCCGGCAGCGGGACACCCTCTCCCCAAGGGAGAGGGCCGTCAATTCAACTCGCCCCCGGTGTCCAACAAAAAATGCCCCGCATGCTCAGCCCCAAGGGGGAAGGCTGCCCATTCACTCCTACTTGCCCTTAGCGATTTCTGTTTCGCCCAGCGATCCCCGGTCCAACCCATGCTCATCGACGAGGTGCAGAGAAATCGTGGCAGCCTCGGGTGGCGCGGGAATGACTGTATCCAAAGAAACCGCTTCCAATGGGTCGGCTTTCGTGACGTCGATGGTCTTGAGCGCAACGCCCCGAGCGTCATACACGCGAGCTGCGAGGCGGCCGGCGTAGAACACACCAAAGAAACCGGAAAGCCGCACACCACCGGCAGCGGGGGACGCCGCGAGTTCGCGCCCGATCATGCCTGCCTCGGTTGCGTTCATGAACTGCGGCGTCATACGGGTAGGAAACCACTCGCTCTCGAGCGTCGAGGTCTCGCCCGGGGCCAGGCGCACCAGCGGGCTGTTGAGTTCCGCCTCCATGTAGTATGGTGTGTCTTCGAGTTTCGTCCGCGAGATTTCGGGCATTCCTTGGTCGTTGAGCTGCAAGCTGGGTCCATCGATATAAAAGATCACCGAGGCGCGCTCCGGATACTCGGCGCCGGGGAAGAAACGAAAGCGTTCCAGCATGGCGAAGCTCGAGAGTCCATCAACCACCGCAACCCAGCCTGCGTTCGAATCGACGCCTACTTCGCCCTCGAGGTACTTCCAATGCAGGGTGAACAGGTTGTTTCGGACGCTGTAAGAAGGATGATCAACAGGACCGGCGTGTGCATCGAATTTGCGGTTAAAGACGCTGGCTGGGTTGGCCGGCGTGAAGGCCCAGAAATCGTGGTTATATTTCGCCGGATTACTCGGGTCGGCGGTGTTGTACTGCGTCACGGATTGCACCGACCACCGGATTTCGTGCCCGGTAATGTTCTTCATGACCGCGCGGAAGCTGATCCTGGGCGATTCGGCATTGATGGTAATATCCCGGGAATATTCGAGGCCGGTGCGGTCGTCCGGCGGACCCTGCAAGCGCACCGTGCAAGTTCCGCTCCCGGTTCGAACCGGAGTGAGCTGATAAATCCCATCGTCTAAAATATCCGAAGCCACAGGCCACTGGTCTTCGCCAGGGCCCTCCGGCAGCGGCCAGATTTTGTCGCCGCCATAATTGAACCACTTCTTTTCCGCCACGGCCTGCGAGGGAGGAAAGTACTTCCCAAGATAGAGAGGATTTACGAATAAGTAGTCATGAGCGCCGAATGTAACTTGCATCAGCCGCCCGCCAAGCTTCGGAACAAATATCAACGTCACCCAGCGATTGGACATGCGTTCGGCATCCCAACCTTTGTAACGAGTAGGCTCCACAACACATGGGGAGGAAGCCTGAGTAATTTGCTCCGCAGTTTTGGAGGGGACGACCGCGAAGATCGAGCAGACAAGGACAGCGAGTGTCGTCCAGACGGGACGTGGCATGTTGAAAGGCCCTCAATATCTAGTTCCCCTCCTCCGTCGAGGAGGGGAGTCCGCATTTCCGTCATCGGCCGGCAGACGCCCTGATTGGGCGTGTTGGCTTCGGTCGCCCAACCGAGTGTCGACTGCCTCGAGAAAGATAGGGCACGAAGCCCCGGACCAGCGTGCGTATTCGGTACACCGAAGTGGTGGCGGTAATAAAGAGCGTGCCGTAGTCGGACTCACCCCAGGCCAGATTTGCCGGCTGCTCAGGCAACACGATGGTGCCCAGATGGTGTCCCGCCGCATCCCAGACCCAGATCCCCAACGGTCCGACGACGTAGAGATTGCCGTCTTTATCCACACGCATGCCGTCCGGCACGCCCTCGTCCGGGCCGCCCTTCTCGTCACCGAATTGGCTGCCGTTCGCAAGCGTTCCGCCCGGAAGGAAATCGTAAACCCGTATATCGAGACGTTCGCTGTCGTCCACGTAAAGGTGCTTGCCGTCGGGTGAGAAAGCCAGGCCATTCGGCTGGGCAAGGTCGCGGGTGAGAAGACGAACCTCGCCATTGCTGTCCAGGCGATAGACACCCTGGTAGGGGATCTCCTGCGGCTGCCCCTTGGGCAAGTCCAAGGTGGGATCGGTGAAATAAATCGCGCCATCCGGACCGATCACCAAATCGTTGGGGCTGTTGAATCGCTTGTTCTCGTAGCGGCCGGCGAGAATCGTATAGCGCCCGTCCGGCTCGATGCGAATCACCGCGCGCAGCACGCTGGCGCAATCCAGCAAGCGAAGCCGCTGGTCAAAGGTGTTGCCGTCCGGGTCGCCGAGAGAGATCACTTCCTCACGATGCCCATCCGGATAAAGGCGGAGAATTTCGTTGAGGGTCTCGTCACTCACGTAAAGGAATCCGTGCGGATCCCACACCGGACCTTCCGTAAAACCGAAGCCCGTTCCTACGCGAGTCAACTTCGCCTCACGGTCAATCAACTTCCAGAACTGCGGCGATTCGGCGCGCAGTTCGAATTTGCGCGGCTTCTGAGCCTGCGCCAAACAGACGGCCGGGTAGATGAGCAGAAGTATCAAAAGTCGTTTGATCATGTTGTATCGTCTCATAGATTGCCGCGGAATAACCCGCGATTCCCCTCCTTGTTAAGGAGGGGTTAGGGGTGGTCGGCTGGTGCGCCGAACCTGCCACCCACCACCCCCGGCGGGCGGCGATAACCGGCTCGCCCGCGGTTGACTGACACGCCGAAATCGCCACCCACCACCCCCGGCCCCTCCTCCCGCTGAGGAGGGGAGTAAAATCCCGAGAGGTCGCTAACGCGCGCGTCTCCGGGGGCGGTCGCCAGACGAAGTGGGCGGCGCCTCGACGCGGCGCCCGTAACGCGCGATGAAGCTGACCAGGTCATCCAACTCCGCTGAGCTGAGCCGCGTCCCGTAGTCGTCGGGCATGAGGGAATGACCGGTGCTTTCCACCTTGGCGATTTGAGATTTCATGAGCAGATGAAACTGTCCGTCGATTCCCTGCAATTGCATCGAGAAGTTATCTTCGTTGCGGATCAGGCCCGACAACTTCAATCCATCTGTGGTTTCGACGTGGGTCACCTGCTGCTCGGGCAGCAGTTTTTCGTCGGGACGGACTATGGCTGCGCGAATCTGCGAGACCGAATGCGATACGGCGAAATCCGAAAGATCAGGTCCGATAAATCCGCCCTTTCCGGCCAGCATGTGGCAGTCGCCGCACTGTGCTTTTCCGAAGAAGAGTTTTTCGCCGCGCAGCGGGTCACCCTTTGCGTTCTCGGCCGTGGCTGCCCCGCTCAAGGACCGGAGATACTTCACCACCGCTTCGATCTCGTTTTCGGGAAGAGTGGGAAACGAAGGCATTCCCGCCGCCGGAAGGCCTCCGCGAATAATCTGGAATAGCGCCTTGTCTGACTTTTGCTGTACATCGCGAGAATTAGCGATGCCTGGGGCATGCTCGCCGCCGCGGGCATCCAGGCCATGACACATCGAGCAGCGCGCCTCGTAGCTCTTCCGCCCCACCGCAAGCAGGCCAGTCTCCGTGCCGCTCTGCCGCGACGCGGACCGGTCGGGGCGATCGTGCGCCAGACACATACAAACCACGGCCAGCCAGAGCGGAACCAGCAGCACCCCCAACTTCGTTTTGGACGCCAGCGGCATAACCGATCAGAGCTCAAGCAGTGAAGGTCCTGAGCAAAAGTTGCTTGGTATCGATGGGACGCCTTGCGCAGCCTAATTCACGATAAATGATCTTAGCATTCGCCATGCGGGAGTGTCCATTGGGCCCCAACATTGATGAGGACCAAGGAAAAGTGCTATTCTTCCCTCAGCCGCAGGACGGAATTGTCCTTGCGGCACATGGGCACGTTGCGAACTGCACGAATTCAAGCGTCCGGTCTGTTAGGTACTGGAAGATTTTTGATGCTGTAGCCGCGATCTCGTGTCTCCGGGACTGCCAGGGACGGTGCGAAACTGTCTCAACATCAAAATCGACCAATACTCCATGTTGGGTCAAATCCAGTTCCAGACAAATCGATAGAACCAGGGAGGCCTTGAATGCGTTTACGAAAGAAGCTTGGCACCGGAGTGATCTTTATCATTCTGGCCGGAACGCTGGCCGCGTGGGCCAGCATTACCGGCAGCATTTCTGGTGTGGTTACCGACCCCAGTGGCGCCGTGATTCCCAGTGTGCAAGTTACCGCGTTAAACACGGGCACGGGGCTTCGGCTATCTGTGGTGACGGATTCGAAAGGGTTCTACGAGTTTCCGGCTTTAGCCATTGGCACCTACGAATTGGACGTGCAGCAGACCGGGTTCAAGGCTTATCACCAAACCGGACTGGTGATCGACGCCAACTCGGCTCTGGTGGTCGACGTCAAGCTGACTCTGGGAGCCGCGCAGCAGGAAGTCACCATCTCCAGCACTGCCGTCCACGTGGAGACCGCCAGTACACAGATGGGCGAAGTAATCGAGAGCAACAAGATTACGGCAGTGCCGTTGAACGGCCGTAGTTACACTGACCTGCTGGCGCTTCAGCCCGGGGTCTCGCCCTACGCGAACGTGGCCGTGGGAGGCGACCGCCCCACCTCCGGCGACATCACCAACTCCGGCAACGATGCCATGAACGGCCAGCGCGAAACCTCGAACGGCTTCATGGTGAACGGGGCGAACGTTGAAGAGGGGCGAAACAACGGCGCCGCAATTATTCCCAACCTCGATTCCATCGCCGAGTTCCGCATCCTGACCAACAATTTCGACGCCGAGTATGGGAACTACAGCGGCGGCCAGGTCAATGTGGTGACCAAATCCGGCGACAATTCGTTTCACGGCGACGCTTTTGACTTTGTGCGCAACACCAAGTTTGATGCCCGGAATTTCTACTCCTACGACTTGACGAATGCTCTTACGGGAGCGGACATTCCCGGAACAGCCATCGGAACCTTCCAGCAGAACCAGTTTGGAGGCACCTTCGGAGGGCCGATCAAGCGCAACAAAGCCTTCTTTTTTGTCGACTACCAGGGAACCCGCATGGTTCAGGGCGAATCGACGGGATTGATTCCCGTGCCTTCGCCTCAGGAGCGCAGCGGAGACTTCTCCGCTAACGTCGGCGCTCTGACGGGGTCGGTGGTCGGCTCTAATTGGGCACAACAACTCACGAATGCGTTTGGCTACCCCGTGAGCGCCGGAGAGCCCTACTACACTTCAGGATGCACCAGTTCGGCGCAGTGCGTATTTCCTAATGCCCAAATACCGCAGAGCGCCTGGGCCTCCCCTACATCGCACTTGTTGCCGTATATTCAGCCGCCCAATATTATCTCCTCCGCCGGCGACTTCTACACAACTTCCGCCTACGACGAGCGGTTGCGCGACGACAAAGGCGGCGTCCGGGTGGACGGCAATTCCCGCTTCGGCATGCTCTCCGCCTACTACTTCATGGATGACTATCTCCTCAACAACCCTTATCACAACGCCCCGGAGTTCCCCGGCTTCTTCGCCATTACCCCTGGCCGGGCCCAGTTGCTCAATCTCGCGGACACGAAGAGTTTCGGCTCCGCGTCCGTGAACCAGTTTCACTTCAGTTACATGCGCGACGCCGATGTCTTTAACAATCCCGGCGGCGGCCTGGGACCGTCGATGAGCTCCCTTGGCTTCAACGGAACCTTCAACGCCCAGGGTGGCATTGGCTCGGTCGTTGCTGCGGATCAAGGCGTGCCCCTGATGCAATTCAATAGCTACAATTTCGGGCTGCCTGACGGCTCCACGGGTCAATACAACAACACTTATCAATTCCTGGATAACTTCGCCCGGATTATCGGCACGCACAGCTTGAAATTCGGCGCCGAGTTCCATGACGCCCAAATCAATGAGCGCAACACCTATGCGGAGAACGGGGTCTTTGGATTCAACGGAAGTGAAACGGGGATCGACTTCGCCGACTTTCTGATCGGTGCCCCGGATATACTGACCCAATCCAGCCGGCAATTTCTCGACTCCCGCACCAAGTACATCAGCGCCTTCGTTCAGGATAGCTGGCGTGCCAAGCCCAGCCTGACGCTGAACTACGGCTTGCGCTGGGAAGTCAGCCAGCCCTGGTATGACACGCAAAACAAAACTGAAACCATCATTCCAGGCGTGCAATCTGTGGTCTTCCCCGGCGCGCCCAAGGGCTGGTTGGTTCCGGGCGATCCCGGCGTTCCTCCCACTCTCGCGCCCACCAAATGGGACGGGTTTGCTCCCCGCCTAGGACTCGCCTACTCCCCGAAATGGGATAGCGGTTTGCTCGGCAAGCTGTCCGGCGGACCTGGGAAGACGAGTTTCCGTGCAGCCTGGGGACTCTTCTATACGTCGGTTGAGGATTTAACCCAATTCGTGGAAGTCGGCGACTCTCCCTACGGCCTTTTCTACGAAAGCCCTGTGCCGCCCGAGTTCGCGACGCCTTACATCGACCGGTCGAATGGACACAATGAAGGACAACGTTTCCCCTTCATCTTTCCTCCCACCAATTCGTCTCCATCACACCCCGATACCACATTCAACTGGCCGGCGGTTGAACCGATCGCGGGTGCGCCGGTATTTTTCCACACCAACCGGATGCCCTATGCCGAAGACTACGAAGCATCGGTGCAGCGCCAGATTGGGTCCAACACCACGTTGGGGATCAGCTACGTCGGGACGCAAGGACACGATTTGATCTCCTTCCTCGAGTCCAATGTCGGCAACGCGCCTCTGTGTCTTTCCCTCAACGCGTCCACGCTGGCTCCCGGGCAGACGCCCTGCGGGCCCTTCCTCGAAAGCAACACCTATCAATTGGCCAACGGACAAACTGTTTATGGAACCCGCCAGCCATTGGGCCAACTGTTTGTGAGCAACGCCTATATGGATGAGATGGCGAACTCGAATTACAATTCACTCCAGATCAATCTTCGCCACACCAGCAAGAATTCGTCGTTCCTCATCGGCTACACCTACGGCAAGTGCATGGATAACGCCTCCGCCCTTGAACAAGCCATCAATCCGTTGAATTTCAAGGCGAGCAAGTCGCTCTGTTCCTATGACCTCACACAGGATTTCGTGGTCAGCTACAGCTTTCGTCCCTTTGATAGCTTGTCGTTTGCCAATCACGGGGTCGGAAAGTGGGCTGTCAGGGGTTGGGAACTTTCGGGCATCACCACCTTCGCCACCGGCTTGCCGGTGGGCCTGACCGAAAATGACGACCGCTCTTTGCTCGGAACAGGCTACGCCGTCGATGAGCCGGAGCGTGCTCCGGGAAAGATCCTCAACAACACCAATCCGCGCGACGGCCAGACCTACTTCAACACCTCGTTGTTCAGCCCCGAGCCCCTGGGAACGATCGGGGACTCCGGCCGCAATTTCTTCCACGGCCCCGGCATCAACAACTTCGACTTGGCGGCTGCGAAGGATTTCGTGATCACCGAATCCAAGAGACTCGAGTACCGGTGCGAATTCTTCAACGCTTTTAACCACGCCCAGTTCAATGGGCCGAACGGGCTCTTCAATTCAGGTCCGCCGCCCACTGGTACGTTTGGCCTGGTCACCAGCGCCCGCGATCCCCGAATTGTGCAGATGGCGCTGAAGTTCATATTCTGAGTGGAATTTCCCGGGTGGCGCATACCTCCCGACGGTTTCTGTCGGGAGGTATGCGTCTTTTGAAGAGGCGCCGACATGCCAGAGAACGGCACGTCTGCGCCACCCTGTCACCCGGGCGAATTGTCCGGACAGGCCTTGTGGCCGCCCTGCGCGTCCGTCGCAGCTCCGACTCCATCCGGCGGGTTAACTCGCCACTGAAACACTAAGTTGATCCACTCCCCGCCAACGTCTTGACAAACTGTGCCTAACTATATAGGCTACAAAACGTCGCTGCAATTCGTAGGAGGGGCGGTTCGCGAACCGCGCCTACGTCGGCATTGTGAAAACGAAAGAACCGGGAGTGTCTTTGCATGCCCGTGAAACTAAACTTGCGCGGCGCCATTCTAATAGTCTGCTTGACGGGAACTCCTGTCGCCTTGAGATCTGCGCAAGCAGCAGGAAGCCAGCCCCAGCTACCTGCCAGCGCCGGTGGTTCGCTCCTCGGAAAGGCAGATGCCGCTTACCACGCGGGGCGCTTAGACGAGGCTCGCCGCTGGCTCGAGCAGGCCATCCAGAACGACCCGCGCTCCGCCCGCGCCCATGCCCTGTTGGGGCTTGTCCTGGCGCGGCAGAATGACGCTCAGGGGGCGCTCGAAAACCTGCGGCAAGCCCATGAAATTGAACCGCGTAATTCCGACTACGCCTACAATTACGCGGTCCTCCTTCTTCAGGTCGGACAGTTCCAGGCGGCCGTTCCCATACTTGAAGCACTGCACCAGAAGTCTCCCGGGAGTGACGACATTCTGGTGAACCTGGCGCGCGCCTACGCCGAGGCAGGGGATGCGCAGAGGCTTTCCGGAATCGTGAGAGGGCTGCCTGCCGAGGGCTACAACAACATGTCGCTGCTAAAGACCCTGGCCACCATCCTGGCCGGAGCGGGCGCAAACTCAGCCGTCGCCGAATTGTGGCAGGCGGCAATTCACCACGACCCCAATCAGCCTCTGCCTTACGCCGCGTTGGCGGAGCTTTGGATTGGCCAGGGGCAATCGAGGCAGGCCCTGGCCCTTCTGGACGGAGCGCCTGCCGCAGCCCGGGGGCCGATCTATCTCTATGCCTATGGCGACACGCAAATGGCCTTGCGGAATTACCAGCAGGCAATCCCCGTGTTCCTCGGCCTTACGCGCCGGTCGCCGCATGACCAGGGCCCTTGGGAAAAGTTGGTGAAATGTGATCTGCTCGCCGGCAGCCTAAACGACGCGGAGCAAGCGGCTGCGGAAGGTACCCGGCGATTTCCCGGCGTCACGGAGTTTCCGTATCAGCAGGCCGTCGCTGACTACATGCTGGGCCGCAGCGCCGAAGCCATCAAGACCCTGGCGCCCTTGGTTGAGAAGGGCGGGCAGGAGGATTCGCGAGCCATCCTGCTGATGGCGGTTCTCGAATCACAAAGCGGGGATTACCAACAGGCGTCAGAATACTTTGAGCGAGTGGATCATATGCAATCCGGCTGCAATGCTCTCGCTTCCTATTTCTATGGCACGACGCTTCTGCGGATGCACAGGCCCGCGGAAGCCCAGGCAAAGCTCGGGGCCGCCATCGAATGCCACCCCCGCTTCGCGCTGGCTGAGTTTCGTTTGGGGGAGGCGTTCTCCCAAGATGGGAAGCTCGAGCAAGCCGTGAAATCACTCGAGCAAGCGATCCACGACGACCCTGCGCTGGCCGAGCCCTATTACGCCCTGGCTCAAATCCGTCAGCGGCAGGGCGATCAGGCCGGAGCCCGTGAGGCGCTGGCCCGGTTCACCAGCCTTCAAAAGCGTGGGTCCAATTCCGAGGGCAAACTCTTTGCCACAGGACTGCCGTGACCCGCGTGGGGATGCTTCGCTCCGCCTGGCACGACATCGTTCATGATAGAGTGGGTACCGAGAGCTTTAAGGGAAACGGGGTGAGACGTGGGAAAAGGTTCCGCAAGAAACCCTAAAACACCGAGGCAGTTCCTCGGGGTGATGGCGTTGACAGTTGCTATAGGGACTGCAGCATGCCTGGAGGTGTTGAGCGCGCCGCGGCTCGCGGCGCAGGCGCCCGCAGCGCAAGCTCGTTTTGTATTTCCGAATACGCCTGCGGCGCGGCAACTCCAGGCCTGGCTGGCGGCCTTCACGAGCGGCGACCGAGCAACGATTCAGGCCTTCGTCCAGAAGGTCATGACGCCGGGCACACCGTCGAACTTCGTCGATCAGACAATCCAGATGCGCAGCCAGATGGGCGGTCTTGATTTCCAGAAAGTCGAGGAATCGACCGAGGACCGAATCGTTGCCATCGCGCAAACACGCGCGAGCAGAGAGCGTCTGCGGATCACCGTCGAGGTCGCGGATGCTGAGCCGCACCGCATCGCTCAGATCTCCCTCGAACCGGTTTCGCCGCCCGCCAATACTCCTCCCCCGCCGGAAATGACGCCGGCGCAAGCCGCGTTCGCCCGCACGCAGCCGTCCACTCACCAGTTCCTCGCCTGGCTGGCCGCTTTCAACTCGGGTGATCGAGCCCAATACCTGCGATTCCTTCAGAACAATTTCCCCAACCGGGTGTCGAGCCTGAATCAGGACATGGAATTCCGCGCCAACACGGGCGGATTCGAGTTCAAGAAGCTCGAGCAGGCATCGCCCACCAGGGCCGGCGGCCTGCTGCAGGAGCGCGATTCGGACCAATTCGCGCGGTTCACGCTGGAGGCAGAAGCTACCCTGCCGCACCGCATTGTTTCGCTGGGACTGATGGCGATCCCTCGCCCCGCGGCGTTTCCCGTTCCAAGGCTCACTGAGAGCCAGGCCATCGCCGCCGTCAAAGCGCTGCTCGACAAGGACACAGCGGCCGATCGGTTTTCGGGCGCGGTGCTGGTTGCGAAGAATGGCAGAACGATCTTCAGTGGTGCTTATGGATTGGCGGACCGTGAAAAGAAGATTCCTAACACGCTCAACACGCGTTTTCGCATCGGGTCGATGAATAAGATGTTTACCGCAGTTTCGGTCCTGCAACTGGTTGAAGCCGGCAAGATCAAGCTCACCGACCCGGTCGGAAAATACATCACCGACTACCCCAATCAGGAGATTGCCACCAAGGTCACGATTCATCAACTGTTGACCCATACCGGGGGCACGGGCGATATCTTTGGGCCGGAATTTGATACGCATCGCCTGCAGCTTCGCACGCTCAACGATTACGCAGCGTTGTATGGCAAGCGCGGCCCCCAATTCGCCCCCGGCAGCCGCTGGGCGTATAGCAATTACGGCATGGTGCTGGCCGGAGTGGTGATCGAGCGGGTGACCCACCAGAGTTACTACGATTACGTCGAAGAACACGTTTACAAACCCGCCGGTATGACTTCCAGCGGATCGCTTCCGGAAGATCAGGCGGTTCCCAACCGTTCTGTCGGCTACATGCGATCGGATTCCGGCGGGTGGAAGCCGAACACCGACACGCTGCCTTATCGCGGAACTTCGGCCGGCGGCGGCTATTCGACCGTGGGAGATCTGGTGCGATTCGCCACTGCCTTGCTCAGCCACAAACTGCTGAATGCCAGCTATACCGACCTGCTCATCACGGGGAAAGTGGCCACCGGCCGCGGTCCCGGCAAATACGCGTATGGGTTTGAGGATGAGCGCGACAAGAACGGAAACGGCTACGTGGGCCATGGCGGCGGGGCGCCGGGCATGAACGGCGAGTTGAGGATCTACCCCAAGTCCGGTTACATCGTCGCCGTGCTGGCAAACCTGGATCCGCCCGCGGCGCAGCAAATCTCGGAATTCCTTGACTCCAGGCAGCCGCAATGATGTTCATAATTTGTTTGTTTGTGTTCATACTCTGTTATACTGGATTTCGGAGGAACTACTTATGGCCGTCGCCAGAGGTCGAATCGAACACAAACATTTCCGGCTGGATGTCGCCAAGATCAAGCGCGCTCAGCGATTCTTGAAAGCGGGCACGCAGACGGAGACGCTTGAGCTTGCTCTCGACGCGGTGATCGCCGAACACGAACGAAACCGGTTGACGCGTGAGGCTACCGAGCGTTTCCTGAAGAGCGGAATTGAGATTATTGATGTTTACGGCAAGCTGGCGGAGTAAATGCAACCTGTCCTGTTCGATTCGTCCGTCTACATCAACGCGCTGAGACTGGGAGACGAAGCTGTTCTCGCCGTTAGGTACTTGGCCCCCGAAGCTCCCCTATGGCTAAGTGCCGTCGTCCTGGAGGAGTTGTACGCCGGCGTGGGAAAGCGCGACCGCAAGATCGTCGAGCGTTTGGAGTATGACTTCGACCGCGTGAGGCGCATCTTGGTGCCTTCGCTCAGTGACTGGGCGCAGGCGGGCAGAGTGCTTGCACTCCTTGGCGCAGAATATGGATACGAGCACATCGGACAAGGACGCCTGACGAACGATGCCCTCATAGCAATGAGCGCCGGTCGCCAAGGAATCATGGTCATAACTACGAATGAACGCGATTTTGCCCGCCTTCGGGAGTTTCGACACTTCCGATATGAAGTCAAAAGCATCTCGCCATCTTGATATGGTCAGGGCCCGGCTTGTGGAACCGAGCGAGCCAGCTACCGCCCAGCGGCGA
The DNA here is from genome assembly GCA_049508935.1 of Terriglobia bacterium. Classification (GTDB taxonomy): domain Bacteria; phylum Acidobacteriota; class Terriglobia; order UBA7540; family UBA7540; genus CAVROP01. The sequence continues at coordinate 23,795 of JBELAJ010000005.1, read as the reverse complement.
AAATATCCCGGGTGAACTTCTGATAAGCAGAGGCTTGCGGCACAAGAATCGGACCGTCTCAGGAGGACTTCATGACTCGTTTGGCGATGTTTGGCGGTACGCCGGAGCGGAGCAGGCCTTTTCCGTCTTGGCCGGTTTTTGACGACAGCGAAGAGAACGCCCTGCTCGAAGTGCTCCGCAGCGGCAACTGGTGGCGGTATTCTCACGGCCAAGCTGTGGAAGCGGTGGCGCCGGAAGCGGGGCAGCCCGGCTCGAAAGTGGCGGAGTTTCAGGCTGCCTTCGCGCATTTCCAAGGCGCTAAGTACGGGATCGCATGCGCCAACGGCTCGGCGGCGCTCGAGGTGGCGCTGAAGGCGCTGGGCGTCGGGCCCGGGGACGAAGTCATTGTGCCGCCGTACACTTTCATCGCCACGGCAACTGCCGCGCTCAACGTGAATGCCATTCCCATCTTTGCGGACATCGATTATGAAACTTTCAACCTCGCTCCCCAGCGGGTAGAAGAGGCCATCACGCCGCGAACCAAAGCCATCATTCCCGTGCATTTCGCGGGGCAGGCTGCGGACATGGATGGGTTTCTGGATATGGCGCAGCGGCGCAATCTGGTGGTTCTTGAAGACGCTGCTCACGGACACGGGGCAACCTGGAAGGGCAGGGGATTGGGCTCCATCGGGCACGCCGGCACTTTCAGTTTTCAAGCTTCGAAGAATATGACCGCCGGAGAAGGCGGATTGATTATCACCGATGATCGCGAATTGGCGGAACTGTGCGAGTCTTACATCTGGGGCGGCCGGAAAATCGGCAGGCCGTGGTACGAGCATCACCGGCTGGGCTGGAATTACCGCATGACGGAATTTCAGGGGGCCATCCTTAGCCAGCAACTGAGAAGGCTTGCGGGCCAGAATGCGAAGCGGCGTGAAAATGCCGCCTATCTCGACGCGCAACTCTCGAAGTTGCCGGGAATTCGTCCGCTTCGAGCCCAGCCGTATGCCACCGGTCACTCTCATCACCTCTACATCTTGCGGTTCGACGAAGCCGAGTTCGGAGTTTCTCGAGGGGAATTCCTGTCGGCGCTTCAGGCGGAAGGGATTCCGTGTCTCGCCGGCTACGCACATCCGCTTTACAAGAACCCCATGTTCCTCCAGCAGGACTTCTACCCGCGCGGATGCCCGATCACGTGCGGCCACTACGGCCGTGCCATCGATTACGCTTCCTTCGAAGCCCTTTGCCCGAATGCGGAACGCGCTTGCCGGGAAGCGGTCTGGCTCGAGCACCGGCTGCTGCTCGCCGGACGCGAAGATATGGATGACATCGTGCGGGCTGTCGAGAAGATTCATGAACACCGGGTGGAGCTTAAGAGCCCCGTCAGGGGCGAAAGCGAGTAGCCCAGGGCGTAAGCCCTGGGTCGGAACACCCACACCCCGCCTTCGGCACCCCTCTCCCGCCCCGCGGGAGAGGGGACGGGGGTGAGGGAGGTCCCGACAACCCACGGCTCACGCCGTGGGCTAAATTCTTCAACGGATTTTTGAACCAGGACACTAACTGACGTGAGCACCGGAGAACCGTCCATGGTCAATTTAGGCATTGCCGGCATGGGGTACATCGGACGGGTCCATCTGGAAGCGTCCAAAAAAGTCCCCGAGGCTCGAGTGGTGGCGGTGGCCACGCTACAGCCCAACCCGATTCTCGATTCGTACCCCGGTTTACGCGTCTATTCAAGCCACGAAGAACTGCTTGCGGACGACCGGCTCGAAGCGCTTATCATCTGCCTGCCTACCGACCTTCACGAGCAGGTTGCGGTCGAGGCCGCCGAGCGTGGCCGCCACATCCTCTGCGAGAAGCCCATGGGGCTTGATGTTGCCTCCGCGCTGCGCATGCTCCGGGCGGCACAATCCCACGGGTGCATCCTCATGGTCGCGCACGTCCTGCGCTTCTGGCCGCAGTACGCGCGCATCAAGGAACTGATCGATTCCGGCGAGATCGGCTCCGTTCGTTCCGTCAGTGCTTACCGGCTCTCGAAGTTCCCGGACTGGAGCGACTGGTTCCGCAATCACGCCCGCAGTGGTGGCGGCCTGCTGGACTTGCAAGTCCACGATGTGGATTTCATCCATTGGATCATGGGGGATCCTCTTTCTGTGCGCACGGTGGGAATCCAATCGCCGGAAGGAAGCTGGGATCACGTTCACACAACGCTCACTTACCCGGATGCTCAGGCCACGGTGGAAGCGAGCCTGTTGATGCCGGAATCGTGGCCCTTCTCCACCAGTATTCTGGTTCTGGGGACCAAAGGGGCGATCGAGTACACGTTCCGCGTGGGCGCCAACATTCAGGAGCGCGAACAGGCCGTACACTTCTTCCGCTTGTACAAGAGCGACGGTCAAGTGTGCGAACCTGCGGTTTCAGCGGAGGATATGTTCGCCGCCCAGCTTCGCTACTTCGTAAGCTGCGTCGCCGAGCGGCGGCCGCCGCTGCTTTGCGCACCGGAAGAAACCTGTCAGGTCATGCAGGTGATGACCGCATCGCGACAATCGGCGGAGAGCGGGCGCATCATCGCGCTAGGCGAATAGGATGGCTATTGCCAGTCCGGAAACGCTGCCCTCTCCCCCAGGGAGAGGGCCCATAGGCGTTAACCTAAGATGCGAGGACTTCTAGAGCCGCGGAGCGGCGGCAGATAATAGCCCACGGCGTGAGCCGTGGGACCCGATGCGGCGTTAAGAGTCTTAGCCCCGGACGGGGCGACAGACATCCGGCGGAAGCCTCTGCCGCCCCTCCGGGGCTAAGATAACGCTGGGTTGCTCCTCGATCCCACGGCTTGCGCCGTGGGCTACTCTCTGTCGGCTCTCCGGGCCTGTCCTAGCGGTCATTCAGACCTACGTTGCCGTCCGCCGAGACATTAGGTCAACGCTTATGGGGAGAGGGCCAGTGTTCGAGAAGAAGGGCAGTGGCCAAAATCGACCAGCAAAGTGGTGGATTACGGCCAGGGAACCCCCGGCAGATCCAGGATGAAAAACACAATAAGTTGTTTATAGTCAGTAACCTGCAGGTAATATGGGATTTGGCAGCCAAGATGCCCTACTCCTCCGTGGGACAGGAGGAGGTTGCCTATGAGGAGCATGTTTAGCAAGGTCATAAGGGCGGTGGCTTACTGCGTTGCGGTGAGTTTGCTGGCCGCGACGGTCGTGGCGTTTGCGCAGGATCCGGCCGCTAGCCCACAATCGAATTCGGCGCCCAACACCGCGCCGCCCAGTCCGCCGAATTCAGAGCCCAGTCCTGGATGGCACAACTTCTCGAATCCACCCCAGCAACAGCCGAACGATCCACAGGCCAACGACCCGCAGGCCAATTATCCACCACCGAATTACCCTCAGGGCAACTACCCTCCGCCGAACTATCCTCAGGGTAACTATCCGCCGCAGAATTACTCTCAGGGCAGCTATCCGCCGCCTAACCAGCCGCTGCCTCCGACGGTGAAGCTCCCCGCAGGCGTGTTTGTGACGGTGCGGATCGATCAGATGCTGTCTTCGGACAAGAACCAGCCCGGCGACGGCTTCTCCGCCACGCTGGTGCGGCCCCTGATTGCAGACGGCGTGATCGTCGCGCAGGGCGGCCAACTTATCGGTGGCAAGGTTACTGAAACGCAGAAGGCAGGCCGCGTAAAGGGCGTTTCGCACCTGGGAGTTCAATTGACAGACTTGACCCTGGTGGATGGACAACAGTTGCCGATTAAGACCGAGCTGTCCAGTTTGAGGGGGCCGACTTCGAACGGTCGTGACGCAGCCGCCATTGCCGGAACAACTCTCATGGGCGCGGCGATTGGCGGGGCCGCCGATCTTGGTCCTGGCGCTGCCATTGGAGCCGGGGCTGGCTTAATCGCCTCAACCGTGGGCGTGCTTTTGACGCGTGGCCGCCCCACGGTGCTCTATCCGGAGACGTTGTTGACGTTCCGGCTTGCAGCGCCAATTACGATTTCCACTGAACACGCGCCGCAGGCCTTCCAGATGATAGGCCCCGGCGGCTATAACGGCGGCGGCTATGGCGGCGGCTATGGTGGGGGCTATGGCGGAGGTTATGGTGGCCGTCCCGCTGCTCAGGGCGCGCCGTTACCCGGGTCCGGTTGGAATTGCCTCGGGTACGGCTGGCCGACGCCTCCGGTTGCTGCTGCACCGGCGCCCTACTACTACCCGTACCCGTACTCGTATTGGCCAAGCTTCAGTTTCTGGTACGGGCCGGGGTTTTATAGCCGTGGTTTTTACGGTCGCGGCTTCTATTATCGCCGATAGGGCGAGACTCGCTGCTGCGGGCGGCCCTTGCTGGTGGCCGCCCCAGACAGCCGGGATTCTCAGCCCGAGCGCAGCGAAGGACCACCGCAGCAGCTCTCCCTCTGTCAGGTTTAGCGTGATTGCTCGAACGGTCGCTAGCTTGGTGTGTTCCCTAACAGACTGCGGTGGTCCTTCGGTGCGCTCGGGGCAACGACGGGCTCAAAGCCCCAGGTGAAGCGCCAAGCCCAGTGCCAAGCCCCCCGCAACGCTTGTGCCCGCAAAGTTCACCATGCCATTCGTCACGAGGCCGCGCCGCTCGAGCGTAGCGCCCAACAAACTGTCAAGCAAATTGCCCGCGACGGCAGCGCCCAATGCGATGGCTGGCCCTGCGAACCGGTAAGGCCCGCACAACTTTAACGCCAGCCCCAATCCCACGATAACGGCGGACGCCCCAAATCCCGCTACCGTTCCGGCAACGGAGACGCCGCCGTTTTCACCGACGCGAACAGGCTGGAAGGTCGTAATCAGGTAGGCTCGATTCGAAACCCATTGGCCGATTTCGCTCGAGACGGTGTCGCCCGCCGCCTCCGACAGCGCGGCTACCAGTGCGATCAGGAAAGCCGCCTCGTGATGGGTTGTGACGACCAGAATCGCAAAAAACGCAGCCGCTAGTAAGTTGGCCAATGCCTCGCGCCAGCTTCGCGCGCCCGCCCTGCGCTCGGCAACCCCACGCGCCGTTTTCTTCGCCAGGCCCAAACGCGTGGCGACAGAGCCCAATACGATAAACGCTACAAGCAGAATGAAACTCTTGTAGCCGTAGCCGAGATAGATTGCCGTTCCCAGCCAGAAGCCGCAGATGGCGCCGGAGCCGGATGCGGCTTTCGACGCATATGCCAAGACTGCAAACGCCAGATTTACGGCAATCGCCAATCCGATGCGGCGCCGGAGATAAGGCAAATTGCTGTCCAGCGCGGAACGCTGCATCAGGAAGGCGCAGAACAGGAAGGCCCCGCCGATCAGCGGCACCGTGATGTTATCGTCCAGAGCCAGGGGAAGACTCTCGATCACTGCACACAGCAGAGCCGCGGCGGCACATACTATCAGTGTCCAGCCAGAGGCAATTGCCGAATCGATCCAGCGGGTAAGAATATATGCGCCGATGGTTCCCGCAGCCACGAAGCCAAGGAATCCAGCCCAGGTTTTGCTCCTATTCCAGAAAAGTGCAGCGGCGAATCGACACCGCCACACCGCGGCTTGCGCTCCGGTGGTGACCGGAAGGCTCACCGCCTCCCCGGCCACAGTCGCCATCCCATCGCCTAGCGCCACGAGAGCCCACGCTGCCGCCGCAACGTGCAGGTGATGAGGGTAAAGGAGGACGAGCACCAGAACTGAGACCGGGTACAAGATCAGTCCGCCAGTTTTGTCTACGATGTGAGCAGGCGGCAGTTGTTTGCTCACGTCAATTTCCAGCCAAGGCAGGATCAAAGTGTTAAATAGCATGAGCAGCAAAGCGCAGCCTGCGGCTTGTTCCCAACTGAGGCGAGGGAACAGAAATGCCAACAGAAGCGAGGCCATAAACAACTGTTTCCGTGCGGAGACGAGGTGGGAGCGCGCCATCGAATTGTCAGACACCGGCATTGTCAATTCCATAAATCTCTTGCCCACGGCGAGTATAGCAGAACCGGCGCAGTTCCGAGGTCATGGCTCAGACATGCCAACGAGTGGCACGTCTGCGCCACCCCCGTAAGCGTCTGAGGCGAACTGCGAAGATCCTTCGTCGTCCCGAAAACCGGGACTCCTCAGGATGACACATGAATCACCGGTCAGGCACCTGACACCTGACACCTGACACCTACTGTCCCGCTGGACTCGGAACCGTTTCTCGAATACAATCCGCGCCATAGGTTCTGCCAGGAGGCACTTCGGTGGTGGGAGAGGAAATCAGAGCAAAATCAGGAAACGCAGTTCTGAGAGTCATCGCCTGGGTACTGGGGATTTCAACTCTGGTCACGCTCTTTTCAATTGGCAGTTGCGCCTTTTTCGATTACCGGGCGCGGAAGAATAGCGTGGAACTGCCGAAAACAAGCCACTTCGCTAAGACGGTCGGCGGCGCTCCGGCGGGAAATGTGGACGCTCGCGGAGTTTGCTCTCTGGTGTCAAACCTCGAGGTGGGCGAGGCGTTGGGAACGACGGTTTCATCGACCAACAAGGGCACTTTAGTTTGTCAATATACGTCATCCGTGGATAGGAGTCTGAGCGTCGAAGTGACGCCGCAAGGTGGGTCATTAGCCCTGCAGATATCGGCAATGGCCATGAAAGCGGCCACGAAAGGCCAGAGCGCCGTCCGGCGAGTGGCGGGGATTGGTGAGGAGGCGTACGCCGGCCGCAAGGGCTCTACTCTGATGTTCCGTAAGGGGAATACGGTGGTAGACCTGGAAGTGCACACGGATGGAAACAGCTTCCAGGTTGCCACGGTCATCGCCCGGAGAATTGCGACGAGGCTACCATGAAGCTGCTGATTCGTTGGGTCGTGAGCAGTCTGTCGTTATTTGTGGCCGCCTGGCTGGTCCCCGGCATCCATGCCGAGAAGAATAGCTGGACCTTGTTCGCGGTAATGGCGGTTATTCTGGGTTTGGTCAACGCGATTGTGCGGCCGCTGCTCAAGCTCTTGTCCTGCCCGCTGGTGATTCTCACCCTGGGCCTGTTCATTCTGGTGATTAATGGCTTTACCTTGTGGCTGGCTTCGTATATCGCGGTCAACTGGTTCCAGGTGGGTTTCTACGTGCACGGTTTCTGGCCCGCGTTTTGGGGCGCCTTGGTAGTCAGTGTCGTCTCGATGGGCCTGAGCGCGATTATCAAGGAGGAAACCAAGGCGCAGTAAGGAAAGGTGCCAGGTGCCGGGTGTCAGGTGTCAAAACTCGCATCGGAGTCACTCATGACATCTCATTCACGTAGACTTTGGGTTATTCTAATGGTTACGGGCGCAATTCTTGCCCTCAGTCTAATTTCTTCAGGAGCAGAAAAGAAGGCGATGTCACAGACGCAGGTGGAGGCAGCGAAGAAATTCATCGAAGACGCAGAGGCGAAGCTTCTGAAGGTCAGCGTGGATGCCAGCCGCGCAGACTGGGTGAAAGCCACTTACATTACCGAGGACACGGAAACTTTGGCCGCGGAGGCTGACGAGCGCGCCATCAACGCCACGGTGGACTTGGCCAAACAGGCGACACGCTTTGACAACCTGAAACTGCCTGAAGACGTGGCGCGCAAGCTAAAGTTGCTGAAGCTCTCGCTGACGCTGGCGACGCCGGCGGACCCGAAGGAAAGCGCGGAGTTGACGCAGATTGTTTCGTCGCTCGAAGGCACGTACGGCAAGGGCAAGTGGTGCCCGCCCGGCAAAGAAAAGTGCCTGGACATCGAAGACATTACCCGCATCATGGCCAACAGCCGCGACCCGCGAGAATTGCGCGATGCCTGGGTCGGCTGGCATGCCATTTCGCGTCCCATGCGCAAGGATTTCGCCCGCTATGTTGAACTGGCCAACAAAGGTGCGCGAGAACTCGGCTTTCAGGACAACGGCGCGATGTGGCGCTCGAAATATGACATGCCCCCGGACGAGTTCGCCCGGGAACTCGATCGCCTTTGGGAGCAAGTCCGCCCGCTGTATGTGGCCCTGCATGCCTACGTCCGGAACAAGCTGCGCGAGAAATACGGCGATCAAATTGTTCCGGCGAACGGTCCGATTCCCGTTTATCTGCTCGGCAACTTGTGGGCCCAGGGGTGGGAGAACATCTATCCTCTGGCGGCGCCGCAGAATGCCGATCCCGGCTACGACCTCACGGGGATTCTGAAGAGCCGTAGCACGGACGCCCGGCAGATGGTCCGCTACGGAGAACACTTCTTCACTTCCTTGGGCTTCGAACCGTTGCCTGAAACTTTCTGGCAGCGATCGCTTTTTGTGAAGCCCCAGGACCGGGACGTCGTCTGCCATGCCAGCGCGTGGGACGTTGATTTTGTAGACGATTTGCGCGTTAAGATGTGCATCGACATCACGGCCGAATACTTCGGGACCATTCACCACGAGCTAGGCCACAACTTTTATCAACGGGCCTACAACCGCCAGCCATTGCTTTTCCGCGACAGCGCTAACGACGGGTTCCATGAAGCCGTGGGCGATACCATCGCCCTTTCCGTCACCCCTGCGTACCTGGTTCAAATCGGCCTCCTTGATAAAGTTCCTGACACCTCGAAAGATATCGGCTTCCTGCTTAATAAGGCACTTGAAAAAATCGCCTTCCTCCCATTCGGCCTGCTCATTGACCAGTGGCGGTGGAAGGTTTTCTCCGGCCAGATCCCGCCGGAGAAATACAACCGGACATGGTGGGATCTAAAGATGAAGTACCAGGGTGTGGCTCCCGGGGTGGAGCGCAGCGAGGAAGACTTTGATCCCGGCGCCAAGTATCACGTGGCCGCCAACGTTCCTTACATGCGCTATTTTCTCGCTGACATTCTGCAATTCCAGTTTCACCGCGCCCTGGCGCGCGCAGCGGGGTGCAAGGAGCCGCTGCACCGGTGCTCCATTTACGGAAGCAAGGAAGCCGGCAAGCGCTTGAACGAGATGCTCGAGATGGGACTAAGCCGCCCCTGGCCCGATGCCCTCGAGGCCATCACCGGCCAGCGGCAGATGGACGCTACCGCCATTCGCGACTACTTTGCTCCGCTCGAGCAATGGCTCAACGAGCAAAATCGCGGCAAACCCGTGGGCTGGTAGCTGGGGATCTGGAATTTGCGTTTAGACTGGCGTGAGGAGCGGAGGAACGCAAGCTCACCACAAAGGCCACAGAGTTCACGGAGAAAAGTGGGAGTCCCTTCACGTGCCTGCTGGCGCCTTGTCCTCTGGCGCACCAACATTAATTGGAGTCTTCTTCCGGCTGCGGCACCGAGTCGGGCCGATCCAGGAAGAATGTTACAACCTCCTCGAAAACCTCTTTCCCGACGTTCACTGCGCGGTGCACGCGTTCGCTCGGCTCGGACCAGTCCACTTCACCTCGTGTGATCGAACAAAGCTGAGCTTCTCCACCGTCGCGAAACTCAATCCTGAGTAAATCCCCGCTCAGGACCACGGTCACACGATGAAAGGGATCGCGATGCCAAGGCGTCGACTTATCCGGCGCTAGCCGCTGTCGTCGGACCAGATAGTTTCCGCGATGATGCAAGACTTGTTGTTCTCCCTTCGGTTTCATTGGGCTTCTCCATTCCTAAATGTAGTTCTTAAGGCGCGGCCACACTTGCTGCAAGGTCATTTTCGGGCGCCGGCACAGAAATACAGGCAAGTCCGTTTCGTAAGGCATGGCGTACTCGCAAGTGATCGTCGCAGCTTGCTCGACGTCCTCGTACATGGCCTGATAATCCTTCGCGGTTCCGCCCACGGCGATTAACACTTCACCAGGCTTATCTCCCGGCCCCCAGATCCAATAACTGTTGTGGCTGCTGATGGCGTTCGGGAGGCCGTATTTCTTGCCGAAGAAGTCGATGGCCCCGGCCTCGCCGTAGTTGCTGGCCCCAATCACACACTTCTGTTTCTCTTCCGGGGACAAGCTGTTATAAATCTTGGCGACGGTGGCTGCCATGTTCTGCCAGCCAAACATGTCGGCATATTGTTGCGGCAGTTTCGCCGCTTTCCCCCTTTCCTCCCTCGGCGCCTTGACCCCCATCCTCACCTGGTACTTAATGAAAGACTCAACAGGCAAAACAGGAAGAACAAACGGAGCTGTCATCACGCCCACGGCGAGCAGCAGAACGATGCTCGCAGGCCTTAGCCAGTTCCAGTTATGCCGCCGCACGAAGTCCGCAATGGCCACGGCCCCGCCGGCAAGCGGAAAGAAATAGGCGGGAGCGAGGTAGTAGGGTTTGGCCTGGGTGACCAGGAAGAGAGCGAGGATGGAGACGAAAACCCAGCCGAACAATCGAAACTGCTTTCCTTCCTTGCCCGCAAAAAAGAATCCCAATCCTGCAAGCCAAATCGGAAGAGAGAAGAGACCTATGCCCATGGCGCTGGCGGTGATGAACTGTAGAGGAGTTTGCGGAAGATTCTTGTACGTGGTGGCATTGTGAATAAACTCGAGCGAGGGGAAGCCGTAGTGGATCTCCCAAAGAATGTGCGGGAGAAAAATGAGGAAAGCGATCACTCCTCCGATCCACAGCCACTTGCTGAGGAGTTGCCGGCGTGCCGGCGTCAACACCAGGCCAATTACTATCCCTAGCCCCAGGAATCCCATCGAGTACTTATTCATGAGGCCCACGCCCGCCACCAGGCCAAACAGGAGCCAGAGTTTGGGATTATCCTGCTTCAGGATTCGGATGACGATGTAGCCTGCCAGCGCCCAGAAGACCTGGTCGAAACAATTCATAGAAAAATAATTGTCGATGGCAAGATAAACCGGCGCCACCATTACCGCGACGCCCGCAAGAATCTGCGCGTACCGCCCGCCTCCCATTTCGCGCGTCATGAGGCCGGTGAGCAGAACCAGGAGTCCGCCGCAGAGGGCAGGAAAGAAACGCAACGCAAAAAGCGAACTGCCCAGCAGATGGCGAGTCACGACGGCCATGAGAGCTACGAACGGCGGCTGGTCAACGTATCCCCACGCCCGGTGCCGGCCGCACGCCATGTAATAAAGCTCATCGCGGAAATATCCGTAGCCGCCGTTGGCAAGAAAGTGGATGAAAACGGTGAGCAGTGAGAGATAAAGAAGAATCGCCAGATCGCTAAGGAAAAACGGGCGCGGCTCAGCCTTCTGCATCGGAATGCCTCCATTAATCCTTACGAGAAATGGGGAGTGAAAGTTGCGTATGCGGAGGGAGCGCAGATCGAGTCTGTGTGGGAACGTCGTTAAGGCTGTCGCTCCGAGCCCTTCGCTGTCATCCTGAGCGCAGCGAAGGATCTCGCTCTGAATTTTTCCAAGGCAGCGCGAGATTCCTCGTCGCCTGCGGCTCCTCGGAATGACAGGCTGATCGAATTTTCACACAGACTCGAATCGCCGCACTTGGGGTCTGCTTCAGAAGGCAGCGGTTGTCGGTGCAATGCGCGCCACAGGCCGGGAGACAAGAGTCAGCCAGTCTCGGCGCACCACTGGGTGTCGCGGCTGGGCTTGTCAATCGAACATCGTCAATCGTCAATCGACAATCACTCGTATCGAAGCGCTTCCACCGGGTCAACCCTCGTTGCCCGGCGGGCGGGAAGAAGGCAGGCCAGCACGCCCACTGCGGCCAAGAGCAGTGGAACCAGGGCAAAAGTCATGGGGTCGGTTGGCCTTACTCCGAACAGCAAACTCGACAAGAATCGTGTGACGCCCCATGCGCCCGCGGTTCCGGTTGCAATCCCGATCAATGCAGGCGCCATTCCTTGCCTCACCACCTGGCGAATGATGTCGCTCGCTTCTGCCCCCAGAGCCACCCGAACGCCAATTTCGTGAGTGCGCTGCGCCACCGCGTAAGACATCACTCCATAGATTCCCACTGCGGCCAAAGCCAGCGCCAGGGCCGCAAAAACGCCGAGCAGTGCTGTATTGAAGCGCGGCGCCGAAGCCGAACGATAGACAAGCTGGTCCATGGTGGCAATATCGAATACCGGCAGGTCAGGATCTACGGCTTGGACCGCGCGCCGTGCCGCCGAAGCCAGTGCGAGCGGACCCGAGCCGGCGCGAAGCACTAAGGTGATGTCTTGCATCAGAAAAGTAGCCGGTGCCTGCGCATAGGGAAGATACATGGCGGGCGAGGGTGGTTCGCCGAGACTGTATTGCTTTGTGTCGCTAACGACTCCCACGACTGTGCACCATGCATCGTTCTCAAACCCCGGCTTAAGGCGCTTGCCGATTGTCTCATCGAGCGGCCAATAATGCCGGGCCAGGCTCTGGCTGACAATGACGACGTGCGGGGCGGCCTCCGAATCGTGCGCGTCGAAGTAGCGGCCGCGCAGCAGCGGAATGCCGATGGCTCGAAAATAATCGCCGGCCACCACTGCCTTCGTAGCGATGAACGGCCGCGAACCCAGGGCCGGCGGCGGCTGCCCTTCGACGGTGAAATCGCCGCCGATGGCGCCGTTGCCAAGCGGAAGCCCAAACACGCCGCCTGCTGTCTTCACTCCTGGCACCATCCTTAGACGATCGAGTGCTTGTTCTTCAAATTCGATCATCGCGCGGGCGCTTTGGTAACGAGTGTCGGGCAGGCTGATATTCAGGGTCAGCACATTTTGAGGATCGAATCCCCGATCGACGGTCATCAAATTCAGGAAGCTGCGGATCAGCAGTCCGGCGCCGACTAACAGAATTACCGCCAGCGCCACCTCGGCCACCACGATGCCGTCTCGCATGTAACCATGCGCCCTGCCCGTGGTTGAACGCCTGCCCTCGGCTTTCAGGCTCGAGTTCATTTCGCCGCGCGTGGCCCAGAGGGTAGGCGCGAGCCCGAACAGAATTGCGGTAAGCACTGAGACAGCGAGTGTGAAGCCCAGCACCCACAAGTCGATCCCGGCCGAGGCAATGTGAACGGCAGCGCTGGGTGACGCCAGGTTGCGGGGAAGCAGGGTTGCCCCCTTGGCCACAAAGCCCTGTCCTAGAGCGGCCAAGAGCAATCCAAGACCTCCTCCGATCACCGCCACCATCACGCTTTCGGTCAGCATCTGGCGAACCAAGCGGCTTCGGCTGGCGCCCAGCGCTTTGCGCACCGAGACTTCACCCTGGCGAGTCGTGGCGCGGGCCAGGAAGAGGTTGGCGACGTTGGCGCAGGCGATGAACAGCACCAGGCCCACAGCAGCGAACAAAACCAGCAGCGGAGTGCGAACCTCGGCAGCCGCTGCCTGGGCGAGCGGGACCAGCGTCGTGTGCCACTCCCAGTCGCCGGGCTGGGCTGGGCGGCGCTTCCCGATTACTGCTGCGTCACTCCGCGCCCGCTCGAGCGACACGCCCGGTTTGAGCCGTGCAACAATCTGCAAGGTGGCGTTATGCTCTTCGCTCTTCAGCGTGAGAGGTGTCCAAAGGTCGGCTTGGTTGGGAAAATCAAAGCCATCCGGCATCACGCCGATTACGGAGTAGAACTCTCCGTCCAGCTTGATCCCTTTGCCCAACACGGTCGGTTGGGTTTCGAAGCGGCTGCGCCACAACCGGTCGCTCAGTAATACCACACGATTGTGACCGGCGGTTTCCTCTTCAGGAGCAAACGCGCGTCCCAGGGCGGGATTGACGTCGAGCACGTGCAGAAGGCTTGCGGAAATTGTCACACCGTTGAGCCGCACGGGCTCACCCACCCCGGTAAGGTTCGTGGGCTGTCCGCGAAAGGCGGCAATATCGCTGAAAACGCGATTCTGATCCCGCCACTCAATGTAGTCCTTATCGGTGAGCGAGCCGGGCCCTGAGTAGCCAACGGTCGGGCTGGTGGCCCACTGCGTCACCAGCCGGCTGGCGTCGCGGAAGAGCAAGGGGTGCAGAACAGCCGCGTTGACCACGCTGAAGATCAGCGTGTTGGCGCCGATGCCGAGCGCAAGCGTCGCCACCGCCACGGCCGTGAAGCCGGGGCTTCTGGCCAGCTTGCGCGCTCCGTAGCGAAAATCCTGAAGCGTTGTCTCGAGAAGGTTCACAGCGCGGGCGTCGCGACACTCTTCTTTCACCTGATCGAGGCCGCCGAATTCCAGCCGGGCTCGCCTTTTCGCTTCTTCGAGTGGCAAGCCTGATTGCACGTATTTTTCCACTTGGCGCTCGAGGTGCGCGCGTAACTCATCGTCCAGTTCCGTTTCCATGGAGTCGCGCCGGAATAAAGCCCGCAAACGATAGAAAAGATCGCGCATGATCAGCACCTCCACTCCTCCTGAGGGTAAAGCCCTCTCCCCGGGGAGAGGGTGGACCGCGACGGCGCATTCATCAGCCCTCGCGGGCCGGGTGAGGGGTCAGTTCCACAGCCAGCCGCCTATAGCAACCGACTCGGTCATGACAGGTTCCAGGGCGGCAGCTTCGCTGCCGCACTTCAAGGTGGATAATCGAACACCGGCAATTACTCATATCTCAGCGCCACCATCGGATCGACCTTGGTGGCGCGCCGCGCGGGGACGTAACTCGCCAGGAGCGCGACCGAGGCGAGTATCGCCGACACCCCCAGGAACGCCAGCGGATCAATGGGACTGATGCCGAAGAGGAGCGACGAAAGCAATCGCGAGGTCGCTGCTGCCGCCGTGAAACCGAGCAACATCCCTGCCGCCACCGGCTTCATACTCTGGCGAAGCAGCAGAATCAAGACATCACGGCGTCGCGCTCCCAGGGCCATACGCACGCCAACCTCATGCGTGCGTTGGACGACCACAAAACTCACCATGCCGTAGATGCCGACCGAAGCAAGGATCAGACCCAGCAGGCCGATCACCACGGAAAGCACTGCGGCAATTCGGGAAAAGACGAACGGCGGATTGTTCGTCATCAGGCCATCGATCGTCTCTCCAAATACGATGACGTTCGCATCGACCTTGCTGGCCTGGTCGCCCAGGGTAGCGATCAAAGCTTTGGGGTTGCCCTCGGCCCTGATTAACATCGTGTCGTACCATTGAGCAGAAGCCAAAGGCAGATAGAAGTACCCGTCGTCGAGCTTGCCCAGCCAATTGCTGGAGAGATCATGCGTAACGCCAATCACCTGGAAGGACTGTCCCGAGGGAAATGGCTCGTCGGACCAATGAAATTCTTCGGTTGCATTCAGTGTGACGAGCTTGCCAAGCGGGTCCTGGCGCGGCCACATCCTTTGCGCCGTTGCCTCGCTTACGAGCGTTACCAGTGCGCCCGAGCGCGCTTCGTCCTCGGTGAAGCTTCTTCCGCGCACAATTGGAATATCCAGCGCATCGAAATAATTCGGGGAGACATAACTGTAGCTCAAGACTGGCGCTGTTTTGCCCGGCTTCCCTGCGGGGGACACCGCTGCAGTGCGAATACCCCCGCCCAGGGGGATCCGTCCTCGCGCTACGGACCGTACGCCGGACACTTTGCTGAAGCGCTCCGCGAGCTCGCTCACTATCAGCCCCTCCCGGCGCGCGTCGTACCCCGTCCCCGGAGGTATCTCCACGTCGATGCCGAGCACTTTCTTGGTCTCGAATCCGGGATTGATTTTCACAGCTCGAAATGAGCCGCGCGCCAGCAATCCTGCGGCAATCAGGAGTACCAGCGAGATGGCCATCTGCGAAGCAATCAGAACGTCGCGCAGCCTTGATTTGGCGAGCTTGAGCCCAAAGGCGGCGCCTTCTTCCTTGAGGACAGAATTCAGGTTTGGTTTTGAGGCCTCGAGCGCAGGCGCCAGTCCAAAGAGAACGCCGGCCGCGAGACACACCAGAAGCGTGTAGACGAACACGTGAATGTCGGGATCAACATGCAGCGCGATCGTCCCCCACACAGGGGGGAAGGCCGCGGAGACGATCGCAAGTGCATACCGCAATGTCCACCACGCCAAAAGCAATCCGAGGGAGCCGGCGAGTACGGCAAGCATCGTTGCCTCGGTCAGCAACTGCCGGATCAATCGTTTACGGCCTGCGCCCATCGCCAGCCGTACTCCGATTTCTTTTTGCCGCGCCGCCGACCTGGCCAATTGCAGGCCTGCTACATTCGCGCAAGCAATGAGCAGCACGAGGCCGGTGGCGGCCATCAAGATCAGAGCGATGAGTCTTACCGGATTTCTGTCTCCAAAGCTGAAAGGAGAACCGGGCGTTACGGTAATCGAGACTGGCTTCGAGTGCTTCGACCCAGCAGGGAAAGTTTTCCGAAACTGCTCCGCCAGCACAGTCAATTCGGATTGGGCCTGCTCGCGCGTCGCGCCCGGCTTGAGGCGGCCGTAAAGCCCGCAACAATCATTTTCACTGTCACGCTGCATATCATTCTTGGGTTCCAGCAAGGGCAAGGAACTTACAGGTACCCAAACGGAGGGAATGTCTGGATAGGTGCCCATGAAGTCCCGAGGCGTGACTCCGACCACGGTAAGGGATTTTCCGTTGAGTTTTACCAATTTCCCCAACAGGGCGGGATTGGAGTTTAACCGCCGCTTCCAGAACTCGTAGCTCACCATCGCAACAGGGTCTTGCCTGCGAGCATCGTCGGGGATAAAAGCCCGCCCGAGGGCGGGACTAATCCCGAGCGTCTGGAGGTAGTTCTCAGAAACCACAGCCGCTGAGACGAGTTCGGCGCCCCCCGCCATTTGCTGGAAGAAACGGATGCCAAACAGGCTGGAAGCTTTCCCCGCACTTCGTGCCGAACCGGGCACTCGAGACACCTCTCTGAAGGAGAGGTCAGTCCCGGTGGCCGCGACAAGACTGGAGAAAGTCGTGTTGTGATCGCGAAAGTAAATGTAGGACGGATAGCTGAAGGACTGCCCGTTGGTCCCCACTTCCCACCTGTAGATATTCACCAACCGGCCTGGGTCGATCGCCTGAATCGGGCGCAGGTTCACGGCGTTATACGCGGTGAAGATCACGGTGTTTGCCGCAATCCCGATGGCCAATGCCATCGCACTCGCGGCAGTGCACATAGGATTCTTCACCAGCATCCGCCAGCCGTACCGCAGGTCTTGGAGCAGCGAGTCAATGAGGTTCACGCCGCGGGCGTCGCGGCATTCCTCCTTCACTTGTTCGAGGCCGCCGAATTCGAGCCACGCTCGCCTTTTCGCTTCTTCGACCGGCAAGCCAGATTGCACGTATTTTTCCACTTGGCGCTCGAGATGCGCGCGCAGTTCTTCGTCCAATTCCGTTTCCACGCTCTTGCGTCGGAACAACGCTCGCAAACGAAAAAGCAGATCGTTCAGCACTGCTACCTCCAATCTGGGTGTAGGGGCGGTTCGCGGACCGCCCCTACGTTCGATATGTAGCGCCGACCTTCAGGTCGGCTCGTTTCCGCTTTGCCATCGTGCTGACCTAAAGGTCAGCGCTACCTCGCAGCACGGATCGACAATGCCTACGCTGTTTCCAGCACTTGGCCCACGGCAGCGGTGAGCTTCCGCCAGGCGCTCTCTTCGGCTTCGAGCTGCATTCGGCCATGCTTTGTGAGTTCGTAGTACTTGGCGCGCCGGTTATTCTCGGACGCACCCCACTTTGCCTTGATCCAGCCGCGGCGCTCCAGCCGGTGCAGGGCCGGGTAGAGTGAGCCTTGCTGGACCTGGAGTACATCACTGGATATCTGCTGAATGCGCTCGGAGATGGCCCAACCGTGCTGGGGTTCGAGCGCCAGGGTCTTGAGAATCAACAAATCGAGCGTGCCTTGCGGCAGAGCGATCCGATTATTCGTCATGGAATTCCCCCTGTTGCTTCTACAGGAAAATTGTACACGGCCTCCTGTCGAAGTACAAGGGGAAAAAGCAGTGGTTAGTGATTAGTGCCTAGTGGCTAGTAGGTTTTTGTTGGTGTGGGCAGCGTGGATTCCCGGCGTCAAGGTCCCGGCTTCTGACAGGCAGTGGCGAGTAGCTAGCGGTCAGTCATGGTGGGTGGACCTATTCGGAAACACTAGGCACTAGCCACTGCTTTACTGGTTCTTGTACTGCGCGATGAACTGCTGGAGAGCCAGATTATTGAGCTTCAATTCGCCCGTGCGGACGAATTGGGCTTTCAGGTTCTGTCCGAACAAGTCGAAGGCCAAGTTCCGCTTGCGGTCGAGGAGTTCTTCCGTGATTTGATCCCGTTGCTTGGCGAATTCGGCTTCATCGGGCGCGCTATGCGAAACCACACGGAACACCAAGGATCTCCCGCCCCCGCCCACGGGCACAACTCCGCTGGTTTGACCCTCATTCAGCGTAAAGGCGCTGGGAATCTGCGAGCCCTGAGCCAGGCCCTCGACGTTATCCTGCTGAGTAAAGTCTTTGCTCTCTTTGACCGTCAATCCATCGGCCTTTGCGATCTTGGCGAAGTCGCCCGTCTTTACCTGAGCCGCAAATTGCTTGGCTTTATCTCCGGACAGCAATATGGATTGCTTCGCGCGGTAATCTTCTTCGACGCGTGCGCGCACTTCATCCAGAGTCGGTACATGTTCCGGAACGATGTCGGCCAATTGGATAACCGCCTGACCCTTAGGGACGGTGATGGGTGTCCCGACTTCGCCTTTGTGAAGTTGGAAGGCCAGGTTCTCAAACGAGTCTCCGCTTCCCAAGTCCGCAACCGCCTGGCCATATTTGAACAACGGAGAGGTCTGGGGCTGCAGGCCGGCCTTCCGCGCCAATTCTTCAAATTGGTCAGGCTTGGATTTGAGTCCGGTTACGAAATCGTTCGCTAACTTTTCCTGGGCGTCGGCGATTCTCTCTTTTTCGAGGTCGGCGGTGATCGTGCCCTTCGCCTCGTCGAAGGACTGGAGGTGTGCGATCTGTTTATCTTCGAGCTTGATGATATGAATTCCATAAACCGTCTTGACGAGGCCGCTCACCTCTCCCGGTTTCATCGCGAACGCAGTGTCCTCAAATTCCTTTACGGTTTGACCACGCACGATCCAGCCCAACTCACCTCCCTTCGAGGCCGAACTGTCGTCGGAGTCCTTCTTCGCCAACTCCCCAAAATCCGCCCCACCCTTAATCTGTTTGAGGACGTCCTCAGCCTTCTTCTGAATGGCCGCAATTTCGGTGGGGTTTTTACCCGTCGTCTTGAAGAGAATGTGCGCCACTTTTACCCGGTCAGGAATCCTGTAATCGGAAAGGTGTTGTGTATAGTACTGGCGAGCTTCCTGCTCCGTCACCTGAACGCGCGCCCGCAGGTCGTCGGGGCTGATCACTACGTAACGTACTTTTCGCTCCTCCGGCATCTTATAGCCTTGCTGGCTCTTCTTGAAGAAGTCGTCTAAGGCTTGCGGCGTGACTTGAACGGACTTGATGTATTGACTGGGATCAAAGAGGACGTATTCAATCTTCGCCTTGGTGTTGCGATGTAGGAATTCCTCACGCACCTCCTGGGGAGAGACCTGGACCCCATCCGTCACCACGCTGCGGATTTTGTCCTCCAATAGCCTGTCGCGAAGCTCTGCTTCAAAATCCACTACCGACATCCCCGTCTGCTGGAGAACCCTGTCCTGGTAGCCGTTCATACCGATGAACTGCCCGTCCTGCAATAGCCAAGGGATGGATTGAAGGGATTGTCCGAGCTCTTTATCCGACACTCCGATGCCCATTTTCCTGCCCTGAACAATCAACGCCCGCTGCTGGATCATCTCATCCAGTAGCGTGCCCGCGACAGCGGGGATTATTCTCGCCTGGTCTGCCTGCGGGGAATTCCGAAACCGGCTTTGGATGTTTCGCTGCAAGTCCATTGTGGTGATATTGGACCCGTCCATGGAAGCCAAGACGTTTGTCTCCGTGCGGCTCGTGTCGCCGTTTGGAATCGGCGCCAGCGTAATCACCATGCCAATGGACACGATGCTCAGAAAGAATATCAGCAGGTATTTCTTCACCGCTTCTTTGTTTTTCTTCAAGAACCTAAACATGAAAACTCCTCGTGCTCAGCATAAACTTTCCCATTATAGTATCGAGCACACGATCCGGGCAACCTGCCGTCCCAATCGATAATGGTACACTCTGCGGATGTAGCGGCGAGTTCAGCTCGCCAACTGGCGGCGTAAAGCCGCCTCTACATCACACTGTACCACTACCTCGCAATCGGCGTCAGCTTCCGTTGACTGCCTGTATGGCCTCAAGGCTGGGCAGCGGGGTGGGCATGGCGGCCGTGCTCTTTTCAGACATTTGGACCCTTTCACGGGTCCCGGGGGTGGCCACGACCCTAGCTCGAATTGCTGCTCTAGCCCCTCCCAGGCGAGATTCACCTTGAATTCCCTTGACCCTATGTCAGGTTTGGACAAGAATAAGCAGGCTATAATCCGGCGTAGTACTTTTGTGTCTTGTTCTTCATTTCATATCTCCTTAGTGTTTAGAGTTAATGTTTATACTAAGGAGGCGGTCTGAGATTTGGTCTATGAATGTACGTTCCTTGTTCAGCGTTTTCTCCTCCGATCTCGCGATTGACCTGGGCACTGCCAACACTCTGGTCTTCGCGCGCGGCAAGGGAATTGTGGTCAATGAACCGTCCATCGTTGCTCTTAACAAGATCAACGGCGATATCGAGGCGGTGGGGCGCGAAGCGAAGGACATGCTGGGTCGCACTCCGGGAAATATCGTCGCCATCCGTCCCCTGAAAGACGGCGTCATCGCGGACTTCAAAGTTACCGAGAAGATGCTAAACTACTTTATTCAGAAGGCGCACAACCGCAAGATGTTTGTGCATCCCCGGATTGTGATTGGCGTGCCTTCGGAAATCACGCAGGTGGAAAAGCGCGCCGTGCAGGACTCCGCCATGCGCGCCCGCGCCAGCGAAGTGTTCCTGGTGGAGCAGGCGATGATGGCGGCGATTGGCGCTGGCCTGCCCATCACCGAACCCTCCGGCAGCATGATTGTGGATATCGGCGGCGGCACCACGGACATCGCCGTAATCTCCCTCTCCGGCGTTGTCTATGCCCGCTCGGTGCGGGTGGCGGGAAACGAGATGGATGAGGCGGTTACAGCCTATCTCAAGCGCAAGTACAACCTGCTGATCGGCGAGCGGACGGCCGAGCAGATCAAGATCGAGGTCGGCTCCGCTTATCCGCTGGAAAACCCCCTCACCATGGAAATCAAGGGACGCCACTTGCTGGAGGGCATCCCGAAGACAATCACCATCGACGACTCGGAGATTCGCGACTCACTCTCCGAATGCGTAGCGACCATCCTGAACGCCATCCGGGTAGCTCTCGAGCGCACGCCGCCGGAACTCTCGGCGGATATTTCCGACCGCGGCATTGTGCTGACGGGCGGCGGAGCATTGCTCAAGAACCTCGACAAGAGAATTCGCGAGGAAACCGGTTTGCCGGTTTCCATTGCCGAAGACCCCTTGGCTTCGGTCGTCCTGGGGACAGGCAGAATGCTTACGGATTTTAATCTTCTGCGGCGAGTCGCAATAGAATGACGTTTGATCCCAACACGACGGAATCGGTAGCGGCCGGCCAACCCGTCGCACGGGACGGCCCCAACGTTCAAGCGTTCATCGCGCGCCACCGCCCTTCCTTTGTCCTTGCAGGGGTTTTGGTTGCACAACTCCTGCTCCTCTCCTTACAAATCACTCGCAACCATGACGTCCGCCTCATTCGAGTCTGGGCGGTGGACGTGGTCGATCCGTTCCAACGGTCGATGCACGGCCTTACAGATCTCTCCGTGGGGGCGTGGCGAACCTATCGAAACCTCTCGCACGCCCAACAGGAGAATCAGCAGCTTCGCGTGCAGCTTGCGTCGGCGGAGTCTCAGATCCTGCAATTCTCCGAACAGGCGGCGGAGTCCGGACGGCTGCGCGCCGTGCTGGATTTCAAGAATCAGCTTCCCTTTCAGACCGTGGCTGCGGAAGTGATCGCCTCAAGCCCGGGCGAGAACTCGAACGCTGTTTTCATCGACAAGGGCGTAGATGCCGGCCTGACTTCGGACCTCGCCGTTATTACTCCGGAGGGCGTCGTCGGTAAGACCATTGCCGTTTTTCCACGCTCTTCCCAGGTGCTCTTGCTCACCGATCCCTCCAGCGGAGTTGGCGTCATGCTGGAAAAGACGCGTGTCCAGGGTGTGCTGAAGGGCGATAGCCAAAACCTGTGTTTGATCCGCTATATTATGAACGAAGAGCCCGTCACTTTTGGCGAGACTGTTCTGACTTCGGGCCTCGACCAGATTTACCCCAAGGGCCTTCGCGTCGGAGTCGTGGTACAAACCAGCGCGGGCGGTATCTATAAGAACGTCGAAGTGAAGCCGGCTGTGGACCTGAGCCGGCTGGAAACCGTGCTGGTGGTTCTGAAGCCCAATTCAACACAACAGCAAGCCTCGAACGGTCGTCCCTGATCGGCGCGGAATTTCAGGTAACCAGTTCCCACACTTTCCATCCATCTGGTAGGCTGAAAGGACCATGCCCGTAACTCCCGAGCGAGAAGTCGAGGCTTTTCGAGTCCATTACGCCACGCTTGCCGTGAGCGTCCTGGCCGCGCTCCTGCTCCAGACTGTCCTGCCGGTCGTGATTCCAGTGGCGGGACTGATGGATTTCTCCTTGCTCGTCACGGTCTATTTCACTCTGATTCGCCAGAACCAGATTTTCGGCATCGCCTTAGGCTCAATTCTGGGCCTCCTGCAGGACGCGCTGTCGCACGGTTATCTCGGCATGTTCGGCAT
The DNA here is from genome assembly GCA_049508935.1 of Terriglobia bacterium. Lineage (GTDB taxonomy): Bacteria > Acidobacteriota > Terriglobia > UBA7540 > UBA7540 > CAVROP01. The sequence goes on along the minus strand of JBELAJ010000005.1, from coordinate 1,329 downwards.
GGCGAAAGCGGTGGTGGGATATCTGGCTGCCACCGCCGCCATGCGATTCAACTTTGAAACGCTTTTTGCCCGCTGTGTCGCCACTGCATCTCTCGTCGTGATCCACGATCTTTGTATGACGGCCCTTCAGCACGTTTTGCTGGAATCCCCGCCGCCTTTCGTGCCGCTCGATCGGGCCAGTTCCGTTCTGGTCAACGTGGCCCTCAGTTTGATCTTTTTCCCCATCCTCGACCGGTTCCGGTAGAGCACTGACGAGTGACCAGTGGCGAGTGACGAGCCGGGTAATTCTGAATGGTGAATAGTGAATATTGAATTTGAACGGCGGCCTGGGGTGGTGAGTCAGAAGTTCGTCACATTCACTATTCACCATTCCCAATTCCTGCTAGAATCTCGACTCTAAGAGACCGTGTTCAGGAGGCTTCCCATGGCAACCACTTTAGGAGTCATCGTCGGTAATCGCGGTTTCTTTCCCGCGATTCTGGCTCGCGACGGGCGGGAAGAGATTCTGCGTACTCTCGAGCAGCAGGGCTATAAGAGCATCTGCCTCACTCCGGAAGAGACGAAATACGGCGCGGTCGAGACCCTCCAGGATGCGCGCAAGTGCGCGGACCTCTTCAAGCGGCACGCCGACGAGATTGACGGCATCCTGGTCACGCTGCCCAATTTCGGCGACGAGCGCGGCGTGGCCAACTCGATTCGCATGTCGGGGCTCGAGGTGCCGGTCTTGATCCATGCCTTCCCGGATGATCCCGGCAAGATGCTGGTGAGTTCGCGCCGCGACAGCTTCTGCGGGAAGATGTCGGTCTGCAACAATCTGTGGCAGTACGGAATCCACTATTCGCTCACCGCGTTGCATACGGAGGCGCCTCCCACGCCGGTTTTTGCGGACGACCTGAAGGCTTTCGCCGCCACCTGCCGGATCGTGAAGGGGCTCAAGAACGTGCGAGTAGGCGTGCTCGGGGCGCGGCCGGCGGCCTTTAACACCGTGCGCTTCAGCGAGAAGCTGATGGAGAACCACGGCATCAGCGTCGAAACGCTCGACCTCTCGGAAGTACTGGGCCGCATCCAGCGGTTGAAGGACGACGACCCGGTCGTGCAATTCAAAATCGGATCAATTCAAGGCTACGTCCCCACACAGACGGTTCCTTCGGCTTCGCTCGTAAAGATGGCGAAATTCGGCCTGGTGGTGGACGAATGGATGAAAGCCAACGAACTGGTGGGCTCCTCGGTGCAGTGCTGGACGGCGATGGAAGAGTTTTTCGGCGTGGTGCCCTGCACGCTGATGAGCATGATGTCGAACAACCTGATGCCCAGCGCCTGCGAGACGGA
>JBELAJ010000499.1:0-6114 GCA_049508935.1 Terriglobia bacterium | reverse complement strand
ATCCGAAAACGGTTGAGTTTGCACTGCACGAATGGGCAGAGGTTTTTAAAGCCTTGCCGCGAATTGATGCTGTTTATGTTCCTGCCGGTGATCCTGGCCATACACGGCCGAAACACCTGTTAGCGCTCATGGAAAAGCAGACTGAGAATCTGCGTCGCTATCACCCTGCGGCACAAATGTGGACATCCATCCAGTCGTTCAAAGAAGATTGGGTCAATGAGTTCATGGATATCGTCCACCGAGATGAGCCTCGTTGGCTTTCGGGGATTGTCTACGCGCCTCAGACCCGACTCGACCTGCCCGTGTTGCGGAAGCGCCTCCCGGAACGCTATCCGATCCGCCTTTGTCCGGATATCACCCACAGCGTGCAGTGCCAACTGCCCGTGCCCGACTGGGACGTGGCCTATGCCATGACCGAAGGGCGTGAGGTGATCAATCCGCGTCCGTTCGGGGAGGTAAACATCTTCCGGCTCCAGGCGCCGTATTCGATCGGTTTTATAACCTACGCAGAAGGCTGTAATGACGACGTGAACAAGATTGTCTGGAGCGCATTAGGCTGGAATCCCGAGGTTCGAGTAGTCGACATCCTTCGCGAGTACAGTGCCTACTTCGTTTCCGACCGCCTGACCGGCGACCTTGCCCAGGGGCTGTTGCGCTTAGAGGAAAACTGGAAAGGGCCTCTGATTGCCAACCAATCCGTGTACACTACCCTTGAACAGTTCCAGGATTTGGAGAACACTGCTACGCCACAAGAGCTCCTCAACTGGCGTTTTCAAATGGCGCTGTATCGCGCCTACTACGACGCCTACACACGCAGTCGGCTGATCAACGAGACCAGCGCCCAGAATCGGGCCCTGAGTCGCTTGGCGGGAGTCGGGCGCATGGGCGTGGCGCCTAACCAGCTCGAGGTGGAGAGTCCGGAAGCTAGAGCGACGAGTGAATTTGATCCCTTGGTGCTTCTTAATCAGGCTGAGGCAGAGTTGGATGAACCTTTGCGGAACCCGGTTTCGCAGGACTGGCGAACGCGACTCCTGGAGCTGGGTGAAGCCTTGTACCAAAGTATCCACATGCAGCTGGCTGTGGAGCGTTATCAAGCCGAGGCGGTGGAGCGGGCCGCGAATCTAGACACGCTCGATACCGCCCTCACCGATGCGCCCTGGCTAAAGGAGCAGTTCACCGAGATACGGCACCTTACTTCCGACCTCGAAAGAATGCGTGCCATTCAGGCACTCGTCGATCGCACGAACCCAGGGCCCGGCGGATTCTACGACGATTTAGGTAACCTAGCGTGCCAGCCACACTTGGTACGCGGACTCGGCTCGGTCCAGGACCCAGAGTTTCGTGCTTCGTCACTCGTTGGTTTCGGTTATCCATATTGGTCCTCTCACATCGCTCCGGTGGCATGGAAATGCTGGGCCGAATCTCTGTTTGATGCGCCGCTCGAGATGCGCTATGAGAATCTCGATCCCGAAGCACAGTACAAAGTTCGTGTGGTCTACTCAGGAGACAGTCCGGAGCTGAAAATTCGTCTGGTTGGCACGGAAAACGCAGAGATCCACCCATTTATCAGCAAACCTTTCCCCATCCTCCCGTTGGAATTTGATATTCCCTCAGCCGCTACACGAAAGGGTGACTTAACCCTGAAGTGGTTCAGGGAGCCCGGCCTGGGAGGAAATGGCAGGGGTTGCCAGGTCGCTGAAGTCTGGCTGATCAAAAAGTGAGATCCGTCCTGCCGACAACGCCCCGAGAATATGAATCGTAGCAGATACAAGTGGTACGTCGTCGGGATGCTTTGGTTGATTTCGTTTTTCGATTTCGCCGACCGACAGGGAGTTTTTTCTCTTTTCCCATTGCTCGAAAAGGAGATGCGTCTGACGCCGGTCCAACTGGGCTTGCTGGGTTCCGCGTTTGCTTGGCTTTACGGTCTAGGTGCCCCGTTTGCGGGGTATGCAGTGGACCGCATCCGTCGGAAACCTGCTGTGCTGGGCGGCCTCTATGCCTGGAGCGTCGTCACGATATTCACGCCAATTTCCCGATCCTTCCACCATCTATTCGCGTTTATGGCAGCTGAGGGTATTGCAGAAACCATCTACGTTCCGTCGGCTATGTCTATGATCAGCGATTATCACGGTAAGGCCACCCGTTCCAGGGCGATGGGGATACATCAAACCAGCGTATATGCTGGGACCATCGGCGGCGGCTTTTTGGCGGGGCTCGTGGGCGAGAATTATGGGTGGCGCTGGTCCTTCATCATGCTCGGCGGCTTGGGATTAATCGTGGGTCTGATCTTGTTAGGCCTGCTCCGAGAACCGGAACGCGGTGCGGCAGACTGGGCAGACGATTGCACCCATGCACAGACACCGGCCGCGGATCGCACACCTTTCGTGACGTCAGGCAAATTGATTCTTGGCACGCCCAGTGCCGTGTTGCTCATGGGCGCGTTTTTGTGCGCGAATTTTGTCGCTCTGGTTCTACTCTCTTGGATGCCGAAGTTCCTCTACGACAAATTCCATATGAGCCTTGCGATGGCGGGACTGTCCGCCACACTTTTCGCCCAAGTGGCGAGCATGGTGGGCTCACCGCTAGGGGGGTGGCTTGCCGATGGTCTCCGCCGCCGGTTCGCAGGCGGACGGGTGCTGGTTCAGGCGATTGCCCTTTTCTGCGGAGCGCCATTCGTGTTTCTGTGCGGACGCGCTCGTTCGGTGGGTCTGGTCGTCGTCACGCTCACTCTCTGGGGTTTGTTGAAGGGGCTCTACGATGCCAATATCTTTGCCTCGGTTTTCGATGTGGTCCCGTTATCGGTGCGGGGCACGACCGCAGGCTTCATGAATATGATGGGTTGGCTCGGTGGTGGAGCAGCTCCCGTGGTAGTAGGTTTTATGGCGCAACGCATCGGTGCTAGCCGGGCCATATCCCTGTCATCTCTTGTCTACGTCGCCGCGGGTCTTCTCCTCACTGTCAGCCTCACGATGTTTCCTCGCCACGACATTGCGCACGCCACGCTGCCCATGGCATCACATTAGTTCCGCCATAACTGAGCGGCCGTCCGGCTCTCATGCCCTTAGGATTTCGGTCAACTTGGGACAGGAACAAGCGCTTTAGCGAAGCTCCTACCCCGCAGCGAGGTTAATTGTCCGCGCTACGCGATACGATTCAAGCCATGGGATGACCTCCCGCATCGTCAGCAGGAGCGGGAACGATCGAGAACTGGGCCGGCTTGGTGTCGGCCAGAATCAAGGTCGTCTCCTCTTCGTCGGCATGCCCATCGCGTTTGTGGTGTAACGCCGGGCGGCCGAGAAGGGGAGAATTCGGAAAGTCTTCAAAGACATAGCAATGGACGATGGGTCGACGGCGTGCAGTTCCATATGCTGAGCTACCTTGGCTCCGGGTGGAGTCAGGGCGAGCCGCGCTTTCAGGATGATCGAGCGGCGCAAATCAGCGCTGCGATTGTGCGCCGAGGCGGTGTTGTGACTTGGGATGTGCCTCATTGCCCTACGGGCCAATTCTCGGATTCTTCCATCAGGCAACTCAAAAGTATTGAAGAGGCGGTCCGTAACATGTCACGTTGACCGCCCCCGCGCAGAACTAAACGCTTCCATGACGTGTGGCGTGAGGGTCCAACGCTCCTGAATCTGCGCCGTCCTCTCTATAACCGGCACAAGCGCAACTCCTCTGGCGAGCCTCCGTACCGGCATTCGGATTATGTTCGGCATGTCAACCCTAGCGGCAGTATCTCCGGGCATAGAATAGAGCCCCCGGACCGTCCGCTCGAGATTGCGCCTGAGGAATACCCTTCAATTCCTCTATGAGTATCGCTCATCTCCAACATCAACTAGGCAGCCACCCGGCTTGAATCGTCCGGAAAGTCCTCTCGAGGTGCTTGCCGCGCTCGACCCAAATTCCCTTGTCAGGTCCGAAAATGTTCCCGCGAACAAAGAGTTTTGATACAGTTCTGGTACAGCCCAAGGAAGCCGCGCCTCGGCGCGCCTACAAGTTCTCGCTTCACAGGTACTTATGGTATCTGGGGAGACACTCGATCTGTGGATTTGTTGCTTTTGAAGCAACTGCTCTGTACGATTATTAAGCTTTTTACTTACAATGAGTTAGGTTTTCGGTGGGGGACACAGAATGCCGTGAAAGCAGGCGCCTTGGTTCAGCGTATCGTTGTGCTAAGTTCTTTATTTGCAGTTGATTGGTACGCCTGGCAGGATTCGAACCTGCGACCTGTTGCTCCGGAGGCAACAGGTCATTCAAAGTCCGATGGAGGTTCAAATAACGTCCAGGAGTAACCTCTGGACCTCTTGGTCCCGAAGCAAGCTGTCGATCAATCCCGTCTTGAAAGGGAATCTTGGGCAGACCAGGCGGTCAAGTGTCGGCGTTTGGGTTCGGACCCCCTCCCCTTCGTTGCAAAGCATCTATTTTGGAGTGGCGGTACTGAATTCGCGCCCACGAGCCATTGGGAGCAAAAGCGTGGAAGAGGTTAATGCTAAGTGCGTGAGAATATGATATGGAGCTAAACGGCTGACGCCAGCCTTTTCAGCGCTCTTTGCGATCCGACGGTCGAGCGGCGAAAGGGAGAATGTGTGATGAAAAAAAAGATCAAACTTGAAGTAGAAGTCGCCATGGATGAGAGCATTGAAGAGCGTGTCATCGCAGTCGCCCGTAAACGCTTCGAGGAACAAGGCCAGGCGGCCGTACCTAAAGATGAAAGCGAAAATCGAGAGAAGGTTCCCGCCGACGAGTTCATACCAGACGCCGCGGCCGCGATAATGGAACTGATTGGCGCAAACGATCTGCTTGAAGAGGTAGGTGTAGAATTGACGGTTGTATCCAGCCGCGAAACCCCACAGGAGGAATTTTGCACTCGGGAAATGTGCGAGACCGAAATTCAAGAGGCCGCGACTGTAGGCGACCAGGCACAAGGGAGCCGCGACGTGAATTTGGATGAATTCGAAACCGGCGTGTATCTATGCCGATGGCCGAATGGCGACTTTTCATTAGTGGCGGCAAACACTCGACGCGAAGCACTAGTCGAGCTGGACGAGTGGGACGCAGCCCATCCGCGGCAATTGTTCCCACTTGAATCGTGCATGGTGGACTTCAGCCTGAATGACCAAGGTGAACTCGAATTGAAGCAATTTGGAGAGGACACCGAAGACTTGATTTGGGAAATAAGTTACCCAATGCTTCGCGCACGTCTGTTGAGCGTCATGTCGATGGACGGCGGTGAGCACAGCGCGAAAGCCAAGCGGTCGATCCGCAAAGCAGTTCAGCACGAACGCGAGCGGTTATGGAGGAACCAGCCAGCACATCCCCAAGCGGAAACCGAGGTCGGAAAGACTCTGCAAAAGCAACTCAGAACGACGGGGCCTGTTGCCGACCATTACGTGCAAGAGATGGCTAACCGAATCTTGCGATCAAAGGATGACAAGGGCGGAAGGCCAAACTGACCTTTCCTGGACGTTAGATAATACGCCCATGTCCGAGGGCGAGTAATCCCAATATCCCATTCATCGATGAACACACGGTCAGCCATTTTCCTACACGCCTCCGATCCGAAGTCGTCATCTTAGCGCCCGCCGAACTGCCCGAGTCTGCAACCTATTGAAACTTCGGCAGGAATTGTCAATCAGGCTCTCTCCGACCCTAACCGCGTGTCCTCCTAGCTCGAAAATTTGACAGGATTCGCCTTCCGCCAGAGGATTTAATCGTGCTCTGGGGTGCTCAGGGCTTAGGGCACTCAACGACTGTTGTTGGTTGGCTGTGCGCGGCGAACCACTTCCGCCTGCGTAAAAGGAGAGGTAGAGCTCTGAAGCGGACGCTCTTGTTGGAGTATAGCATGAAGCGAGCGGATCAAGGCTTCAATCGCTTGTTTGTGCAGCGATTCCGCATCCGAGGTTGGAGGTGCGCGAAATAGTTAGTCTGGGCGCACCGGAGGCGGTCGGGCAGATTCGCATAGGCTTTGTGGGCGGGGGCAGGGCGGGAAAATACACGCGGTGAGGTTGACACTGCGGCGAGATGGGCGCAACCCGCCGCAGGCCACAGGAACATAGGGCCGAAGCGCCGGGCGGAATTCCGGGAGGGGAGGAGAAGACTCTTAGGGGGATGAGCCCT
>JBELAJ010000498.1:0-6114 GCA_049508935.1 Terriglobia bacterium | reverse complement strand
CTTCCGGCTGTGCCCAATAATCCTGTGGGGGCCACTGGACTACCGTCGCAGGCTGGCGCTGATCTTCCAGGGGCAGGCCCCTCCGGGTCTTCCTTCTATTTCCTCAATGGAGATACGTCTGCGACTCCTGACCCTGCGCCTCCGGCTCTGCCGGTAAGTGAGGAGTTCTCGTTCCCGAGCCTGCCGCCGTTGCAGCCCTTACCGGTCAATTCCAGTCTGCCTTCCTCCCCAGTGACCGATCCTGATAGACGGAAGTTGCCCGACTCGCTCGAATTGGCTCCATCGTCGCCCGCGGAAGCCTTGGGTGCATCGCGAGGCGCTCCGGGCGTGCCTCCGGTCACCGAAAATACACCTGCGTCTGGCCTGGTCACGCCCGCTGTCCTCAATGATCCGGTCGTGGCGGCGGAACTTCCGTCGCAAGATGGGACTAAAATCCCAGACTCGGGCCTCCCCGAATCGTCGTTCTACTTCCTTAACGCAGAGACATCTGCGCCTCCCAATCCCGTGCTTGCGTCTTTGCCAACCAGCGAGCAGTTATCATTCCCGGGCCTGCCGGGGTTACAGTCGTTCCCGGGTAATTCCGGTCTTCCTGCGTCACCGCCGACCGAGGCCGATCTCCGGGCGCTGCCCGCCTCGCTAGTGGGCGCGTCGGCTGTAGTGTCGGAGATACCTACTGCTGCTGCGCAACCTGCGGCGCTGCCCTACTTCATCAACCCGGACAAGCTTGACTCGAAAGCCGCTCCGACCTCCATCGGTGACAGATTGTTCGAACTCTCCCCTGCGATGCCCCCCGAGCTGGGGATTACGCCGGGGATGTTCGATCCACGCTCGATCCGCCGGGATTTCCCCATTCTCCAAGAGAGAGTTCATGGGCGGCAGCTCGTATGGCTTGACAACGGAGCGACCACGCAGAAGCCCAACGCCGTAATCGATCGGATCTCATCTTTCTACCGGCACGAGAACTCCAACGTCCACCGCGCTGCCCACACCCTGGCGGCACGGGCGACAGACGCCTACGAGGGCGCTCGTGAAAAGGTCCGCCGCTTTCTCAACGCTTCTTCCACGCGCGAGATCGTCTTCGTGCGGGGCACCACCGAGGGCATCAACCTCGTCGCAAAAAGCTGGGGCCATAGAAATGTCGAAAAGGACGATGAGATCGTCATCACCTGGCTTGAGCACCATGCCAATATTGTGCCATGGCAGCAATTGTGCCAGGAGAAGGGCGCCCGGCTGCGCGTCGCCCCGGTGGACAATCGCGGGCAAGTGGTGCTCGACGAATACGAAAAGCTGCTCAACCCGCGAACGCGCATCGTGTCATTTAGCCACGTGTCCAACGCCCTGGGAACCATCACGCCGGCGCGCGAGATGGTGGAGATGGCTCACCGCCACGGGGCGCGCGTTCTGATTGACGGCGCGCAATCCGTCGCGCACATGCGGGAGGACGTCCAAGCGCTCGATTGTGACTTCTTTGTGTTCTCCGGGCACAAGATCTTTGCCCCTACCGGCATCGGTGTGGTCTTTGCCAAGGGCGACTTGTTTGACGCTACTCCACCATGGCAAGGTGGCGGTAACATGATCCTTGATGTTACCTTCGAGAAGACCATTTACAACGTGACGCCGGCGCGTTTCGAGGCGGGTACGGGCAGCATCGCCGATGCCGTGGGGCTGGGAGCGGCGCTGGATTATCTGAGTCAGCTTGGGATTGAGAACGTGACGCGCTACGAGCATGACCTGCTGGCCTATGCCACCGCGGGACTCGCCACGGTCCCTGGTCTACGCCTTATTGGCACGGCGCGCGAGAAGGCCGGTGTCCTTTCATTTGTCCTGGACGGGGTCCGCACGGAGGATGTCGGCAAGGCACTCGATGAGGAGGGAATCGCCGTGCGTGCCAGCCACCACTGCGCCCAGCCCATCCTGCGCCGCTTCGGGGTGGAGAGCACCGTCCGCGCCACACTGGCCATGTACAACACCTGCGAGGACATCGACGCCCTCGTCGCGGCCCTCTTGCGCATACAGGCGGGGCGGGGTCATCGTGGACTTAGGCAGTAACAGGCGCAGGCCTCTCCTTACTGTGTCAAGAGCCGCATCTCGCGCAGACGATCACGACGCGGCGTGAGAGCATAGCGCTGCAGGATGCCAATGACTATGATTCCCGTGAAGGGCTGATTCGTTCCGGATGAAAGGCCGCGTTCATTCAAGATCTTGGCGCGGGGAAGAGCGGGGCTTCAGAGCCGCAACAATCGGTAGGCGACCAGCACCATTCCTGGCGGGCCGGGCGAAGCCAGCGCGCCCGCATGTCCTGTTTCTCCGGAGGGCCAGTTCTCAACTCCCTCTTCCCTTGCCGATTTATCAACACTTATCGCTCTTCCGTGCGCGTGCTCCGTTTCGGTGCCTCAGGGGATCCACATGTTAGAAGTGGACCTTTAGCGCGAACTGAATGATTCGTGGCAGAGATGCCGGATTGGTAATCTCCCCCACAGTACTCGACGACGCGAACGGGTTGATGGCATTGTTGGGGAGCCCCAAGACGGGGTGATTGAAGACATTGAAAAACTCCGCACGGAACTCCACGTTTAGGCGCTCGTTCACGGGGGTTGTTTTGATCAGCGCCAGGTCTTCGGCGAATGAGCCGGGGCCCCGCAGGATGTCGTATCCGGCGGTGCCTTCGCGAAGGAGCGCGCCGGGCGTGGTGGGCTCGATCGGCAGCACGAAGCAAGCCGGGTTAAACCACTGGGCCGCCGTCGGGTGACTCAGGCTGCCGTCGCAGATTCTGTCGGGACGGTCTTCGCCGTTATATCCATTCAAGAGTAGCAGGTTCGTGCCGCTCAGGATCGGATTATAAGGGAAGCCGCTGTAAATCGTGATGATGGTGTTAGCCTCCCACCCGTCCACCAGTTTTTCCGCGAAGTGATTCGTTGGAACCCATCGCTGACCGTGGCCGAATGGAAGTTGCCAGATTGGCGAAATCACCAAGGCCTGCGAAAGATCGTCAGCCGACGGACCTCGATCCAGCTTAAAGTTCCGAGGATCGCTCAGCCAGCTCATGGTGGTAAGGCTTTTCCCCCAAGTGTAGGCCAGGCTCAGAGAAACACCGTGAGACAAGCGGCGCCGCAGATTCACTTGCAGCGACTCGTAGCTGGCGGTGTCAACGTCTTCAAACTGCCCGATGCTGGAAAAGCTGGGATCAGGAACCTGCTGAGTCTGGCCGGGTGCGAGCACCACTCCCCACGGCTCCGGGATGTTGTATTGAGCCTGGGTTCCCAGTTGAGCCTCGTCGAGGTGCCTGCTGACGCTCGCGACGTAGCCCGCTGTCAGGGTGGTGCTGGAGTCGAGAGCTCTTTCGGCTGTCAGATTCCACTGATAGGTGGAAGGGAGCTTCCGATTGGGCTGCGCGCAGTTCGCATAGGTGGGGGCAGCGGGGTTCCCACCTTGAAAGGGGTTGCTCAGGCTCAGGGGTGGAGGTGCACTGCCGCTCGACGGCGTAAAGAAGGCTTGGGTCGAGGTGGTCAGCACCAGCGGATAACTTTGGCAGCTCTCCGTGTCGGAATCCCCCGCCAGCGAGCCGTAGAAAATACCTCCAGCGCCTCGCAGCACCGTCCGAGAGTTGGCCTGCCATGCGAACCCGACTCGCGGCTGCCAATTGTTCTTCTGTGATATGAGGCAATTGTCCGGCAGACCCGCGGCACGGCAGGTTTCGACCGAGCCGGGGATAAGCGCCAGCGCACCCGGCAGAACTTCCGGAGAGATCGCACCGTTCGAGGAATTGGCCACCGCAATCTTTCCGGTGAATTCGTTATTCTGAATGATCGGTTGGGTATAGAACGGCGGGCTGGCATGGAAGCGGGTTTGATATTCATAGCGGAGCCCCAGATTCAATGTCAGGGACCTCCGCACCCGCCAAGTGTCGTTGGCGAACCCGGCCCAGTTGCTGAAATACTTGTGAATCGGCGGGATGGGCGTTCCACGCTCTGCGATGGCCAGGTCCCCCAACAGAAAATCCGCCCACCCGTTGCCGGCCTCGCAGCCGTTCGGATCGGCGCCCCCAGGGCAGTAGGTGTTTCCGGTGTCGGGAAACCTGCGGTCATAGGTTTGGGCTCCGTAGAAATCAAAGAGACCCGTCGAAAGCTGGCTGTTAAAGGTCAGTAATGCCGTTCGCCGAATGTCTCCTCCGGCGCGAAACGTGTGGGCACCCCGTATCAAAGTCACCGTGTCGTTCACCTGATAGCTCTTTTCGCCGACCTTCAGCGGCCGATAGTCGCCGGAGCCAAGGTTAACGGTCCCGATAATGAAGTGTGGGAACCCTTTGTAGGCATTGGGGGCAAGGAATTGGCTAAGGCCGAACTGGGAGGCGTAATCTGTGGTATCGCCCTTCTCATAATCCTGGGGATCGGTCGAAAGCCCAGCTCGAAGTTCATTAATGGTCCCGGGACCAAAAGGGTGATACCAGGCTCCCGACAGGTTCCGCCCTCCCAGATTGGCGCGTTCAGAACCAATGATGGAGCCCTGTAGGTTCGTTGCCAAAGGGCCATCGCCGATTCGCAGGTTCGAGCCGTCAGTATACCTCGCAAAGAACGAATTCTTGGGCGAGCGGTTGTAGTCCACTCGACCATTGTATTGGTTGATCGTCTGATCCCGCCGCGGAACGTAAACATAGTTGTTGAGCGGGGCGATGGGAAGTCCATCGGCACTGGTGTTGGACGTGCCCGCACTGTTCGGCAGCGGCATGTACGGCAGCACCTTGGAAGAGATCGAGTTCCATGCGGACTGTGGAATCGTATTGGAAGGAAAGGGCTGCTGGGTGGACGGATCGAAAACGACGTCTCCAGCCGGGAAGACGCCGTTCCGCATGGCGACGGTTGGAACCGTCTCGAGGAACGGCTCGGTGAACACCTCGCGTGTGCCGTCGTAGCTGCCAAAGAAGAACAGCTTGTCCTTGATCATCGGGCCGCCGAACGTGCCGCCGAATTGATTCCTTTTCAAATCGTTCTTCAGGTGAGGACCGCTGAACTCCCATTGTGCGGCATCAAAAGCGTCATTGCGCACGAACTCAAAAAGTGAACCGTGGAATTGGTTGGTGCCTGACTTGGTAACGATGTCCACCTGGGCGGCGCTGCGGCCATATTCAGCGGAAAAGTTCGAAGTCTGGACTTTGAATTCTTGAATGGCATCGACCGAAATCGGAACGTTGGCTCCGCCGAATTCCCGCTCGTTGTTCTCAATGCCGTCCAGGCGGAAGAAGGTCGCGGCCCCACTCTGGCCGTTGATATCAAAGGCCGGCATCCCGTTACGTTGGTGCCCGGCTTCCGAAGGGTCTGAAGGATGCGCGTAGTTGTTGGAGTTGATGGAGGCCACGGCGCCGGGCGAGAGTTCCAGAAGCTGTGTGAAGTAGCGCCCATTGAGGGGCAGATCCTGGACCTGCTGGCTTTGCACAACGTCACCGACGCTCGCGTCGACTGTCTGCATCAACGGGACGGACTCGCTCGTGACGGTGACCTCTTGCTTCTGCGACCCGACCGCCAGCGCGAAATCGAGGCTCGCCTGTTGGTCGACGTTTAACTTGACGTCGGGGACGATTTTGGGCTGAAAACCATCCGCTGTGGCCTGGACAGTATAGGTGCCCGGATTCAGGCCCGTGAGCACGTAAATCCCCGCATGGGTCGTCGCGGCGACCGTCTCGATACCGGTCGCATCATTCGTCGCCGTGACCTTTGCATTCGGGACCAACGCTCCAGTTTCATCCAGGACGGTGCCAGTCAGCGAGGCATTACCGGTCTGACCCAGCGCTGCGCTCGCAAGCCAGAGACAGAAGAGAGCCATCCAAGCGGCTGCGGAGCGCACTCGCCGGCGAAAAGGGAAACCGCGCGCTGGTATAACGTGTGCACAGGAATCTGGGTGCGGACGGTTTCGATCGAGTTTCTGATCCTTGCCTGAAATCAGCAGATTCATTTTTGTGCTCCTTCTCTTGAGATCACGGTGACGCAACAGCACATCAAGAGCAGTTTCGATTTAAGTGTATACATATCCACAGGAGTTAAAGTAGTTTGTGCATTCGCTTGGGGAGACCGTATTGAGCAACTCCCCGATTTCCTTCCAGAGGGTATCGATATCGCGTCG
>JBELAJ010000497.1:0-6121 GCA_049508935.1 Terriglobia bacterium | reverse complement strand
CAGGGATTCAGCACGACGCGCTCACCGACGTGCCGGCTGGTCACGCGCGGGCCCACGCGTTCAATGGTGCCCGCCACTTCGTGTCCAAGCACGGCGGGAAATGAGATGAGCGACGTCAGGGGATTGTCGAAGCTGCCCTCGAGGAAGATCTCCTTCAGGTCGCTGCCGCAAATCCCGCACAACTCCGTTCGGACTACGGCCCAGTCGTCAGCCGGGAGTTCCGGTTCAGGAATTTCTTTGAATGCCAGGGGGCCCGGCGCCGCCAAATAGGCGCGCGGCGTGACGATACCCCCGAGGTAGGCGAACGCGAAGCGCGGCAGACTATATCGGAATAGTATTGCTTTCATATTATCAACCTACGCTTTTGTATCGTGTGGGTGAGAGTAATGCGAGATTGAATTAAACAAGCTATGCTAAGATGGCGGGGCGAGTAAAGGGCATTACGAGTCACGGGATAACGCCTGCGGGATATGACTGCCAGCGATTTCAGCAATCTTGTGCTGCTTCCCCGGGAATTCTCGATCGCTTCCGGAGAGCTTTCCGCCACCCTTAAAGTCAAGCGTCCCGTGGTGAAAGAAAGATACCGGGCTCAAATCGAAGAGATGTTCAGCAACTACGCGCCGGAACAATAGGCGCCGCTTCCTTGAACCTCGCTGTGCCGAAGGCACCTTGGAGTGCGGCGGCTTGACGCCGCCTTAGGATTGCTAAGCGCCACTGTAAAACACAACCGGCCGACCTTAAGTTATACAAACCGTGTGTGGGGAAATCTCGAATCGCGTAGAGTAAAGGCGGCGTCAAGCCGCCGGACATTGTGCAAAGGCGGCGTCAAGCCGCCGCACTCCAAGGCGCTTCGCGCATCACCATAATTTTCGGGTGTCTGTAAGGCGACGGTCGTCAATCCGTCTTACTTCCGGTATACAACTCCGCCCTTCATCACAAAGCTCACGCGCTCGAGTGCGCTGATGTCGTCCAGGGGATTGCCTGGGACCGCGATGATATCGGCCCAAAAGCCGGGCTTGAGGGCGCCGATTCGATCTTGCCAGCCCAGCAGCTTCGCACCGTTGAGCAGCCCGGCCTGAAGCGCGGCCAGCGGCGTCATGCCGTACTTCACCATCAGCACGTACTCGCGCGCCTGGGTGCCGTGCGGGAAGGGGCCGACGTCCGAGCCGACTGCCATCGGCACGCCGGCCGAAAGCTGCTTGTGGAACTCCTCGACGTGCAAGTCGGCAATCTTTTGTTCGTGAGCGGCCTGCGTGGGCGTGGCAGCGTGTTGTGCGAAGTATTCCAAGATGGTGAACGTCGGCACAGCGAAGATCTGTTTCGCGCGCATGATCCGCATGGTCTCGTCGCTCAGTTGATCGGCGTGATCGACAGAGGCGACGCCGGCCCGCGCGGCGTAGAGCGTGCCGGGCTCGCCCGTGGCGTGCACAGCGACGTGCTTGCCGACGCGGGCGACTTCCTCGACGGCGGCGCGCAGCTCGGCTTCCGTGTACTGATACGGCGTGGAGAGCCTGCCGTCGCGGATCGAGTCCGGGCCCGTCTCGTAAATCTTGATGAAGTCGGCTCCCTCCTTGAATTGCTGGCGGATCACCGTAACCAGTTCGGCCGCATTGTTGGCGTAAGTAGCATTCGAGAGGATGTGCTGCGCGGGGTTGTAGCGGATGGCGTCTTCGTGGCCGCCTAGAATATCCACCGCGTTGCCGCTGACGCGCAAGCGCGGGCCGGGAATCAAACCCTGATTGATGGCATTGCGGAGCGCCGAGTCCGCCGAGCCCGCGCCTTCGGTTCCCATATCACGCTCTGCCGTAAACCCAGCCATCAGGTCGTCGCGCGCCGCGAGGACTGCATAGATCGTGCGCTGCGGCACCGACTCCTCGACGGTCTGCAGATCTTCTGCGCCCGGATGCAGAAACAAGTGCACGTGAGCGTCGATGAGGCCGGGCATCAGTGTGCTGTCGCCCAGGTCGATAACCTCCGCTCCTTCCGGACGTTTGACCGCTGAGCCGGCTTCGGCAATTCGATCGCCTTCGACCAACACTTCCCCGGGCCCGACGGTCTTCCCGCTTTCGATATCCAGCAGGCGTGCGGCGTGCAGCACCACGGCCTGCTTCGACTCAGGACCCGGCGGGGCTTGAGCGAAGGCAGCGCAGAAAGGAAGGCAGAATGCGAAGAACGCAGAAAGCGTTTCGAAGGAGTTCGCGTGGATGTTCATAATGCTCGTCATCATATCACTTTCTCAAGCCCGACGAGCCGGCCGACCCTCTTGCACCGCAGAGACGCAGAGGCGCCGAGGACGAAGAACAAAAGGGCCGTTCGCTGCGCCTCAGCGCCTCTGCAGTGAGGAGTCCACACCCGGTTCGTGGTACCATATGCACCACAGCGTTGCAGATGACGGTATACAAACGGTCACGAATTCGTTCCACTTGGGCGGCGGGCGTGGCGGGTCGAACTTTTAATCTCGCGGGAGGGAATCTATGGAGCGAACTCGAATGAGGGATGCCGTAAGACTCAAGGTCTGTATCTGGATTTTCATCGTTGGCGTCCTGGCGCTGGTTTCCCCGCGGAGCCTGACAGCGCAAGCAGAGGATGTTACGAGCAAGCTTCAGGGCTTTGATTCTTACATGGAGAAGGTCTTGAAGGACTGGAACGCGCCGGGAGTTGGCGTCGGCATCGTTGTCAGGGACAAGCTGGTTTTCGCCAAAGGTTACGGCTATCGGGACTATGGAAAGAAGCTGCCCTTCACCCCCACTACGCTTTGCCAGATTGCCTCCAACACCAAACTATTCACCGCGGTCGCCGCAGGCATGCTCGTCGAGGAGGGCAAGCTGACCTGGGACAAGCCGGTGCGTGACAAGGTTCCGGCCATTGAGTTCTATAACGATGTGCTGAATAACAACGTCACGCTGCGCGACATGCTCTCTCACCGCACGGGAATCACCCGCCACGATATGATCTGGTACAAGGCGGATCTCAGCCGCAAGGAACTCTTTGAACGGATCAAGTACATGGAGCCCAAGGAACCCCTGCGCACGACCTTTCTCTACAACAACATGATGTTTGCCGCCGCCGGCTACCTCATCCAACTCCAGTCGGGCAAAACCTGGGAGGACTTCGTCCACGAAAGAATCCTCCAACCGCTGGGCATGAACGCGACCGTGTACTCGGTGACGGACATGCTAAAGCAGGACGACCACGGCGTGCCATTCACCGAGAAGCGCGACACCATGGAGCTCTACCAGATCCCCTATTATGAGGACACGGCGGGAATGGCCCCCTGCGGCGCCATCATTTCCAATATCCAAGAGATGTCCCACTGGCTTATCGCCTTGATGAACGAAGGGAAATACGAGGGCAGGCAAGTGCTGCCCGCGAGCGTGCTCAAATCCACGCTGGAGCCCGCCATCGCGCTCCCGAATACCCTGGCAGAAGCCCGAGGCTACCGGGAACTGCTTGACCCCGCCTATGGGATGGGCCGGGAGACCGTATCTTACCGGGGTCACCTGCTCACCTTTCACGGTGGATCCCTTGACGGTTTCCATTCCCAGGTTTCCTTCATGCCCCGCGAACGAATTGGCGTGATTGTCTTCGTGATCGGGGATCACTGCGCAGAACTTAACGACATTGTCGGCTATAACGTCTACGAACGACTGCTGGGCCTGGACAAGACCCCCTGGAGCGAGCGCCGTCTGGCGATAAGGCTGAAAGGGAAGAAGGCGGGGACGGAGGCTCGCGCCAAAGCGGGAGAGGATCGCGTTCCAAACACCCTGGCTTCCCATCCCCTCGCGGATTACGTGGGCGAATACGAGCACCCCGCTTATGGAGTGTTGAAGATCGTGATGAAGGACCAACAGCTCCAGTTCGGTTTTCACAAGATTCAACTGCCCCTTAATCGCTTCCATTACGACCGCTTCGACACGCCTGATGACGAGATCTACGGAAAGTGGTCGGTGAACTTCATCACTAATCCTCAAGGCGACGTGGCGGCCGCGGTGATGTCCCTGGACCAAGCTGAGGCAAGCTTCACCCGCCGGCCGCAGACGCTTGAACCCCAGATCCTCTCGCGGCTCGCGGGGACTTACGAGAACCCAACCGGCGTGAAGTTTCAGGTCGTTCTGAAGCACGACGGCAGCCTTTATGTGGCGATGCCCGGCGAGCCCGAAGAAAAGCTGATCCCGTATAAAGGCCTGCGATTCCACGTCAAGGAATTCTCTGACTTGGTCTGGGAATTTGTAATGGAAAACCAGCAGGTTAAGGCGGTCCAACAAAGAGACCCGTCCGGCGAGGTCGTCTTTCCGCGAAGGTAGGACCTGATCGCCGATTTCCGATGGAAGATTTCAAGCAACGAGGAGGCGAAAATGGCAAGTGAAAAAGCAGGCGGCAAGGTATGGATTGTTCCTGATTGTTTCTTGCCGGCGCAGAGTACCGGCAATCTCAAGAGTCATGAATCGGCTTGTGTTCTGAACGTCGGCAAGAAGCCCGCCACATTGAAACTCACTGCTTATTTCGAGAATCGTGAGCCGATCGAGGGGCTCCAGGCGACGTGCCCAGCCCGCCGTACCAACCATATCCGGATCGGTCCGCTCAAGAACCGTCGCGGGCAGTCGATTCCGGTTGGAACGCCCTTTGCACTCAAGATCGAAAGCAACGTTAAAGTGGTCGTGCAGCACACGCGGCTTGATACCACGCAATCCGCCCTCGCGCTCATGACTACGATGGCGTTTAGGGCCGATTGACCTGGGGAGGCGGCAGTCCGTCAAGCTGCGCTGCCGCGCGTCAGGGCTTTCGTGATAGACTGCGGCTGATTAGCTGGACCTCGGGCAGTCGCATCTCGCCCCGAGAAATCTCTAAGGAGGAAAAACCATGAAGAGATTCGGCGGACTGGTTATAGTCGCCTTGGCCATACTCATTACCGCGCCCCGCAGCGCATGCGCCCAGGGCGCCTTCACGCAACTCACCGGCAAGGCCTTTGATTCTGGAATACCCAATGATTTTTACCTCGAAGGCAACAGGATCCCGGTGGAGAAACGTAACGCCGTGCTGCTGAAAACCCCGCGAGGCGCCCGACTGGTTCTGGCCTTGATCGACACCACAGGATACAGCGCCCAGATTAAGCAGAAATACATCGGGATGGCCATTGCGGAAGGGGCGGTGTCGGTGTGCAGTGTTCCGCTTAACGTGGGGAGCTACGGGTTCGGCCTCGAGAAGCCCGCCGCGACCAGCAGCCAGGACGCGAAGTTTCACCTTTACAACCAGGCCGGCGAGGCGGTGGGGGAGTGTGCGGCCAAGAAAGACAACGCCGTCAAACAACCTAAACCACTCAATGTAGTTCTGAGTAAAGAAGCCGGCGCGCGCCTCTACTTGGGTCGATATTTCCTCGATCTGAAGTAGGTGTCGGGTGCTAGGTGCCAGGTGTCAGGGGAAAGGCATCGTATACGAAGACTGCCCTCTGCCTCGTGAAGTCCGATTTCTGGTCTGATTCGGATCGGACCATCGGACCCCAGAAATCGGGAAGGGTGGCCTGCGACAGCGGCTTCGTCAGCCGCAGGCGGAGTGAGGCATTACTTTCTCCGGGCACTCGCCGCTCCCTAGAGGTCTTTTCTCTCAAACCCGAATTGCGCGACAAAGAGCAGGATGGACGTGGCGGCGAGCATCAGAAAAAGCACCAGAAAGTTCACGTGCTGGCGGGTTAGCAGCCAGTCGTAGGCGCCGTGCGCATAGACTGGAGACACTTCAACCGCTCGGCTGATGAAGCCCCACATCGCAAGCTCCCACCGGATCTCCCGCACCGCGTAGTAGACGATCAGGAGTGAGAAAACCAGTTCGAAGCCGCTTCGACTGCTGCCGGTGGCGAGTGACAAGGCGAATGCAGCACCGAATGCCAGAGCGCTCAATGCGAACGCTCCCAAAGTCAACAGACACGTTTGAAGCGGGAAGACGTGCGAGGTCAGCACAAGGAGAGTCGTCAGGGCAACGGTGAGCGGCACTAGCGCCAGCAGGCACAGTTGCGACATTCCCGCAAGGTACGCGGTCCAAACGAAGTGCCTTCGCGGGCGGGGGCGGGTGAGGAGGAAGTCGTAATCCCGGCGCGCAGCGAATTCGCCCACGCCCAGCGAGCCCAGGT
>JBELAJ010000496.1:0-6148 GCA_049508935.1 Terriglobia bacterium | reverse complement strand
GGCCACAGCATGGGAGGTCTCGACAGCCGCTATGTTCTCTCGCCGGCTAGCAGCAAGACGTCAGAGGAGGATGTCGCCGCTCGAATTGCCTCGCTCACCAGCGTTTCTTCGCCGCATCGCGGTTCGCCGATTGCCGACCTGCTGGCGTTACAGCCCAATGAAGAAACGGGCGTCCTCAACCACCTGCAGGGGCTTGTCAAGCGCCTCGGCGATCTGGAAGAAGGCGTGGGAGAGATCCTTAATCACTTCGGCATCTCCCTGCAAGGCCTCGGGGATCTGACCACGGTATCGATGCAGAAGTTCAATCAGCGCTACCCGGACCACCCCGCCATACGCTATTCCTCCGTAGCGGGCGCGGGCCGCCCGGGCACCAGCGCCACCGCGCGCATTCTCCTGCCCTTCCACGAGTACATCCAAGCCCATACCGGCCAGCCCAATGATGGTCTGGTGCATGTCGCTTCTGCGCGGTGGGGCGACTTCGACCCCGATACCTGGCCATATGACCACGCCGAAGAAATCGGCCACGACCTGGACCATCCCCTCGAGGCTCCCCGCTTCGGTTATCTTGAGAGATACGACAAGATTGTGAAGCAGGCTTCGACTTAAGCCGCAGAGGCGCATGAATCTGGAACTCGATAAGATGGTTATGGGCCTCTGTCAACACGTGATGCGTCGCACGCCAGAACTAAACTCGCTATGCGAACCGCTATTCGCTTCCGCGGTTTATTGAAAGGCACGAACGGTGCTGGTCTGATTTCTGTCACGAGGGAAGCTCTGGGCTCATACGGATTCGGGCGGTCTTTTGCAGACGGCGTGTTTCGCGACTAGTGCAATCGAGTGAGAGCCGTGGGATCGCTCTGAGCTTTTGCTTCTTCGATCATGTGCTCGCCAAGCAGGTCCCAGCTCACAAAGTGTCCGGCTGCCGCGGGGGCGCCGGTGTCCGGGTTGTAGTTCTCATTCATTCCGCCGGTCGCCTTCAGGTCCTTGACTAATAAGTCCACGGTTTTCCGGGCGAGCTCTTCCGCGGGCTGATTGAACCCGTAATTCATCAGGCCATGCATAAGGAGATAGTTGGAGATGATCCAAACTGGTCCACGCCAGTAACCGGACTTCGGATTGTAGAGCGGCTCTTGGGGGGCGATCGTTCGTACGCCGTAAGCGGCCCAGAATTCCTGCGGGTTCAATAGGTGATCATGGATCATGCGTGTTGCCTGGCTGGTAGTGGCAATCCCCGCCCACAGGGGAACGAAGTTTGTCCAGGTCTTGATGGGAACGAATTGGCCGGTCCGCGAGTCAATGTTAAGGAACATCCCCTGCTCATCAGACCACATCTTCTGTTGAACCAGGGATTTCAAATCTGCGGCCTTGGCGTTGTAGCGCGCTGCGTCGTCGCTTTTGCCCAGACGGTCCGCTAGCATTCCCATGGCCAGGTATTCGCGATAGAGATAGCACTGCAAATCCACGCCCTCGGTCACGCCGGCGGGCGAGTCCGAGACAGCGGGATTGTTGTCCACGCCGCTTTCTACGCCGTTAAACCAGCGGAAGAAACCGTCCGGCGACCGCCGCGCGTTCTCCCAGAATTCCAGAGTATGAGCGAGTTTCGTATAATAAGGGCCGACCCAGTTGGCATCGCCCAGAGTTTCGGAGGCTCTCCAAGCCGCCTGCGCCAGAAACGGCTTGCACATCTCCGGCAGAGCCCACAAGGCCTGCGGGGCAATCTCACGGGGTATGTAACCTTCGTTGTTGGCATTCTCGTCCACAAGCTCAAGAAAATCCTTCACAGAATCGGCAACCGGCTGACCGACTCCATCGTAGCTCAAGGCGACTCCCATAAAGTACATGTCCCAGTCGAACAATTGAAAATAAGGTCCGCTGGGAACGAGGTACGGGTGTTTCAGTAGTCCGCTGGGAGGCTTGACGATCTGTTCCTTTACGTGATACTGCCGGAAGAGTTGAGCAATCTCGGTGTGGTCCTGCGCCTTGAGACCCTGTGGAACCATCGCGAACACAACGACCAAAGCCGCGGCCCGGCCCACTCCTAACCACGAGAAGCGCGCTGCCATCTTTCGCCGACGGGCGGCCGTGGCCTTTGACCCGGGCAGAACTCCGCAATCTGACATCCTTAAATCCCTCGGTACTCTCAGTAGCACCGGCGCGGCGATGGGGTCCTGCCCATGCAAGACCCTTTGCGAGCTGAGCGCCAATCACAATATTAGATGCAGTCCGAACTGCATGTTGCGTCTTATGGGCAGGGATCTACCATCAGCCCCGATGCCGGGACCAGAATTCCAGTCAAATAGCGTCGTAAAGCCGTCCCCGCAAGGCGATCAGAAGTCAAGCCGCAGGGCTAGTTGGCCGGTGCGATTTCCGCCTAATCCTTGGGGCAGTGCGGCATCCAACACGCCGAAGGTGCTGGGGTTGCTGGCGTTCAAGGCCGGGGGCGCGAAGTTCGTGTGGTTCAGCACATTGGCAAAGGTGGCCTCGAATCGCAGGCGATAATGCTCCTTGAATAGAAACTGCTTGGCGAGGCCGGCGTTCACATTGATTTCCCCGGGGCCTTGCAATCCTCCCAAACCGCAAGAGCCAAAGCGTCCGGCGTCCGCCGGGGGAAGAGCGAAGGCGCTGAGGTTGTAGTAGTTTTGAGCGGAGCGATTTGCGGAGATTGGATTCCCCACGCAATCGGGACGCGCCACGGCGCCTCCCAGATAGCGCTCATTATTCAGGTCGGTGTTCGATTGGTCGTCGTTCGGATTCATGGTGGGCGTCAGCCACTGACCCGTTTGAAGCAGCGTCACGGTGCTGAAATCCCAGCCTGCCAAAGCGCCTTTCAGGAATCTGTTGCCACCGGTCCAATGGCGCCCTGGCCCGTAGGGCAATTGGTAAGCGCCGGTCAGCAGCACGCGTTGCCGCGGCGTGCCCACCACGTTGCCGCGGTCGTAGTGGAGGTTGAAGCGGTTGGCAATCTCCACGGCATAGGGCTCTTCGCCGGCGAAGACGGTGGGCGCGTCGGTGCCTTGCGCATCGCTGATATTCTTCGCCCAGGTGTAGCTTCCCAGAAACGACAATCCATAGGTGGTCTTATGCTGGACCTCGGCGATGCCCGCTTCGTAGTTCGAGTTTCCGATACTTTCTGAAAACATGAGCATCCCCCAGTTCTGATAGGGAGAGCGCGGATCAGCCCAACCGTTGGCCGGCACGTAGGGCGTGGTGCTGGGCGCAATCTGGTTCAGATCGACGGTGACGGGAAGATGCCAGGTGCCCTGCCCGACGTAGCTCAGCCGGAGGGTCGTGTTCGCGGTCAGTTGCCGTTCCAGCGTCAAGTTCCATTGCGCGGATGTGGGGTCCTTAAAGTTGGGATCGTCTCCCTCCTCATAGGAGCCGCCGCCGAGAGAGACGGGGCCGGGCGTCGAGGTTTGCGGAAACTGAAAGGCCGGCGCGCCATGGCTGGCGGAATTGGGGAAGCTGAGCAGATCCGAAAGGGCAACCCCTGCGTTGTTGAACGACATGGGGCCGAGCGTGGTCATCGTGAACATGCCGAAGCCCGCGCGCAGCACGGTCCTGTCATCATTGAAGGGCCGATAGGCAACGCTGACGCGCGGGTCAAAATCGTGAAGAGGCGTGTGCCGCAGGCCCTGGGGGAGACCGGCCTGGCTGGCCGTCATCACACCCGAGCACGCGAGATTCGGGTTGCGATTGGGAAGCGTGCAGGCGTTGAACGACTCGAGCACACCCGTGTAGATGTTGGTGAGGAGGGGACTATTCGCGACCGTGGTCAGGAACCGGTTGGACACGACGATGCTGTTGTCCTTGGGGAGAAAGCTGGCCAGGTCGCCGTAAGTTTCAAAAAACGCGGGAAGCAGTTCCCACCTTAACCCGAAGTTGAGGGTGACGTGGCTATTGACCTGCCATTCGTCCTGGCCGTAAACACCCCAATGGTAACTGTAGGCATTGATTTGAGGGCTGGTGACGGCGAAGAACGACTGCGGCATGCCGAGCAGGAAATCGCCAAACGAGTAGTTGGTGAGGGAGCCGTTGAAGGTGAAGTCGCCGTAGTCGTCGGAGGGAGCGTAAAACATCGGGGCATTGTAAAGCTCTCTACGCATATCCACTCCGAAGCGCAGCGTATGCTTGTGCAGGATGCGCGTGACATTGTCAGTGAATTGGATGTTTCCGGAAATCGTCGCTCCAACCCTGTCCTGCCCGATGGTGGTCACGGTGCCGTCGCTGAACGAAAAGGTGGGAAAGGCATCGCCCGTGGGATGCGCGGCAAGGTTAATCCCGTTGTTGAGGACCAGCCCGAGTTGAGAGATCGCGCTCGCTCCTTCGATCGGGAACGTGTCATTTTCCGCAAAATGCGTGAATCCGAACCGGAACTCGTTCACGGTGGTGGGGCTGATGGCATAGTTGTAAGAAACCAGGAAACTGCGGTTACGCTCGTGCGCTCCGTCGCTGGGCAGGAAGTTGTTTGCAGGGGAAATGACGCCCGCGTTATTGGCCTCGGTGAGGAACACGTTCTTCCAGTTAAAGCGGGTGTAAATCTGTTGCTTGGAAGTGAGGGCGTGATCTACTCGCAGGTCCCAGCCATTCGAGTTGGACGGGATGGGCACGAGCGTCTGGTAGTTGTAGGCAGGATTCACCTGATTCAAGTTCGCATTGGGCAGCGGATACCAATCGTTCAGCAATGCCTGCGCGACGGGATTGATGCAATCTACGGAATTGGTGCACGGATTGCCCGGGCCGCCCGGGACGGTATTGTTCGGGTAGGCTTTATTCGTAAAGGGGTCCATCAGCACTCCGGGAGTTCCCGGAATCGCGGCCAGGGCGCTTAAGTTGCCCGCACGTTCCGCTGCGGTCGGAACCAGAAGCTCTTCCGGCGCCGAGGTGGTCTTCCGGTTTCCCTCGTAGTCGAGAAAGAAAAACGTCTTGTCTTTCCCGTTGTACAGATGAGGAATGGTGACGGGGCCGCCCAGGCTTCCGCCAAAGGTATTAAAACGCTTGGGCGCCTTGGTCGGGAAGTTGTAAATGTTCGCGTCCAGGGCGTCGTTCTGAAGGTATTCGAACAGGCTGCCATGAAGCTGGTTGGTGCCGCTCTTGGTGGTGAAGGTGACGTCGCCAATCTGCGCGAACTCGGCATTGTTGTTGAACGCCGTGACGTTCATTTCCTGAATCCCTTCCTGGGAAGGATAGGCATCCTTCAAGGCACCGTTCATGCGCACATTCGCGGTGGAGATGCCGTCCACCGAGTAGCCCGTCTGGGCCGCGGACGAGCCGCCCACGTTGATGTTTCCCTGGCTGTCGGTGGTGACGTCGGGATTGGTAGCCAGCGCCGCGAGTGGGCTGCATGAGACAGCGCGGGAATTGATGGGCAGAGTGGTCATCTCGGCATAACTCTCGGCGTTGGAGAGCGTGCCATTCTCAGTATTGATGATGGTCCGCGCCGCAGTCACTTCGACGGTCTGCGACTGGGCGGCGACCGTCAGCTTGACGTCGACCCGCAGGGCCTGCCGGGCGGAGAGTTCGATTTGATCGATGACCGCGCTGGAGAAACCTTCCTGGATCGCCGTGAGTGCGTAATGGCCCGGCTTGAGATTCTCGAAAAGGAAGGTGCCTTCGGTGTCGCTGTTGGTTGTTACTTCGGTGCTTTCGTCGAGACTGCGCAGGGTGACGCGCGCGCCGGGGATCGCCGCGCCTGTCTGGTCCATCGCAGTTCCGCGTACGCTCCCAAAAGTGGATTGGGCTTCGAATCTTCCATCCGGGATGCCAAAGAAAGCGAGTAACGCGAGCAAAGCCAACGCTGAAAGGGGAAAACGGGTTTTCATGACGCTCCTCCGTGGGGAAATCGAAGTTCGAAACTCGAGTCCGAAACTTACGGGTCGGGACGGCAGTTTCTGGTTCGGTGGCCTGCCAATCATAGAGAGCATTGCTTGCCCCACTCGCGACGCTCGAACATAAAAGGAGGCCCATTCGGAAATCAGAGAATTGTGTTTTGATGGGTACCCTTTTCTAGCCAATCACCGCATAGGATTTGCCGCTGATGAAATTCAATGTTTTTATTACTTGGATAAGGACTGAGACGAAACGCGAAACTCGAGAAGCGAAATTCGGAACTCGAAATTCGCCGCTAATGTGGCATTTGCAGTTTTGTTTT
>JBELAJ010000495.1:0-6176 GCA_049508935.1 Terriglobia bacterium | reverse complement strand
ATAGTGATTGAGCAGCATCCGTGGCGGCTGTTGCGCAAGGCGATTCCGAAGGTGCCCGCGCGGTCAAAGAAATTGCCGGTAATCTGGTAGCCGTCCGAGCTATCGATCACCATATTCTCTTCGCCGTTCCATTCCACGCGATTGCAGGTGAAGGTCACTGAGGCATTCTCGTTGCGCGCCCCGAAACCGGCGCGCCGGTTGCCGGAAAACCAGTTGTCGCTGAGGAACCCGTCCCAGCCGCGCAGGCTCAGACCGTCGCCACTGTTGTAGGCCAGCATCGACTGCCGGACGGAAAAGCACCGGGCGTGCGCAAGGCACACGCCGTCGCCCGTGAAGCGTAGCACCTGGCAGCGCTCGATGCGAAAGGCGTCCTCGTGCTTTCCATAATCGGGCTTGTCGAGGAAGATTCCGTGTACGCCCTTGCCTAACCGGCCCCCGTCGAAACCCAAGCCGTCAATCGTGGCGCCCTGAGCCTCGCCGATGTTAAGCAGGCATTTCGCATCGCCGCTCGAGAGCTTCAGGGCCGTTCCGCCAGGATTGTGATAATCCCACGTAGGCACGCCGATCAGGGCGGTGTTGGGGCGCATCTTGAGGTCCGCGCAAAGATACACCCCGGACGGAACGAAGACCGTTCCCCGCACGTCTCCCGCCGCATCCAGAGCGCGCTGAATGGCTTTCGAGTCGTCCGTCTTGCCATCGCCGGTGGCGCCGAAATCACGCACGCTCATGTGTTCGCGGCCCGCGGACGGAACCTGCGCCTGCGCCGTTGCCTGAGCACCGAAGAGCAATGACGCGCCGCCCAGCAAAGCGCCCTTGCCCATCTCGCGACGACCGAAAAATCGTGAATCGCTGTTTGTCATGGTCATACTCCTTGGTGCAACATTATGTGATAAGATTCGCTCATCATGAACACAAATATCATTTCACGTCGTACTTTTCTTGGTGCTATGGCCGCGGCGCCGCTGGTGGCGGCCGCGCCAGCTTCGAAATCGATTCCGGTGGGCTTGGAACTCTACTCCGTTCGCGACGATCTGAAGAAAGACCTGATGGGGACCGTTCGCGGCGTGGCGCGCATAGGTTACCAGTGCGTGGAATTCTACGCGCCTTACTTCGATTGGACAACCGATTATGCCGGCAAGGTGCGCGCCGAACTGGATGAACTCGGCATCCATTGCTACTCGAGCCACAACGGCTTGAAGTCGTTTACCCCGGAGGGCCTCAGCAAATCGATGGACCTCAATAAAACGCTTGGTAGCCGCTACGTGGTGTTGGCTAGTCCCGGCGAGTTGAAAGGCCTGGATGACTACGAACGCGTGGCGGAGACCCTGAATAGGGCCGACGACACCATGAAACGCCAGGGCCTGCACGCGGGCTATCACAACCATGGCGCCGAATGGCGCCCCGTCGCAGGACGGAGACCCATGGACGTGCTTGCCGCGACGCTGGAGAAAGATATCATGCTGCAATTCGATGTGGGAACGTGTCTTGAGGCGGGCGGCGACCCTGTCGCCTGGATCGAGCAAAACCCCGGCCGCATCCGCTCCATGCATGTCAAGGACTGGTCTCCCCAGCGGGGATACAAAGTGCTGACCGGCGAAGGGATTGCCCCGTGGAAGAAGATTTTTGCTGCCGCTGAAACGACGGGAGGAATCGAGTATTACCTGATCGAGCAGGAGGGCAGCGACTACCCGGAAATGGAGACAGCAGAGAAGTGTCTTGCGGCCTTCCGGAAATTGCACGCTGGGCGATAATAAGGATGCAGCTTGACATGTGCCGCACATGCAACTATGCTATGCACATGTCAACGATGATACAAATTCGCCATGTCCCTGACCCGCTGCACCGCAAGCTCAAGGCGCGCGCAGCACTGGAAGGCAAATCGCTCTCCGACTACCTGCTGCGTGAAATTAAACGCGTCGCCGAGCGGCCGACCACGGAGGAGATAATGGAGCGGCTGGCGCGCCTCTCTCCCGTCAATCCTCGCGTGCCTCCTGCTCAAATCATTCGCGAGGAGAGGGACAGCCGTTGAAAGTGCTGGATGCCTCCGTGATGGTCGAGGTCTTGCTGAACAGGCCATCCGTCGCACGGCTTGCGCCTCGCTTGTTCGACCCTGGCGAAGAACTCCACGCTCCTCACCTGATCGACCTGGAAGTTGCGCAAGTTTTGCGGCGCTATCAGGCATCAAGCGAGATGTCGCCACAACGGGCTCGCCAAGCGCTCCTGGCATTCGCCCAAATGCCGCTCGAACGCCACGCCCATTGGCCGTTTCTCGAGCGTATCTGGGAATTGCGCCGAAACCTCACGGCTTATGACGCCGCATACGTCGCCTTGGCGGAAGCTCTTGGTGCGTCGCTTCTGACCTGCGACCACGCACTCGCCTCCGCGCCGGGGCATCGCGCGAAGATTGAACTGATCGGTGGTTAAGATCGCAGCGCCTACCGCCCTTAGCGCAGCACAGGCACTCTTGCCTGTGCCTGAATCGAGCTCGCCTGACCGCAAGCACAGGCAGGAGTGCCTGTACTACCCCGAATCCGTCGGCTCTTGCTGACTCGGTGCGACCGCCGTATGCTTGACTCGATGAAACAAAACGATGGCCAAGATCGTTCACCCGAAGGCGCAACGCCGCAGGCGCCGGCAAGCGCCACCGTGCTTGATCCCGTTTGCGGAATGGAGATCAGCCGCGAGGATGCGGTGGGCAGTTACGTTCACGAGGGGAAGGAGTACTTCTTCTGCCATGCTTCCTGCCTGGAGAACTTCCGCGCCAATCCCAATCAATATCTGAATCCCAGCCGAACTGAGGCGGCCGCAGAGACAGCGGAAAGCAGTGCGAGATTCCTCGCTCCGCTCGGAATGACACCGGCGGATAAAGGTGCGATCTTCACCTGCCAGATGCATCCTGAGGAGCGAAAGCAGGGGCCGGGCGCGTGCCCGAAATGCGGGATGGCTCTCAAGCCGCTTACAACTTCAGTTCGCGCCGCCCGCACCGAGTATGTATGCCCCATGCACCCCGAGGTGGTGCGGGACGGGCCTGGAACCTGCCCCATCTGCGGTATGGCGCTGGAGCCGCGCACAGTGGCCGTGGCAGAGCAAGCGAATCCTGAATTGGTTTTGATGACCCGCCGGTTCTGGGTTTGCCTCGCTCTGACGCTTCCCGTCTTCCTCCTCGCCATGTCAGACATGATTCCGGGGCAACCGCTTCAGCACACCGTTTCCGCGCGCCTGCCCAGTTTGGTGCAGCTTGCGCTGGCCTCGCCGGTAGTGCTTTGGGGCGGTTGGCCGTTCTTCGAGCGCGGCTGGGCGTCGCTCGTCAATCGTCACCTGAACATGTTTACCTTGATCGCCCTCGGCACGGGCACCGCCTATGTTTACAGCGTGGCCGCGGTTCTCATTCCCGGCAGCTTCCCGCAGTCGTTTCGCAGCGCGGGCGGCGAGGTCCCGGTCTACTTCGAAGCGTCGGCCGTGATCACCACGCTGGTGCTTCTGGGCCAAGTGCTGGAGCTTCGCGCCCGGGCTCAGACGAGCAGCGCGATCAGGAGACTCCTGGGACTAGCGCCCAAGACGGCGCGCGTGGTGCGCAGCGACGGCAGCGAGGAGGACCTGCCGCTCGACCGCCTGGCACGCGGCGACCGGCTGCGCGTCCGACCCGGAGAAAAGGTCGCGACGGACGGCGTGATCCTCCAGGGCTCGAGCTCGATTGATGAATCACTGGTGACGGGCGAGCCCATCCCGGTCGAGAAGCGGGTTGGAGACCGTGTGACGGGCGGGACAGTGAACGGCTCGGGGAGTTTTCTGATGCGGGCGGAACGCGTCGGCAACGATACTCTGCTGGCGCACATCGTGCAACTCGTCTCAGAAG
The DNA here is from genome assembly GCA_049508935.1 of Terriglobia bacterium. GTDB lineage: Bacteria > Acidobacteriota > Terriglobia > UBA7540 > UBA7540 > CAVROP01. The sequence continues at coordinate 2,320 of JBELAJ010000495.1, read as the reverse complement.
CGCAGCGCAGCCGTGCACCCATCCAGCGCTTGGCGGACGTTGTCTCTTCCTATTTTGTTCCGGCTGTGGTTCTGATTTCCGTGCTGACCTTCATCGTCTGGGCGAGTGTGGGCCCCCGACCGCGGTTTGCCTATGCGCTGGTAAATGCGGTGGCGGTGCTGATCATCGCCTGCCCTTGCGCGCTGGGACTCGCCACGCCGATGTCGATTATGGTGGGGACGGGGCGCGGCGCGCAGGCGGGTGTATTGATCAAGAACGCCGAAGCGCTCGAGATCCTCGAGAAAGTGGACACGCTGGTGGTGGACAAGACCGGCACGCTGACGGAAGGAAAACCACGCGTGGCGTCGGTTCATCCTCTGCCCGGGTGGAACGCCGCCGAAGTGCTGCACCTGGCCGCAACCCTCGAGCGAGGAAGCGAGCACCCTCTGGCCGCGGCCATCGTGGCCGAAGCGCTGGAGAGAGAGCACCACCCCTCGATCCCCTCCTCAGCGAGGAGGGGAGTCGATAGCGTTGGCGCCAACCCAGCGAGGGGGGGAGGCGAGCTTGGCGAGGCTCGAGAATTCCGTTCGATCCCCGGCGAGGGCGTGGTGGGAGAAGTCGAGGGTAAAGCCGTGGCGCTCGGAAACCAGCGGCTTTTCGAGAGGCTAAAGATCAGCCTGGCTGCACTCGACGACAAAGCCAGCGAACTTCGAGGCAAGGGCCAGACCGTGGTCTTCGTGGCTGTGGACGGTGTGGCGCGCGGCCTGCTTGCCGTGACGGACCCCATCAAACCGTCTGCACGGGAAGCCTTGCGGCTGTTGCACAAGGACGGCATCCGCGTGGTCATGCTTACCGGCGATACGCGCCGAACCGCCATCGCGGTGGCGCGCGAGCTGGGCATCGATGAAGTTGAAGGGGAGGTTTTGCCGGACGCGAAAGGCAAGGTCATTAAACGGCTCCAGGCGGAAGGGCGCGTAGTGGCTATGGCTGGGGACGGCGTTAACGACGCGCCCTCGCTGGCGTTGGCCCAGGTGGGCATCGCCATGGGGACCGGAACCGACGTGGCCATCGAGAGCGCCGGGATCACGCTCCTGAAAGGAGACCTGCGCGGGATCGTGCGGGCGCGCCGTTTGAGCAAAGGCGCCATGCGCAATATTCGCCAGAACCTTTTCTTCGCGCTGGTTTACAATACTCTTGGGGTGCCGTTGGCGGCGGGAGTGCTTTATCCGGTCCTGGGCCTGCTCCTGAGCCCCATGGTCGCGGCCGCGGCCATGACCTTTAGTTCTGTCTCGGTCATCAGCAACGCGCTGCGCTTGCGGCGGCTGGAACTTTAGAGGTACACAGCATGACGTTCCTAACGACGCGTTATCACCTTAAACGGGAATTGACTTCCCACGACTTTGAGCGCTTGCGGAACCTCTCCACCTTTTACGGGATCAGAGGGATTTCTTTTGACGGCCCGCTTCTGATTGTCGAATACGACGCCTCGCGGATTCACGAGGCTGAGCTCTTGGCGCAGATTCGCAAGGCAGGAATTACTGCCGAACCTGAGAAGCCCATTGCCGCCGGCAGCTTCGATTACACCGGCGAATTCAAAGATTTCGCCTGGCCGATTCAAGGGCTGAGCCCGGCCAACAAGAAGGGATAGCGCCGCCCGGCGCTGTGGTGTAGGCTTCCGCCCACTGTGGCGCGGGAATTCCTTCGCTCCGCGAAGCGAACGGGCTCAGGATGACACATTCCGGGCTCTCTGCAGAAAGACGACGCGTATGTCTTTTGTTTTCAACAAACCCTTACTGAGGAACAAGCGTCGTCTTTCTGGTCAGCAAGGGCAGCCCCCGCGGCTGTCAATGCTCAGGATGACACATTCCGGGCTCTTTCACGCCTTTTCCATGGATGGTAGTGATACAAAGTCGCGTTGCTAAGAAAAATAAAGAAGTGAGCAAAAGTGCACAGACAAAGTATATACACGGTTATTAGATGTTTATTAAACCTAGGAAGTCTTACCATGTACCCCAAGACGGGGCCCCGTGGTCACTCGGGGCCCTCTCTCCATGCATGCGCCACCCACGAGGGAGCAAGTGACCCCTCACCCGGCCCGCTCCGGCTGATGAAAACGCCGGCAGCGGTCCACCCTCTCCCCAAGGGAGAGGGCTGTCTCATCCCGTCACTGTCTAGCTTATTATTCTAGGCTTGACAGGCTAGTCCGGCTGGTGCTAACATGTAACGGGTGTTCACCATTGAGTTGGAGTGACGCTTTACGTGCAAGTTGCTGCAAGCTAACGAGGTTTGCGACGCTCGGGCAGTTTTTTGCGCGTGACTACAACAATCTTCCGGTGCGGCA
>JBELAJ010000494.1:0-6192 GCA_049508935.1 Terriglobia bacterium | reverse complement strand
CTGCTTCATCCCTTTGCTTTTAAAGATCAGCATCGCGTCGTGGATGTGTGGGAGACAGCGCCGAAGCAGAATGAATACCAAATCAGAGTGGCGCCGGCAAACTTGCGAGATTGGCAGGAGCAGAATGCAGGGTTCGAGACGCTCGCCGCCAGCCACGGATGGAACGTTAACCTGACCGGCACCGGCGTGGCAGAGCGTGTCGAGGGCTATCAAGTTACCTCGGGCTTCTTCTCCCTGCTGGGAATGCCGCCGCAGCTTGGACGCGCCATCAGCGGAGAGGATTTTAAGCCTGGCCATGCATCCGTCGTGGTTCTCAGCCAGGGCTTTTGGCAACGGCATCTTGGAGCTGATCCGGACATCGTCGGTAAGACCCTGCACTTGAATGGGCAAGCGTTCACAGTCATCGGCATTATGCCGGCGGACTTCGATTATCCCGTGGGCGGCGAAGCTTGGGCGCCGCTTGACCTCAGCCCCGCTGAGAACGCCGACCGCGCCAGCCACTATTTGGAGGTGATTGGCCGCTTAAAGTCCGGGACTACGATGGCGCGGGCGGAGGCCGATCTCAGGACCATCTCGGCGCGGCTGGCGCAACAGTTCCCGGAGACGAACGCGGGGCACAGCGTGAGAGTGCTGGGGCTGGTCGAGGATCTCACCGAAGGAAGTCGCCAGTTCCTTTCGGTGCTGATGGGTTCCGCGGTGTTCGTCCTGCTTCTCGCCTGCGCCAACGTGGCGAATCTCCAATTGGCCCGAGCCACCGCGCGGGAAAAAGAACTGGCGCTGCGCCGCGCTCTGGGCGCCAGCCGTTGGCAGATCGCGCGCCAGCTACTCGCCGAAAGTGTGACTCTGGCCTTGCTCGGTGGAGCGGCGGGAGTGCTGTTTGGCGGCTGGGGAAGCCAGATGCTGCAGCGCACCATTCCGCCCTTTATCGTCGCCCACATACCGGGAATCAAGCACATGCAAATTGATTCCACGGTGCTGGCTTTTACTCTCGTGGTTGCACTCCTCACCGGAATCTTGGCCGGGCTTGCGCCGGCCCTGCACGTCTCAAACCCTGACCCTAATGAGGCCCTCAAGGAGGGGTCTCGCGGCTCAAGCAGCGGCCCAGTGCGGCAGCGCTTGCGCGCCCTGCTGGTGGTCAGCGAGGTCGCGCTGGCGCTGGTCTTGCTCGTGGGGGCCGGACTGATGGTGAAAGGATTCGGCACGTTGCTGAATAGGTATCCGGGCTTCGATCGGAATAACGTGCTCACCTTCCGCATCGCGCTCTCCTCCGCAACGACCCTTCCTGCCGGCGTGGAACCGGCAAGTGCCGGCCCTTCATCACGCTCAGGGCAAGCTCAAGAGCCCGGCGCTGCGTCAAAAGATCAGGAGGATGCGCGCGTGAGGGAGTTCTACAGACAGGTCATCGAGAAGTTGCGGGGCCTGCCCGGTGTGGAATCGGCTGCTGTGGCCACTAGCCTGCCTTCAGGTTGGTCTTGGAACCGGACAGAGTACACGGCTGAGGGGCAACCTCCCGCCTCCCCCGGCGAGATGCGGATGGCCGTGATGCAGACCGTTTCCCCGGACTTCTTCCGCACCCTGCGCATACCTTTGTTGAGGGGCCGGCTTCTCACCAGTCAGGACGGCCCGAATGCTCCGGCGAGTGTTGTTGTCAGCCAAAGCATGGCCAATCGGATCTGGGCAAGCCAGGATCCGGTGGGAAAGCGTATTAAGTTCGGCCGGGCAGAAAGCAACGAACCATGGAAAACTGTCGTGGGTGTGGTAGGCGATATCCAGAGATCGCCATTCGATCCCAATCCCGACCCGACCGTGTACTTCTCGTTCGCCCAATTGCCCATGGCGTCTTCGTGCGTCGTGGTGCGGGCGTCGGGCGATCCCCTCGCCATGGCTGCGGCCGCGCGAGCCCAAGTGCGCAGCGTGAACCCAGACGACCCACCCTACGATATGCGGACGCTGGTGCAGCTCATCTCTGACGATGTCAGCGGCGTGGAGGCCTCGGCGCGGATGATGTTTATTTTTGGCATTGTTGCTCTAGTGCTCGCTGCTTCGGGAATCTATGCGCTCTTGAGCTATTCCGTCACCCAACGCACCCATGAGATCGGGGTGCGCATGGCGCTGGGAGCAGAGCGCGTCTCGGTATTGGGGCTGGTGGTGGGCTATGCAATCAAGCTGGTGGTCATCGGGTTGGCCATCGGGGTGCCCGCGGCGCTGGCGCTAACGCGGGTTCTCTCGAGCCTGCTCTTCGGTGTAGTGCGGCTTGATCTTCCCATTGTCGCTTTATTTACGCTTCTGCTGACGTTGGTGGCAGCAGCGGCGGCGTATATCCCCGCCCATCGCGCGACGCGCGTGGACCCGATGGTGGCGCTGAGGTACGAGTAATCGGGTGATCGGGAGATCGGGTGATCGGATGAATAAAGAGCATGAGCAAATCTTGGCCCAAACGGGATATTGCGTTCTCATGACCCATCGACATAATTTTCTTGTTCACCCGATCACCCGATCACCGGATCTCCCGATAAGGAGACTCGAGTGAACGCATTACTCCACGACGTCCGCTACAGCCTCCGCATGCTGGCGAAAAATCCCAGCTTCACCGCGGTTGCGGTCTTGACGCTGGCGCTTGGCGTCGGGGCGAACACAGCGATTTTCAGCGTGGTGAACGGAGTACTGCTTCGACCTTTGCCCTATCCTCAGCCCAACGAAATCGTCCAAGTAAGTCTGGAGTGGAAGGACGGAACGTTGAATGACACCTTGACCGCGCCGGAGTTTGAGTTCTACCGCGACCACAGCGGCGCCTTCGCGGCTGTGGCGGGGTTTCGCGGCGGAGGGGAGGTTTCAATCAAGCACGGCAACGCCACTGAGTGGGTTAAATCCCTGCGCGTAACGGACGGCTTCTTCCCGGTGCTGGGGGTTCGTCCCGCCATCGGCCGTGGCATCCTGCGGGATGAGACTCGGCCCGGCGGCGCGGAGGTTGCCGTGTTGAGCGACTCACTCTGGCGGAATTCATTTGGAGCCGATCCCGAGGTCATTGGCCGCCAGCTTGTAATGAATGACAACGTCTACACCGTGGTGGGAGTGATGCCACCGGGTTTTACATTCGTCGAGCAGCCCGCAGATGTTCTCATTCCATTGCAACTGGGAAGTGGCATTGAGGACACAGGGATGAACACCCGGGTGATCGCTCGCTTGGGTCGGGAAACCAGTTACGCTCAGGCACAAGCCAACGTCGACGTGGTCTTCGACCAATTTCACCGGCAAGGTTCTGCCCAGTCGGGACAGCGGGGCATCCAGCTCGAGAGCTACCAGAAGTGGCTGGCCGGCGACTTGCGCACCAGCCTGCTGGTGCTCTTCGGAGCGGTCGGTTTTCTGCTTCTCATCGCCTGCGCCAACGTGGCCAGCCTGATCATGGCGCGGACCAGCGCTCGGCAGCGCGAAGTGTCAATTCGTCTGGCACTCGGCGCAGACCGGTGGCAGATGCTTCGCCAATTCCTGAGCGAAAGCCTGATGCTTGCCGTGGGCGGCAGCGCAGCGGGGCTGCTTGCCGCGGGTTGGGTGCTGAAGGCGTTGGTGTCTTCAATTCCTTGGGATATTCCCGCATCCACAAGCATTGGGCTGGATGGCCGCGTGCTCGCATTTACCTTGCTTTTGGCCGTAGCCACCACACTCGTATTCGGCTTCACTTCCTACTGGCAAGCCACAAAGCTGGACTTGAATGACATGCTTAAAGCTGGCGGTACGCGCGGCGCTGCGGGCACGCCGCACAACCGCATGCGCAGTGTTTTGGTGGTCGGCGAGGCGGCACTCTCCTTGATGCTGCTGGTGGGTGCTGGACTGTTGATCGAGACCCTTTACTACCTGCACCAGCAAAAGTTGGGGTTTGACCCCCGCCACGTGTACACTATGGCCACTCCGTTTGTACCGGCGGCTAAGCTCACCGCGCCCCAGATCTGGACTTTCCAGCAGGAGGTGCTTCGTCGCATCCGAATGGCGCCGGGCGTCGTTTCGGCCGCGGCGATCAATAAGCTCCCGTTGTCGGGACCCAACAATTTGCCGACTCAACAGGAGGGACGCCCCGAGCACAGTATTGGCGGCATGGAGTACCGGGCCATCTCTCAGGAGTATTTCCAGACCATGCGCATTCCCATCCTCCAGGGACGAGCATTCCAGGAAACAGATTCCATACTGTCGACCCCGGTGGCGATTGTGAGCGAAACGGTGGCACGGGCGTGGTGGAAGGGGAAGAACCCGATCGGAGAACGCATCGTGGTGGGGGAATACCGGGGGCGCCAATTCCCCGAGGTGCTGGAACCCGCACGCGAGGTGGTTGGCGTGGTGGCCGACGTTAAGAATCTGGCAATTAATGAGGAAGAGCCAACCACCGTTTATGTGCCCGCCTCGCAACTTTTCCGGCCGCTGGACACGACGGCGTTTGTGGTTCGCGCCAACGGAAGTTTGGCACTCGGCGCTGCGCTCCGCGGAGCCGTGGCCGCCGTGAACGCGGACCAGCGCGTGTTGGAGGTACAGGCGATGTCCGATATTGTGGCCCGCGATGTGGCCCGCCTGGCGTTCAACGCGCTGCTGATGGGGGTATTCGCAGGCGTCGCCCTGTTCCTGACCTCAGTCGGGATCTATGGTGTGCTCAGTTTTCACGTAGCGCGGCGTACCCACGAAATCGGTGTTCGCATCGCGCTGGGAGCAAGGCGTGCGAGCGTGCTACGCATGGTGGTGGCGCAAGGGGTTGTATTGGCTACGGTGGGGATTGGAATCGGGCTCGCCGGAGCACTTGCCTTGAGCCGGTTCCTGGCGAGTCTGCTCTCCGGAGTTCGCGCCTCGAACCCTGTGACCTATGCTGCGGTTTCGGGTGTGCTGCTCGTCGTGGCAGTGCTGGCCAGCTACATCCCTGCACGCAGGGCAACGAAGGTCGATCCGTTGGTCGCACTGCGGTACGAATAGGTGTCAGGTGTCTGGCGCCGGGTGTCAGGTTAAAGGAGACAGGGAACTGGGAATGGTGGGAAATATGTTTTTCGATTGAATTCACTGAAAGGCAGTATGCCAGCTTGCCGATAGCTGAGAGCTGACGGCTGATAGCTTAGAAAAGGAGACAAAGATGGATTCGAACTCGGAAGTCCAAGCGACTGCTCCACACAACCCGGAGCGAAGTAAATCCAATGGTGCCGAACTGATTATGCTGGAAGGTGTAACCAAAGTCTTTTACACCGAAGAAGTGGAAACCCACGCTCTTTCTGGCATCCACCTGTGGATCAAGAAGGGAGAATACCTTTCCATCGCCGGGCCCTCGGGCTGTGGGAAGTCCACCCTTCTTTCAATTCTGGGGCTGCTCGATTCGCCCTCGGAGGGGAAGTACACCCTGAACGGCACGGGGGTGGAAGACCTCTCGCTTTCGCAGCGCACCCGGATTCGCAACCGTGAAATCGGGTTCATTTTTCAGGCTTTCAATCTCATCGGCGACCTGAACGTCTATGAAAACGTGGAGTTGCCGTTGACCTACCGCGGCATGCCGTCCTCCGAACGCAAACAACGAGTTCAGGAAGCGCTCGAGCGGGTGGGCATGTCCCACCGCATGAAGCATTATCCCTCGCAGCTCTCGGGGGGCCAACAGCAGCGCGTCGCTGTGGCTCGCGCGCTGGCGGGGAAGCCTTCCATTCTGCTGGCGGACGAGCCCACCGGCAACCTGGACTCGAAGAATGGCGAGGCGGTGATGGATTTGCTGCGCGAGCTTCACCGCGAAGGCGCCACCATCTGCATGGTCACTCACGATCCGCGTTACGCGGAGTTCGCCGACCGGACCATCCACCTCTTCGATGGGCAGATCGTGGAAGAAACACAGTAATCGGGTGATCCGGTGATTGGGTGAACAAAAAGCCGATTCGTATCGTGGCGCACTAGTTGTGTGCGCCCGGTGAGCGGTCGACTGCGGCCCGGAGGGTCTCCGTCTCCAGTGATCCGCAGAGAGGCGCTATCGCCGTGAATCCAAGGTGCAAACCTGGGTGCGCTCTTGTTCGCCCGATAACCCGATCACCCGATTGCTCGGTCTCCCGATTATCGGATTGGAGACAGCGATTCCGCATTCGTACTTTCCTTCCTCATTTAACCCTCTGAAATTCCAATGGCTTCGCCCGGTCCCCGCTGACCGAGCAGATTCGCATTCGTTTTTTGCTTGACAGTGCAGGTTGT